>JAZUJB010000078.1:0-6426 GCA_045642545.1 Oscillospiraceae bacterium
AGGACAACAGCCCCAGAAGGAGGAACAGATATTTCGTATACGGTTTTCTTGTGCTCATTCAAAATTTCCTCTATATATTAGCAGTACAATGCAGTTATTTTATCATCTGCAAATCACCTGCGCAAGTGCAATTGCGTTCAGTTCATCTCTGCACCGTCCTTCAAAGAGCCGCAGCTTGCTGCTTAAATCGTGCAAAAAACACTCCCCGTCGTTGGATTGTGCACCCAACTGACAGGGAGTGTCAGTCATTATAAATATTATTAAAATGCTTTCCTCACCTTACGCCCTGCTTCTGACGAAGGGAAAGGCAGTCGGCAATCATTGCGATGAACTCCGAATTTGTGGGCTTGCCCTTGATGTTTGACACGGTGTAGCCGAAGAACTTCTGCAGAACTTCAATATCGCCTCTGTCCCACGCGACCTCGATTGCGTGGCGGATGGCACGCTCAACGCGCGAGGGCGTTGTGTTGAACTTCTTTGCGACCTCGGGATACAGCACCTTGGTGACCGCGTTTATGATGTCCATATCGTTGATGGTGAGGATAATTGCCTCGCGCAGATACTGATAGCCCTTGATGTG
This sequence comes from Oscillospiraceae bacterium, assembly GCA_045642545.1. Classification (GTDB taxonomy): domain Bacteria; phylum Bacillota; class Clostridia; order Oscillospirales; family Oscillospiraceae; genus F23-B02. Next base: position 581 of record JAZUJB010000078.1, read on the forward strand.
AGCGGGCACGCCTATCTCGTGGATAATCTCGGTGACGAGCGCCTCGAGCGCGGCATCGTTTGCCTGCGTCTGCACGGGAGAGGTGTTATGCTTAAACGCGCTTATCTGACGGATGCGGTCAAGCAGCGTAACTATGTCGCAGGGCTTAGTGACGAAGTAGGACGCACCGAGCGCGGCGCACTCCGTGATGATTTTGTCGTTGTAGAAGCCAGACACGACAAGCGCACTTGTGTCGGCGCAGGCCTCGGGCAGACGGCGCAGCACCTCAAGACCGTCAAGCTTTGCAAGCACGAGGTCGAGCACAATGACATCGGGCTTGTTCTCCGCGGTAAGCGCAAGCGCATCGATGCCGTCGCTGACGCAGCAGACGAGCTCCAAATCTTCCTCGTTGCGCAGCACCTCGGTCATAAGGCGTCTGAAATCTTCATTTGTATCTGCAATAAGAACGCGGGTTTTGGTTTCCATAATTATTATCCTCCAGTAAGTCGCATAAACGGCGATGCAAGTATTAATTTAGCAAAAACATACGCCTTTGTGATATAAACTTACCATATCCGAAACCTTTTTGACGCGCGAAAATGGTCGAGCGGGTGAAGAAATTGTTGACATAATTCGACCTATCGGCGGCGATTTATGCGATACCGAGTCGATGCTTTCCAATAATTGTCGATATTTGTCAAAACTTTCTGCGAAAAGTCCGCTTGTGTTGAGAGTTACTTTATGTCGCAGATTTCGCAGCTTATCTCGCCCGTCGGGCCGAGCTCAAGCTTTGCCCATGTTCTGTTCGCGCCCTGACCTGCGGTGCCGGGGTTGAGCACGAAAATGCCCTCAAGCTGCTCAAAGCCCGCGCGGTGGGTGTGGCCGAACATCGCAAGCTGCGCGCCGTTGCATTCGGCGGCGTACAGCAGAGTGTCGAGCTTGCCGTAGCGCACGGCGTAGCGGTGGCCGTGAGTCAGAAACGCCTTGAGCGTGCCGAGCTGAATGACCTTGTATTCGGGCTCCTGCGAGTCATAGTCGCAGTTGCCGGGCACGGCGCAGACGGGGATATACGGAAACTCCTTTGCGAGCCTTTCGGTGTCGCGTATGCCGTCGCCGAGGTGGATTATCTGGTCGGGGCAATATTCCTTGACGGCGTTGAGCATGCCGCGAGGTGAGCCGTGTGTATCGGAAAAAACTGCAATTTTCATTGTAAACCTCCGCAGTGTGAATGAATATAATAAATCGGGTGATGACTTGTGAAGGATTTGGAAAAGCTCGGCGAGGAGCTTAACCGCAGCGGCAAGAGCGAAAAGCTCAAGGTGCTTGCCGACTCCGCAGACGGAAAGGCAATCGGCCGCATGGTCGATGCCGCCGAGGTGGAGCGCGCGGCAAAATCGGGCGATATGGCGGCGTTAAAGGGCATACTCTCGCAGGTGCTCAGCACCGACGAGGGCAGGCGCCTTGCCGAGAGTCTTAAAAAAGCGATGGAGTAAAAGGAGGCAATGCCCGTGAGCGAGTTTGAGGATAAGCTGAATGAGCTGCTCAATAATCCGAGCCAGATGGAGCGGTTTGCAAGCATGGCAAGGTCGCTCATGGGCGGCGATGCACCCATGCCGTCAATGCCCGAAATGGATATTGACCCGGGTATGCTCAGAAAAATCAGCAGTCTTATGAGCGGCGCGGAGGCCAAAAGCAGCAACGATAAAAAACTGCTCGAGGCTATGCGGCCGTATCTTTCGGAAAAGCGGCGAAGCAAGATGGATAAGGCGATGAAAATCGCAAAGCTTGCATCGATTGCGGAGCTTGCGGCAACGCAGCTCGGAGGCGACGAAGATGGCAGCTTATAACCGTTACCGCGGCAGCGGCAGCCGTCCCGAGCGAATGGAGGAGCCTCCGCGGCAGAATAAAAAGCCGCCGCAGCGCAAAAATCCGCCGCCGATGAAGCCCTCGGGCGGAGCGCTCGCAGGCTATATTCCGCAGAAGCTCGGTGAGCTTGAGACAGAGGATTTGCTGCTGATACTTATACTTTACCTTATGTCCCGCGAAAGCCGCGACAAGGAGCTGCTCATAATAATGGGCGCAATGTATCTTCTTTGAAAAAAGCACCGCAGGAGCGGTGCTTTCTGTTTTTTATTCTTCTGTTGCTTCCTCGGACTTTTCGGATTCCTCGTGGTGAAGGTGAATATTGTTGTTGTGTCTGAAAACGAAGAGCCATACGCAGACAGCGATTGCAAAGGCAATTGCTGCGAGGATAGTTCTAGTAAAGCCGGTTGAGGTGAGAAGCACCGCGGCAAGACCGAGAATTGCGGAAATTGCGTAAAGCACCGCAACGGCCTGCTTCTGGTTGAGGCCCATATCAATCAGCTTGTGGTGGAAGTGGCCGCGGTCGGCGTGGAAGGGGCTCTGACCGTGCAGAATGCGGCGGGTGAATGCAAATACGGTATCCGACAGAGGCACGGCAAGCGCAAGCACGGGCAGAATAAAGGTCACGATGGCGTAGAACTTGAACATACCTATGACCGACGCGGTCGCGAGGATATAGCCGAGCAGCAGCGCGCCCGTATCGCCCATGAAAATCTTCGCGGGGTTGAGGTTATAGGGAATGAAGCCGAGGCAGGCTCCGCAGAGCGCTGCGAGAATGGTGGCAACATTGCTGTTCGAGGTGGAGACGAGCATCGAAACCACGAGCATGGACAGCGAGGCGATTGCGGAAACGCCGCAGGCAAGTCCGTCAAGACCGTCTATTAGGTTAACGGAGTTTGTAACGCCGACTATCCACAGAATAGTAACGGGAACGGCGAGAATGCCGATGGTCATAGCCTGCTCGCTTGTGATGAGCAGGGGGTTTGAAACAACATTGATGATGATGCCCGAAAGCACGGCAACAACGGCGGCGATAATCTGCACGCCGAACTTGAGCCATGCGTTGAGATTCAGCACATCGTCGAGTGCGCCGACAACGGCAATCAGGATTGCGCCGAAGAGAATGCCGCGCACCTGCGTTGTGATATCCGCAAACAGCAGCACCGAAAGCAGAAAGCCGATGAAAATTGCCAGACCGCCCATGCGGGGAATGGGGTGCGAGTGGATATGGCGCTTCTTATCGGGCACATCGATAGCACCTACCTGCACGGCAAACGCCTTGACAACGGGCGTTGCTATGAAGGAGATGACGAAAGCAATTACGAGCGCAAGGAGAATTTTAACCCATGCGGCCATACTGAAATCAATCATAGTTATCTCCGAATAAGAAAGAATTAAAAGCGGGGCTTTTCAACCAGACCGATTTTCTTGTAAACCTTGCGCAGAGTCTTGCGGGCAATGTAGCTTGCCTTCTGAGCGCCCTCGGTGTAGACCTGCTCGAGGTATGCCTTGTCGGCAAGAATGCGCTCTGCCTCCTCGCGGATGGGACGCAGGGTTTCGATAACTGCATCGCCGACAGCGGGCTTGAATGCGCCGTAGCCGAGTCCGTCAAACTCGCGCTCAATCTCCTCGAAGCTCTTGCCGGTTACGGAGGCGTAGATGCTCATGAGGTTGGAAACGCCGGGCTTGTTTTCCATATCGAAGTGTACGCAGTGCTCGGTATCGGAGTCGGTAACCGCGCGCTTGAACTTGCGTGCGATGTCCTCGGGCTTTTCAAGCAGGAATACGCAGCCGTTGGGGTCGGACTTGCTCATCTTGGAGGAGGGGTTGCCCAGTCCCATGACGCGTGCGCCCACCTTGGGGATATATGCCTCGGGAATCTTGAAGGTTTCGCCGTAGAGGTTGTTGAAGCGGGTTGCGATATCGCGTGTAAGCTCGCAGTGCTGACGCTGGTCCTCGCCTACGGGAACATAGTCTGCCTGATAAAGCAGAATGTCAGCCGCCATGAGAGCGGGATAGGTGAACAGACCACCGTTGATGTTGTCGGCATTCTTTGCGCTCTTGTCCTTGAACTGAGTCATGCGGGAGAGCTCGCCGAACATAGTGTAGCAGTTGAGCACCCAGCCGAGCTCGGCGTGCTCATGCACATGGCTCTGCAGGAACAGAGTGTTCTTTTCGGGGTCAAGACCGCAGGCGATGTACTGCGCAAGCTGAGTCAGCGCGCGGCGGCGGAACTCTGCGGGGTTCTGACGAACGGTGAGGGTGTGCAGGTCAGCCATGAAGTAGTAGCAGTCAAACTCGTCTGCCAGCGCACTCCAGTTCTTGACTGCACCGAGGTAGTTGCCGAGATGCAGGTCGCCTGAGGGCTGGATGCCCGAGAGCATAATCTTTTTATTTGTATTTTCCATTGTATATGAGCCTTTCAGGTATTTTTCTTTTGCTAAATTCACATTTTACCATTTTAACTGTTACTTGACAATAATGAAAATGTAAATTATAAATTAGTATATAAAATAAAAGGCGGAAAGCCTTTTTTAAACTCACAGCTTTGGAGGAATTATGAAAGACGCAAAATGGTTTGAGGAGATGGAGGCACGCATTCCCAAGGGCGAGGTGCGCACCCGTTTTGCTCCCAGCCCCACGGGTTATATGCATGTCGGCAATCTCAGAACCGCACTGTATACATGGCTGATTGCCCGCCACAACAAGGGCAAGTTCATTCTTCGCATTGAGGACACCGACCAGGAGCGCTATGTTGAGGGCGCAGTCGATGTAATCTACCGCACCATGACCGAGTGCGGCCTTGACCACGACGAGGGTCCCGATGTGGGCGGTCCCGTAGGCCCCTATGTCCAGACCGAGCGCCGCGGACTTTACAAGGAATATGCCGAGCTTCTCGTTGAGAAGGGCTTTGCATACCGCTGCTTCTGCGAAAAGTGCGAAGCTGACGAGGACGCAGGCTTTGAAAAGGTCGCAGACCCCTGCCGCGATATGCCCAAGGCAGAGTCCGACGCAAAGGCCGCCGCAGGCGAGCCCTATGTTATCCGCCAGCGTATTCCCTCTGAGGGAACAACCACCTTCCACGATGAAATTTTCGGCGATATCACCGTTGAGAACAACACCCTTGATGACCAGGTGCTTATAAAGCGCGACGGTCTGCCGACCTACAACTTCGCAAATGTTGTTGACGACCACCTCATGGGCATCACCCATGTCGTTCGCGGCTCGGAGTATCTGTCAAGCTCACCCAAGTACAATCTTCTGTACGAAAGCTTCGGCTGGGACATTCCCTGCTATGTCCACTGCTCACCCGTTATGCGCGATGCACACAACAAGATGAGCAAGCGCCACGGCGACCCCTCCTACGAGGACCTCATCGCGCAGGGCTATCTCACCGATGCCGTTGTAAACTATGTCGCACTTCTCGGCTGGAGCCCCGGCGGTGAGCGCGAGGTCTACACAATGGCAGAGCTTGCGGAAATCTTTGAGCTCAAGGGCTTATCGAAGTCCCCCGCAATCTTCGACATTGAAAAGCTCAAATTCTTCAACGCCGAGTATATCCGCAATATGAGCGCCGAGGATTTTACTAAGGCTGCGGAGCCCTATATAAGACAGGCTGTCAAAAACCCCGAGATTGACCCTGCCGCAATTGCAGCACTCCTACAGCAGAGAACCGAGGTTCTCACCGACATTCCCGAGAAGCTTGACTTCTTCGACGCTCTTCCCGAGTACGAAACCGAGCTTTACATCCACAAGAAGTCCAAGACCGACGAGGCAGGCTCTCTTGAGATGCTCAAGAAGATGCTGCCCGTATTCGAGGCAATCGACGATTGGTGCGACGAGAACATTCTCACCGCAATGACCGATATGGCAGCTGCCTGCGAGTGCAAAAACGCAAAGGTTATGTGGCCCGTGCGCATTGCAGCGGCAGGCAAGGCCGTAACCCCCGGCGGTGCGGTTGAGATTTGCCGCATTCTCGGCAAGGCCGAAACCCTGCGCAGAAT
>JAZUJB010000079.1:0-14814 GCA_045642545.1 Oscillospiraceae bacterium
AGCTCGGGCAGCCGCATAAGCGAGTACCGATCTCTGCTTGAGGCGGCGCTGGGCTACGAAAATCCCTATGTCCATGAGGGCGATGCCTATGGCAACAGAAAGTCCGAAAGAGCGGAGGCACTGTTCAGCATCGGACCTAAGCTTGTTGAGCAGCTGGGCGAATCCGACCTCGTTACCGTTCAGGTCGGCTTTAACGATATCACCGCCACACTCGTTAATGTAGTCTGCGCAAGCGGGCTTGTTGACATTAACGAAATTCAGAGCATCGACGGTGCAGACTCTGCGCTGGAGTATGTGCTTAATGCAGTGGCAAATGTGGGCGACGGCACGCAGGTGCTGCCCAATATTGAAAAAGCATTCTTCAGAGAGCTGGGCGATTTACGGCAGAATATTGACGCGGTCATCGGCGAGGTTGCGCAAGTGGCTCCCGAGAATGCAGACATCATAGTTCTCGGCTACTACAACGCGCTGTCCACGCTCTCCGTAATTCCCGATACCGAATCCGTGATTTTCAATATGCTTAATCTTGCGATTCTGTCGCTGAATGACTACTACTCATCCGTAGCCGATAAGTACAACAATGTTTACTATGTTGCAGCTCCCGATGTGGATATGTTCTACGCAAAGGGAACATCTGTTGCGGACCTTGTTTCCGATTTGAGCAATGTTCTTCTCGGAATTCACCCGAATGCAGAGGGGCAGGAGTACATAGCGCGAACTGTTCTCGACAGCCTCGCGGAGCTTAACACCTGCCACCACGAAAATGTCAAGACCGTCAGCCAGACAGCAAAAAACGGCAGCGGTGTCGTTGATGTGAAGATTTGCAGCGATTGCGGCAAGGTTCTCAGCTACGGCAAGGTGGTAACTCCCGTTGCAACGGTTGATGTTCCCGAGCAGACCGTAAACCATGTTGTCAGGACGGTTACCGCAAGCATCAGCTACATCGGCGAGAAGCTTCTCAGCAGAATTTCATCTCTTTTCGGCAGGTAATACGATAAATCGGTGTGAAAGCCAAAGGCTTTCACACCGATTTTTGCATAAAATTAAAAAATGTGAACTAAATTTTCCTCGCCGGAATACCCGAAAAATGTGCAAAATATGCGATTAATACGACAATTTAGCGCAAATTGTCGACTAAATAATTGACAAATAAATAACCCTTATGACATATATATGTATTATGTATTGTACAATCAGAACAATTTGTGATTATAATTTATGTAGAATAATGCGACTTTTTGTAAAAGTTGATGAAGGAGATGCATATGGTAGCAGAAATCTTTGCAGCAATAATATTTGTTGTTATGTTTGTTATGATAGTGGCCAGCAAGCTTGAGCGTCACATTGTAACGCTTATTGCGGGCGCACTTACACTCATTGTTGTATTCGGCTTGTGCATGCAGAGCATGACCGCCGTTTCCGAAACTCTGAACCTTTCAAAGCTTGCGGAGCTGAGCTTCTGGTATCAGAAGGGCACCGAGGCAGGCACCTCCGGCGGCATTAACTGGGAAACCATCATTTTCATCGCAGGCATGATGATAATGGTCGAGGGTATGTCCGAGGCTGGCTTCTTCAGATGGCTTTGCATGAGAATTGCCAAGCTTGTCAACTACAAGCCCATTGCAATTTTCCTCACCTTCATGATTCTTGCAGGTGTTCTCTCAATGTTCATCGACAGTATCACCGTAATACTGTTCCTCGCTGCAGTTACCATTGAGCTTGCAAGACTGCTGCAGTTTGACCCGATACCCTTTATTATGGCAGAAATCTTTTGCGCAAACCTCGGCGGCAGCGCAACCATGTGCGGCGACCCCCCGAATATCATAATCGGTACATCCTTGGGCTACACCTTCGGTGACTTCGTTTCCAATACCGGCATAATTGCTGCGGCTGCAGCAGTTGCAATCATTGTATACTTCTATCTGGTGCTGGGCAAAAAGATTAAGAAAAACGGCGTTGCGGACCTGGAGGGTGTTGACATTAACCCCAAGAACGCAATTACCGATAAGAGAAAGTTCATCTGCAGCACTCTCGTATTTGCGGTTGCAGTTGTATTGCTGGTTAACCACGCAGCAATCGGACTTACCGTTGCAACAATCGGCGTCATCGTCGCAATCCTCACATCTCTTATTCAGCCGAAGGACGCAATCCGACTGATTAAGAACATCGACTACAAGACTCTGCTGTTCTTCATCGGACTGTTCATAGTCATCGGCGGTCTTGAGCAGACCGGCGTTCTTGAGTCCATTGCCGCAATGATTCAGAGCCTCAGCAACGGCAGTGTTGTAATCACCGTCATCATCATTGTATGGGTTTCCGCAATAGCCAGCGCATTCGTTGATAACATTCCGTTTGCGGCTACCATGATTCCCGTAATCAGAAGCATCTCAATGTCCGCGGGAATCGACCTTCCGCTTATGGCATGGTCTCTCGCAATGGGCACCGACCTCGGCGGCAGCGCAACTCCCATCGGCGCATCCGCAAATGTCGTGGGCATCTCAATTGCAAACAAGGAAGGCTACAGCATCGGCTGGGGCAAGTATTGCAAGCTTATGATACCCGCAACAATCATCGCAATTGCTATTTCTACCGTCTTCCTTTGCTTAAGGTGCATCTAAGCAAGGCAGAATCCTTTCTATTCATATGGCAAGCGCCCGGAGAAATCCGGGCGCTTGTTGCATTATTTAAGGCTCAGCCTTTTGTTCTGATAAAATGTCCCTCCTGAATTGCCGCAAGGGTAGCTACCGCGCAGGAAAGCGCTGCGCTGTATTTGAAATCAATGAAATTGAGGGTAAACGGCAGGATGAATATGATGCAGCCCGTCACCTTGTTTAAGGCTGTGTGCGGAGTTACAAGTCTTTTGTGCATCACAAGCCCCGAGATGACATTGATTGCTTTTATAAGGGCAATGGCCGCAAGCCATATCAGCATCCACGGCTCAAAATCAAGCACGGGAATGAGCTTTATAAGACATACCGCAACCATAACAAAATCCGCTGCCGTATCGAGCCTTGAGCCGAAGACGCTTACGGTGTTTGTCCGTCGTGCAACCGTGCCGTCCACCATATCCGTAAGTCCGCACAGCAGATAAACCGCCAAAAACGGAGAGGACAGCGGTTCGGTAAGCAGCAGAACAAGGGACAGGATTATCCGGCTGAAGGTGATGATATTCGCTTTTGTCAGAAGCTTCTTATCCACTTGTCGATATACTCCATCTGCTCGTCGGTGTGGAACCAGTGCTCGCCGCCCTTCATAACCTCAAGGTCAGCGCCGATTTTTTCGGCAAGTGCGGTCATTGTTCCGATGTCGGTCAGATTGTCAAATTCGCCGTAGAGAATGTGTGCGGGAGCGCTCCAGCTCATGGGATTGCTTCTGACATAGCTGAGATATTCCCATGAAAGCACCGCACCGTTTGCGGTAGTGATTTCCTTCTTCTCGCGAAGCTCGTCCTCCGTTACATTTGCGCCTGCCATCATACCGAGAATGAACTTTTCCATATCGCCTACGGGGGAGATAAAGTATGCCATATCGACCTTGTCGTCAATCCCTGCGTTCATTGTGTAGAAGCAGCCGATGCTGTTGCCGATAACGGAAACGGAGTCGTACTTCTTGCATACCTCGTCAAAGTACTGAGAAAGCTCGGCCTTTGAGTCCCACGGCATTTCGGCCTTGTAGTCGAAGCCGATTACATCGCAATCGGGGAAAAGTGGCTCAAAGTGTGCCGATTCCGCGGCGTTGCCTCGCTTGCCGTGTATGTAAATTACTGCTTTTTTCATTTTTTTCTGCTCCTATTCGAAATATAATATGAGGGAAAGACAGGGGTATCAATGCCCTCTGTGCTTTTCCTTCTTTTTTTGTTGCCTTAATTCAAACTGACGCTCGGCTTCCGCAAGCTTCTGCTCGCGGCTTTTGACCTTGCGCTCCGTTTTAAACTGCTCCTGCTGTAATTTCAGTGCCTGCTGAGACTTTGTGCCGATACCGGTTTCCTGTGTCTGCTTTCTTGCCTCACGCTGCATCCGCTTCGGATTTTTGGCGGTATCCTTTACAACTGCTTCCACAGCCGGACTGTATTGCAGCTCGTAATAGTGCTTCAAGATGAAATCGTATATATCGTAATCCTTAGGCTCTGCGCCAAAGGTTACTTTTGCTGCGGATAGTTTTCCGCCTTCAATTTTTTCAAAGACTCCAACCCAATACGGTTCTTCAAAAAACACCGTCAGCTTACTGCGCACAGTGTCCATACAAATTCCTCCCGTAAAGAATACTGACAAAGAACGGATAGAATATTACCACGCAAACCGTAGTCTGTCTATTTCTTTTTGATGGGGTGCCGAATCACCGTTTTCCACTTTTCCGGTGCAACCCTGCGCGCATCGGAAAGATAAATCTCGTGATGCAGACGGGTGTCGGTAATATCGGTTTCGTAGCCGTTTTCGGCAAGGAAGCTGTCCATCAGCGCAATCGTAGCAGGCTCATTATCAAACGGGCCGATGTGCATAATCTGCACGCACAGTCCCTCGTCTATTGTGAGAAATTCGGCGGCTGAGCAGTCAAGCTTCTTCTTTTTCGCCGCCGTTTCCACCGCCCAGTCAAAGTCGGCTTTTGTTACAAAATCGGGTAGACGGATAACAGAAATCCAGTTGAATTTATCCTTGTTTTCGTAATCAATTCCGTCCACGCCGTCCTGCCACCAGAAGCCTTCAAGCGGAGGTACGACATACTCAAAAAAGCCTTCAATTCGGTGGTCGGTTTTATAGCTCATTTTCAGCGTATAGGCAAGGGCGTACAGAATGCCAACCGCCTGCTGATAGGCACCGCCGACCTCGTTGGGGTTTCCGTGTCCGCGAACGGCAATGTAGTTTGACTTCGGAACGGTTACGATTTCCGGCGCGTTCTTCGGCATATAAAATTCTTTATACTCTTTTTTGAAATCAAACGGCATATCCACACCTCGCAAAACTTGCATTTCAATAGCAACCATCGGATACCACATATTATAGTTTCCGAGCATTTACTTGTCAAACTGCTTGACGGATATTAATAGTCAGATGATATATCCAATCGACATAAATACAAATGTTTTTCTGTACGGTTTTTCGTACACGGCAAATGCTATACTGCTAATTACAAAAGTACGGGGAGGTTACTTATGAATTTAAAGTTCAGTAGTCTGCAAGACAAGCTCCAACTCGAAGATGACAGCTATCCCAATGTTGAGGACAAAAGCAACCCGGACAGAAGATATCATTTAGAAGCGGATATCCTCGGAACAGAAGCCAGCCTTTCCGAATACAAAAAAGAGTATGCGCGGCTTGTGAATGCGGGGGCAGGCGAGGAGGAATTGTTCTGGGTACGGGAATATATTCAATACTTCAAGGAGGATTTGGAATACCTTCAGGAGCAGCTGCTGATAACGGACTGATATTTTTTGCTGTTGCTATTTGAAGATACTGCCATTAGAATAAAAGCATAAGATGAAAGCTCTTGTCAAAAGGAGAGGCATATGAATAAAGAGAAGTTTCTGAATGCTGCGGTGACGGAGAATAATCCGAATTGGGAAAAGCTCACGAGCCGTAGTAAGCCGCTGTACTCGCGCGAGTACGATATTCGCAGCCCCTTTGCCCGCGACTATACAAGAATACTGCACTCAACGGCCTACCGCCGCTTAAAGCACAAGACTCAGGTTTTCTTCAACATAGACAATGACCACATCTGCACGCGAATGGAGCATGTAAACCATGTCGAGTCGGTCAGCTCCACCATTGCAAAGGCGCTCGGCCTGAATGACGAGCTGACAAAGGCTATCTCCATGGGCCATGACCTCGGTCATGCGCCCTTCGGTCATCAGGGAGAGGTCGTTATCCGTGCGCTCACGAAAGAGTATCTGCACAAGGACTTCTGGCACGAGCAGAACGGACTGCGCTTTGTCGATAAGCTTGAGCTTCTTGAGGATAACTACAAGATAAAACGCAATCTTAATCTGACCTACGCGGTGCGCGACGGTATTCTGTCCCATTGCGGTGAGGTCGACGAAAACGGAATTTTCCCGCGCGATATCTCCGTTTCAATCGAGCAGTTCACCGCACCGGGCATGTATCAGGCCTGCACATGGGAGGGCTGCGTTGTGAAAATGGCGGATAAGATTGCCTATGTCGGCCGCGATATTGAAGACGCGATTGCACTCGGCATACTAAACGACACAGACCAGAACGAGCTGAGAAAAATGGCGAGGGTTTACGACCAGAATGCCATGAACACAACCGTAATCATGCACAACATGATTAACGACATCTGCAAAAACAGCTCTCCCGAGGACGGCATAAGGCTGAGCACGCAGTTCAACGGACAGCTGAACGAAATCAAGCACTTCAACTATGAGCACATTTACGGCCACAGCCGGCTGACTCCGTACAAGCACTATTCCGAGCTTGTGCTCACGCAGCTTTTCGACACGCTGTACTCCATGTACGACGGAAAGCACACATGGAGCAGCCTCGATGCGTACAGACATTTTGCACCGACGCTCGTTACCTCGTTTGAAACATGGCTTGCAAAATACTGCGACAATGAAATTGTCCCCGAGCGTCTTACGGCGGCTGCGCTCAATTGTGAAAACGAAAAGCTTTACGGTCAGCTGCAGGAGGAGCCGCTTTATGCTCAGGCGGTTATCGACTTCATCTCGGGCATGACCGACAGATTTGCGATAAATCTTTTCAACGAGCTGCTGCAATTCGGCTTCAAGGAATTCTGATATAAATAAATCCCCCATCGAGTAATCGGTGGGGGATTTTTGTTTTATGTTACTGTGCTGTTAAGCTCACACGCAATCAGCGGGTGATGCTCACGGGTGCGGAGTAGCTGCCGGTCCAGTCAGTGCCGTTTACGGTCTTGACCGCACGAATTTCGTAGTAGTAGGTCGTGCCGGCGGTTACGGAGCTGTTGGTGTAGGTGGTCTTGGTGGTGCTGTCATAGTACTTGAAGTTAACACCGTCGGTGGAGCGGTAAATCCAGTACTTGGTTGCGCCCGTTACGGAATTCCAGCTCAGGTTGACCTTGCCGTTATTCAGAGCTGCGCTTACGGTGGGAGTGGAAAGAGGAATGGTGCTCTTTGCCGCTGAGTATGCGCTTGAGCCGCCGTCAACATTGACAGCCTTAACCTTGTAGTAGTACTTGGTACCGCTTGTTACGGAGCTGTTGGTGTAGCTCGTCTTTGTGGTGGTGTCATAGTACTTGTAGTTGGTGCCGTCGGTTGAACGGTAAATCCAATACTTGGCTGCGCCGTCAACTGCGGTCCAGTTGAGGCTTATCTTGCCGTCTGCCTTGGAGATGCTGACGGTGGGAGCATTTAGCACGCTTACGGATGCCGCGGCGGAGTAATCGCTTGTCCAGTCAGTGCCGTTTACGGTCTTGACCGCGCGAACCTCGTAGTAATAGGTTGTACCTGCGGTTACGGAGCTGTTGGTGTAGCTTGTTTTGGTGGTGCTGTCATAGTATTTGAAGTTAACGCCGTCGGTGGAGCGGTAAATCCAGTACTTGGTTGCACCCGTTACGGAGCCCCAGCTCAGGCTGATTGCGCCTGTGGAGAGGGATGCCTTAACGGTGGGAGTGGTAAGAGGAATGGTGCTCTTTGCGTTGGAGTAGCCGCTGATGTAATCCTTGCCGCCGCAGTTATTGACAGCCTTGACCTTGTAGTAGTACTTGGTGCCGCTTGTTACGGAACTGTTGGTGTAGCTTGTCTTGGTGGTGGTGTCGTAGTACTTGTAGTTAGTGCCGTCGGTGGAGCGGTAAATCCAATACTTGGTGGCGCCGCTGACAGCATTCCAGCTGAGGTTAATCTTGCCGTCTGCTTTGGAAAGGCTCAGAGTAGGTGCGGCAGGAGTAACGGGAGTAACAGACTTTGCTTCCGTAGGTATTGTCCAGAGGTCAAGCCAGCAATACGAGGCAGAGGAGCTGTCAAAATCAACACAAGCAGTGCCGCCGTTTACGGTGACAGTAGAATCATATGTAAATACATATCCGGCTTTGGGAATGATGGATATAAGCAAGGAGTACTCTTTACCTGCTTCGAACACATCATTTGCTGACAACTCCTGATGGGTTGTGTCGCAGTACCAGTAGCATTCATCATAGTTAACGGTGCAGCTGTCATTGACGGAAAGGTTCATGTGGTTGCCGGCCTTGTCGCCAACAACTGCGGGCTCGTAGCCGCTGATTGCCACAGTGGTGACTGCCTTCATAGGCTTCATAGGCACTGTCCAGACTTCAAGGCTGTCAGGGATGCTCTGGCAATTGTCAAAGTCCACATACTCGGTAGCGCCGTTTAGGATGATGTAAGTATCATCCGCAAAGACATATCCGGAGTCGGGAATGAGATATATGAAAAGAGAATACTCTTTATCTGCTTCGAACACATCGTTGGAATTCAGCGCTGTGCAGGTTGTGTCGCAGTACCAGTAGCAGTCATCATAGCTAATGGTGCAGTCGCCGCTGACGAATAAGTCCATATGGTTGCCGGCAATGTCGCCAACAACCGCGGGATCGTAGCCGCTGATTTCCACAGAGGTGATTTCCTCCAGAGCCTCCGTAGGTACTGTCCAGACTTCAAGGCTGTCGAATGTTCTCTGGCAGCAGTCATAATCCACATAGGCAGTGCTACCGTTTACAGTGCAGTCAACATCATACGCAAAGGCATATCCGGAGTCGGGAATGAGATAGATGAGAAGAGAATACTCATTACCCGCTTCGAATACATCATTTGCAGCCAAAGTCTCACCGGTTGTGTCGCAGTACCAGTAGCTGGATTCCCAGTCAATGCAGCAGTCGCTGTTGACGGCAAAGCCCATATGGTCGCCGGCTTTATCGCCAACAACCGCGGGCTCGTAGCCGCTGATTTCCACAGGGCCAACGGCTGCCTTGGGTTCCATAGATGTTGTCCAAAGCTCGACGCAACCGGCTGTGTTCTGAGAGTAGCGATAATCCACATACTCAGTGCTGCCGTTTACGGTGTAGCTGACATCATCAGCAAATGTGTTTGCGCCGTCGGGAATGAGAACTATGTAAAGAGAATACTCTTTGCCTGCTTCGAATACATCAGTGCTTTTAAGTCTTGTGCCGGTTGTGTCGCAGAACCAGTAGCAGGAGTCCCAATCAATGTTGTAGTTGCCGTAGGCGTAAAGGTCCATGCGGTCGCCGGCCTTGGCACCCACAACCGCGGGCTCGTAGCCGCTGACATTCACAGAGGAGATTGCGGAGGCCACAGTGACCGGCTTAGTCCAGAAGGGGATAACAATATTGCCCAAGCCGATGTGCTCGGTGTCAACATATTCGGTGCTGCCGTTTATGGTTACTGCAGCATCGCCGGAGAAGCGGCAGTTTGTATCAGCACAGACATAGATGGTCAGTGCATATTGCTTGCCTGCCTCGAATACATCGTCGGCTGCCAGAGTCTTGCCGGTGCTCTTGCAGTACCAGTAGCACTTGCTCATATCAAGGTGGCAGTTTTCACTGACGGAAAGATTCATATAGTCGCCGGCCTTGGCACCCGCAACGGGCAGCGCATAGCCGCTGACATCAACGGATGTTATGGTTGCATTGTTGGGTGCGCCGAAATCATAGCGCATAGCATACTGATTATCAGAGTTGTATACGCCGCCTACAGTACCTGCCTTACCGTCAACCGTGCCGGTCATTTTGCTTGTTGAAACAAAAACATAGCCGGCCTTCGGCGTTGCGTATACACGCAGAGCGTATTCGTGGCCTGCCTCGAACTTGGCGTTTGAGGCGAGTGTGGCTGAGTTGTTGCTTTTATCGAGCCAACCCGCTGAGCTGAGGGTATAATTTGCGCCTGCGGGGGCTTTTATGCTCTTGGCATTCTCAGAAGCGAGCTTGCCGATTTCGGGCGCGGTAAGGCCGATTGCCTCGATTTTGTCTATTGCGATTACATCACCGGACTTTGCAGAAGAAGAATTTCTGTGGGTGATATCAGGGGCATTTGACTGTACCATAAATCTGTAGGTCTTGCCGCCCTCAAGGTAGGCACCCAGACTAACCCTTTTTGCGTCGGTTGTTGTTGTGTAGATGTGTTTGGGATTGATTGTGCCGTTTGACTCCACCTCATAGAGCCAGAGAGTGTAGCTGCTGACGCCGCTTACGGCATCCCATGTAGCATATGCACCGCTCCACTTGACATTCTGCGGCTGTTCCATTGCGGGATAAGCCTTTAGGTAATGTGAATCTGTTTTGGTGCTTGCAATAGTTGTGTGGCTTGAATTTTCCGCACTTACCACCATATAGCAGGAGCCGTCAGCGGTCAGGTTGCGGTGTATGGATTTCATTGTATTGGAGGTGAAAATTACCTTGTTGCCGCTTATGGTATAGCCTGAGCTGTTCGGCAGGAAGGTAACCTGCGACCAGCATCTTGTGCCGCTGCTGCTCCAAAGCTCAAGCGTATAGTATACGGCGCCGTTGACAGCTGTACAGGTCAGACCGTCATCGCCGTTCCATACGACATTTTCAATGGCGGGAACATTTGTACCGGTTGCAAATGCACCCAAGGGGGCAATGGTCATTAGCAACATCAGGCACAAAAATATGGAAATAATTCTCTTTTTCATATCTTTCTCCGTTCAAAAGTGTTTATTTTTGCGGTGGTATATAGTGATTATCATTATATAGTGCTGACAAACTATTGTCAATGAATTATAGTACATTATAACTATATTTGTATAAACAAAGAATAGTCGGTGTAGTTATCACACAAGGAGCAATGCTGCGATACAATGGCTGAAGCGATTGAAATTTTTATACAGATTACTGCATTTTGTCTTGTTAAATGCTTAAAAATGTGGTAGTGTTATTTTATCGACAAAGTCAATGCCTGTTGTAATACAATTTAAAATTAAGGTAGATGGATAACATGATAAGAAAGCTTTTATCTAAAATTGCAATGCTTATTATGGTGCTCAAAGGTAAAATGAGCCTTAAGCATCTCGAGTCTGCGTCTAAAACACCGGTGCAGGACAATAATAAGCTCTTACTCAAGATAATCCGCGCCAACCGCAACACGGAATACGGAAAGCTTCATCATTTCAATGAAATCTGTTCGATTGAGGACTTCAGACGAAATGTACCTGTTTCAACATATGAAGATTTTGCACCGTTCATTGAACGCATAAAAGAGGGCGAAAAAAATCTGCTTTCCAAAGCAAGGGTTATCGGCTACTCCCGCACCTCAGGCTCGTCGGGCGTGCCGAAGTATATTCCGGCAACAAAGGCATCTCTTAATGCGTACATTAAATATACCTGGACCCGTGCCCTTGCACTGGGAGCAGAAGAACTCAAAAGACAGGGCAAGCGCTACAGACCGGGCCGCGGTGTGTTCCTTTCGCCTGCAACAAACGACTGTCTGCCGAACGGAATGCTCTGCAGCAACATTGCAGAAATCGGCGCAAGACAGTTCGGATTTATCTATCCCTACATTCTCACCGTTCCGCAGAAGAAGCTGTTTGATATGCACGACGGTGACTATGTTTATAACATCTACCGCTTTGCACTTGCTGATGAGGATGTAACCTTTGTGTTCTCCGTATTTTTCAGCATAAATGTCAGCCAGATTGCTTACCTCAAGGAAAACTGGCGCACAATTGTTGACGATATTGAGAAGGGAACGATAAACGAGAGCATCGAGCTTACTCCGAAGCTTCGCAGGGAGCTGAGCGCGCTTATCCGCCCGATGCCCGAGCGCGCGGCATATCTGCGTAAGCAGTTTGAGCAGGGTTTTGACAGCACGCTGTTTCCGCGCATATGGCCCAAGCTTGCAGTTATGTGCGGAATAGGCAACGCATCGTTCAAGCCCGCAACCGATTTTGTCCGCAGTATGTGCGATGACATACCCTTTGACTTCTCGATATACGGCGCATCTGAAGGCCTCATTGCCGCTTGCTATAAGCTTGAATGCGCCGACATGCAGCTTCTGACCGACAGTTGCTTCTATGAGTTCATTCCGCAGGATGACAGTGAGGGCGAAATTCTCACTGTCGGTCAGCTTGAGCAGGGCAAAAAATACGAAATTCTCATTACCACGCAGTCGGGACTATACCGTTACAGACTCAAGGATGTTATTGAGGTCAAGGGCTTCAGAAACAGCTGCCCGCTTATCTCCTTTGTCTACCGCAAGGGTCAGCTTTTCAATGTCGCGGGTGAAAAGTTCAGCGAGGAGGACGCAAGAAACTCCATCGAGATGCTCGAGAAGGCACACGGCGTAAAAATCGACCATTGGATTTACTATCAGGACGACAGCATTGCACCTAACCGCTATGCGCTGATTGTTGAGACGGATGCAGACCTCGGGGATTGCGTTGACGAGCTTGAGGGCTATATGGGCGTTTGCAATAAGCGCTATCCCAGCCAGCGCGCCAAGGGCTTCATAAGCAGGCTCGTAATCAAAAAGCAGACTCCCGGAACGCATGCGAAGTGGGCACAGCGCTGCGTTGCACAGGGTGCATCGGTCGCGCAGGTAAAGCCCGTGCATTCGCTTGACAACGATGCGAAGCGCGAATTCTTCCTCAGCAGAATCCAAGAGGAAGCAAGAGTATAAAGCAAATCAAAAACGGCTCGAAGCTTAGCTTCGAGCCGTTTTTTGCTTTGATTATCAGTTCTTGCGGTTGGGCATCTCAATGTAGAGGTCGCTTGTTATAATTCAAACACTCTTGATGACGGTATAATATTTGCCGTGCAAAATTCAAGCATTTGTTGAGTCAGACGCAATAAAAAAGCTCCGGTAATCGTGTGTTACCGGAGCTTTTGCATATGTGCTTTTCAGTTGCCTTTCGGTTCAAGGCAGGTGATGTGCTCTGTGCGTATATCGTCCATCAGCGCCCAATAGACATTGTACTCAGTGTGGTGATAGATAAAGCCGCATTTTTCCTGCGCGCGTTTGGATTTCGTGTTGCCGTCAAAGTATCCGCACCACAGTCTGTCAAGCTTGAGGTCGTCGAATGCGTGGCGGATAAGCGCTTTCGTTGCCTCGGGGATAAGACCCTGACCCCAGAAGGGAACACCTATCCAGTAGCCGATTTCGCCCTCGGTGTCGGGCAGGTCGAGATTGCTGCTTTTGCCAATCAGCAGACCGATGCTGCCGATTGCGCGATTATCCTCCTTGAGGCAGACGGCATATGTTTCTTCAACAGCCAGAACATTTCTTATTATATCGCGGCTGTTTTCAACGCTTGTGTGCGGCGGCCAGCCTGCAATTGGGCCCACGCGGTCGTCCTTAGCGTACTCGTACAGACTTTCGGCATCTGTATCGAGCCACGGGCGCAGAATGAGTCTTTCGGTTTCGATTATCATAGGTCTCAGTCTTTTCTCCAGCGCTTGAGGGTGGGGAAGAGCTTTTCGCAGAGAGCTCTCATCTCCTCGTTGGTCATACCCGCCTGAGCACCGTACTGAGAGCACATTTCAATGTACTCCTCCATGCTCACCTTATCGATAAACTCACCGTCTGTGTAGCAGTATTTGCAGTAGTCGCTGCTAATGCTGCCGTCCTTGTTGGTGCCGAGCTGCTCATCGGATTCGATGGGCATACCGCAGCTCTGACAAATCTTTTTCTCCATTTTAACTCCTCCGTTTACCGTGTTGTTGTACCACTGAATAAGCTCGGCGAGATTGTCCTCGCTGACCTTGTTGCCGTTGTTTTTCATCAGCTCAAGAAACTCCTCGTCCTCGGGGGTTCTGTCCTTCTTGTCTTCAAGGCCCTTGCCGACGGTTTTCTGCATTATGCTCATCATAAGCTTATAAATGCCGTGCAGCTTGCAGAGCTCAAAGCCGCCCTGCAGGGTGAATAGCGGTATAGCCTCGGCGACATCGTTTGTCTTGCGGATATCTGTAAACTGCGAGCCTGTTGCCGCCATACCTACACCGCACAGCGCTTTTATGCTGAAGCGGCGGTTTGCTTTCTTGTAGCCCTTGACCTTTCCGCCCATCAGCCAGCCGAGATAAATTATCTCATCGCCCTTTGTAAGTGCGCGCTTTGCTTCCTTAAGTGAGTATGCGGGCAGTGCGATTTTACTGCTGAGCAGCTGCGCGTACTGCTTTGTGTGTCCTGCTTTTGATGTGTATACAATTGCTTTTATCATTAATTCTTCCTCCCATAAGCTTCAAAAAACTGCCTGATGTGCTTTTCTACCAGCGCCATTACTTCGCGTTCACGCTCAGGCTCGCGGTCGCAGAGGGAAAGCCACGCCGATACGGGAAACGCAAGCTGCGCCGCCATAATTTCAACATCGCCGTCAATCAGAACCGCTCCGTCAATAAGCGCCTTGACGGTCTGCATATTGTAATTGAGAATGTCGGTGTAAACACGCTTAGTCTGCATTTCAGCGATTTCAGGGTTGCGGAACTGCTCGATAGTCAGCAGCTTACGCACCTTGCTGATGTGCGCATCGTGCAGCAGAAAAAGCAGCTGCCCCTGCACCTGAGTTATGATTGCCTCGGTGGAAAACGCAGCGGCATTTCGCTCGGCACTCGAATTTGCAAGCGGTGAATTCTTTTCATATTCCTCAGACAGACTTTCAAGCAGAGTACTCAGTATCTCTTCCTTGCTTTTGAAATGGCTGTAAAGGGAAGACTTGCGGATGCCCACGGCATCAGCAATCTGTCCTACACTTGTCGCCTCAAAGCCCTGCACGGAGAACAGCTCAAGGGCCGCATCTATAATAAGCTGCTTTGTTGCAGATGTTTTCATTGTGTTTACCTCGCTTAATGGGATGAATGCATTATACCTACCGAACGGTCGGTTGTCAAGCGGCAGGATAAAAA
>JAZUJB010000080.1:0-4133 GCA_045642545.1 Oscillospiraceae bacterium
AAAAATAAAATATAAGGAGAAACGAAAATGAAAAAGTTCCTTCATGAGTTCAAAGAATTTGCTATGCGCGGCAATGTAATCGACATGGCAATAGGCGTTGTCATAGGCGGCGCATTCGGTAAGATTACCACCTCTTTGGTAAACGACATTATCATGCCCCTCATTTCCATGATTACCGGCGGCATCGACTTTTCCACTTGGAAATGGATTCTCAGGGCAGGCGTAGGCGTTGAGGGCGACCCCAACTTCATCGCTGAGGTTGCGGTTAACTACGGCAGTCTGATTGCAGTAATTCTCGACTTCATCATCATTGCATTTGTCATCTTCCTGATGATTAAGGGCATGAACAGACTGCACAAGAAGGAAGAGATTGAAGAGCCCGCACCCGAAGAGCCTGCCGCTCCCACCACCGAGGAGCTGCTTGCCGATATCCTTGACGAGCTCAAGAAGAAGTAAGCTACATATATATAATGTATAGGCAATTAGGCCGAGAGGCTTGATTATAAATATTTTTTTCAGGAGAGTGCTTTTTGATTAAGTACAACACATTGGAGATTGTAGGCTGACCGGGAGGTTTGCAGACAATCGAACAAACCTCCCGCATTTAAGCAATTGATGTCAACAATTTTCAGGAGGATAAACAATGAATAAAAATGACTACACCATTCGTTTGGAAAGAAACGACGAACACAGAGAAGTTGAAAACCTCGTACGCGAGGCGTTCTGGAATGTATATCGCCCCGGCTGCAGCGAGCACTATGTAATCCATGTGCTGCGCGATGACCCTGCATTCGTGAAGGAGCTTGACTTTGTCATGGAGCAGGACGGCAGACTGATTGGACAGAATATGTTTATGAGAACTGTCATCGAGGCCGATGACGGCAGGGTAATTCCCATTCTGACAATGGGGCCTATCGGCATCACCCCCGAGCTAAAGCGCAAGGGCTACGGCAAAAAGCTGCTGGATTACTGCCTGCAGAAGGCCGCGGATATGGGCTTCGGAGCAGTTCTGTTTGAGGGCAACATCGATTTCTATAGCAAATGCGGTTTCGATTACGCCGAAAAGTTCGGCATTCGCTACCACGATTTGCCCGAGGGCGCGGACGCATCGTTCTTCCTCTGCAAGGAGCTCAAGAGCGGGTATCTCGACGGCGTTACGGGCGTTTATCAGACTCCGCAGGGCTACTATGTAGACGATGCCGAGGTTGAAAAATTCGACAAGGACTTCCCTGCAAAGCAGAAGCTTAAGCTTCCCGGACAGATATTCTAAACGATACAAAAGAGGGGTGACGCACATCGTGCGTCAGCCTTTTTTGCGCCGGGAGGCGCTTTTTTGTTCGTTTATAGACTGCAGCTAATCGTTACTACCATAACTCGACCAGTGAGTGCGTGCTAAAGTCAGGTAAAGCCTCCCCTTGAGGGGAGGTGCCACGAAGTGGCGAAAGGGTGGCGCTGAGCGATGATTTTTCAGCTTATCGTTTTTGCTTTTTCAGTTTCGACACAACAAAGCAAATCGGAATCAGCACGAGGGAAACGGCACTGTTTGCAAGCGGCACCGCGACCTCGGAATAGATGTTGAGATTCTGCGAGTCGAGGTCGAGCAGAATTGAAACACCAAGGCACAGCGCGGCGCAGGCGGGAATCACCCAGCGTCCGTTTTTCATATTCAGAAGCGGCACATCGTTTTTCTCGGGCATGAAGCCGAAAACGAGCCGCAGGCTGTGCGATGCAACTGTGAGCATCATCGCAAAGATTATAAAGTCGGGCAGCACCCACAGCGCAACGACAATTGCCTCAATGCGCTCAATTGTTTGAAACAGAGTAATGTTGCGAATCATCGTGAAAAACGGGTAGCTCGACCGACTTGTCAGCGCGGCGCCGTAGTTGCCGATAGTTACCGTACATAGAACCGTAAGCAGCAGGCACACAAGCACGAGCCAGATTGAATACGCCGCCGTTCTGCCGCGCTTTCTATCCGCCTGCCCTTCGAGAAATGCGGCATACGCGAGCATGCCCGCATAAATCTCCACCACGGGAAACGCTGCCATTATAATTTTGACGGGCTCAATCTTGCGAAGCGGAAGCAGGTGGTTAAAGTCAACGGTGGTCATTGCGAAAAAGAACACCAGCAAAAGCACCGCAACCAAAACGGGCGAGAAAATCCTTGATGAGCGCAGCAGCGCCTTCGGCGGACCGAGTGCGGCAATTGTGCCGAGTATAAGCATAACGACAACAAACGGCCACGGTCCGCTTGCGTAATAAATCGTGCTGATAAAGCGCTCCGCGCCCGAGCGCAGAATGAAGCCGCAGCAGAAAATGAGAAAAGCAGCGGCTATGCACAGCACCACCGAGCCGAACACTCTGCCGTTTGTGCGCAAAATCAGCTCACCCAGTCCCTCGCCGCTTTTGCGGCTCTGCATAAACGAGGACAAAAGCCAGGTGTATAAAATCAGCAGTGGCAGCGCGATAAGCGGTGATATCCAGCCTGCGCTGCCTGCGACCTGCGCGTTGTAGTTCGGCAGCAGGCGTATTGCGGGTGCAAGCGAGGAAACAAACACAAGAGCCATAAGCTGCCTGCGGTCATAATTATATTTCATTTGCTTATTCACCCCTCGCTTCAATATCAAAGCTTCGGTCAACGGATGCATCAACGCTTACATTATAATATATATCGCTCAGCTTATCCGAAAGATTGCGCCCTGCGCCTGCAAGCTTTTTAGGCTCTTTGCGCTCAAGCGTGCTGCCCAGCTGCGCAAAATCGCAGGAAAGCTCAATTGACGAGTCAAGCACCGAGCTTACCCAGCGCTTAGCCTCATCGGCAAGCGCCTTTTGCAGCTTGTCGAGGTCTACCTCGCTGTCGGCCTCGGCAAGTGCCGAGGATAGCTTAATCTTAATATCAAGACCGCGAAGCTCATCGTTTTTGAATACGGGTTTTATCTCGCAGGAGCATTTGTCAAGCTGAAGCGTGGCCTTTTTGCCGTCGGTGTAAACCTCAACGGCGCTCGGCCCTACTCTGTTTTGCAGAATGTTAACGCCGCGCGCAACATCATAGGGGATATGCCCTACCATACGCCCGTCCTTGATTACCGCGTAGCCGTCGGGCAGTGCGGTAAGCTCATCGGGTTTTGCGTCCTTGATTGCCTCGTCGGCATTGACGCATTTAATGGCGCAGATTAGTGCGCAGCTGTTGGTGTCGATTGCGGCGACAATCTCCGAGGCCGAGTACACCATGCAGTCGCCGCGCTGATTGAGGTTTCGCTCGAGCGATTTGAGCACGCTCGTCGCGTCGTAATCCTGCCCGCCTGCACCGAGCACAAGCTTCGATGCCCTGTCGCCGTTTACTACAAACAGCGGAGTGTCAAGCCGCAGAATTGTCGAGCGCTCGATGTAATCGAGAAACGGCGCAACGGATTTTTTTGCCGCCTCGCTGCCGAGCACGATATACGAGGTGTGTGCGAAGAATAGCTGCTCGCTTGCGCTGTAATCCTGAATTTTATCCTGCGCGAGAATGAGTGACTCGGCCTTTGCGTGAAGCCGCGCGACCTTTGATGCGCCCGACTGCTGACCGCCGCCGCTGCTTCCACCGCTTTCGCTGCCACTGCCGCCACCGCCACCGCTTCCGCTGCCCGAGGATACGGAAAGCTCAAAGCCCTCGGAGTCGGTGTCAAAGCCCATGGTCTGAATTACCATGAGCTGCTCAAGCTCGCGGTAGTTTGAGTATATAGAGCCGCCCGAGCAGCCGCAAAGCAGACAAAGTGCGCATACTGCGGCAAGGCAGCGTATCAGCTTTTGCATTATGCCTGCCTCCTTTTGTCGGGCGTGTTAAGGTCGGGGTCGCGGAATTTGTCCTCTGGCATCGGCCTTCGCAGGAATGTCCGCGCAAGATTGTGCGGCGCACCGCTTGATAAAGGCGCGGTGTAGTTAACTCCGTACGAGTCCATCGTGCAAAGATACCACACGAGAAGGCACAGCAGCGCCGTAACTCCGTAAAGCCCTGCGAGTATCGCGGCGACCACAAGCGCAAGGCGGCAGATTCTCAGCGCAGCGCTTAAATCCTGACTCGGCTGCGCGTAGCCGGCTATGCCTGCCATTGCCACAACGATAACGGCAATCGGGGATATGACCTTTGCCTC
>JAZUJB010000081.1:0-29727 GCA_045642545.1 Oscillospiraceae bacterium
AAGGCAAGGAAGCTTCTGCTGGAGCATGGCTTTGATGTGAAAATCTGTCCTGTTTTCGGTGCAGACGATAAGGAAGCAATTCCTGAAGGTGTTGAAATAACCGCGTGGTCTGATATTTCCGATGAGGCTAAGCTTTATATAGTTATCGGCGGCGACGGTACAATGCTTCATACCGCTAGATATCTTAATCATAAGAACATTCCCATGCTCGGAATAAATCTCGGAACAAAGGGCTTTATGGCTCCGCTCGAGCCTGAAAACCTTGATCTGATAATCGATGCCGCAGAAGGCAGATATGTCTCGAGCTACCGAATGATGATTGATGTTGAACTTGTGCGCAACGGTAAGGTCATATATAAGGACTGCGGTCTTAATGACCTGGTAATTCACGGTATGGGTGACTGCATCAAGCTTACGGCATTGTGCGACGGCGACAGAATTGTAAGCTTTTCCGGCGACGGTATAATCGTATCAACGCCTACAGGTTCAACGGGCTACTCAATGTCCGCAGGCGGTCCGATTGTCGAGCCTGAAGCAAAGAACCTGATTGTATCCCCGATTTGTGCACATGTTATGGGCGCAAAGACCTTTGTACTCGGACCCGAACGAACAGTTACAATCAAAGCAGAAAAAATTCACGACCGTCGAGCCTATGTTTCAGTCGACGGTACCGAGGGTGTTGACCTTGCTAACGATGATATCGTAATTGTTCGTCAGTCAAATAAAAAAGCAAATCTCATTCATATGGGGCTTTGCAGCTTCTATGATTCAACATTTGACAAACTCCTTTATAAAAATCACTAGGGGGCCAATATGAAGAACGCCAGACAAAATGTAATTCTGCAGATTATCGCCGAGCAGGATATCGAAACCCAGGCACAGCTTATTGACGCACTCGCTGAGCGCGGTGTTGTCAGCACCCAGGCAACTCTGTCCAGAGATATCAAGGACCTTCAGCTTGTTAAAGAGCTTGGCAAAAACGGAAAGTATCATTATTCCGTAAGCGGCAAGTCGAAGAATAACGATTATGAGCAGCGTCTGCGCAAGATATTCAAGGAAAGCGTAACCTCTTATACCGTTGCTCAGAACCTCATTGTTATCAAGACTTTGCCCGGCCTTGCAAATGCTGCTTGCGCAACTCTTGACTCTATGCATATTGAGAGCCTTGCAGGCACAATAGCCGGTGATGATACTGCATTCCTTGCGATGAAGGACAAAAAATCTGCAGAGGATTTCTGTAAAGAAATTGATGAAATGATGTAAGATGAGGTTCGATAATGCTTACTGAGCTGCATATTGAAAATATTGCCGTAATTGAAAAAGCAGATATTGAATTCCGTGAGGGTATGACCGTGCTTACAGGCGAAACGGGCGCGGGCAAATCGATCATCGTCGATTCTCTCGGAGCAGTGCTCGGTGCAAGAACCAGCCGCGAGCTTGTCAGGTCAGGTGCTGAAAAAGGCGTGGTATCAGCTGTATTTGAATCCGTCAATGCCGATAAATGGTTCGAGGAAAACGATATCGAGCCTGACGACGAGATAATAATTCAGCGCAAAATCAGTGCCGAAGGAAAAAACAGCTGCCGCGTATGCGGAAATCCGGTGTCTGTTGCACAGCTCAGGGAATTGGGCGCACTGCTTTTGGATGTTCACGGTCAGAATGACGGCAGACAGCTTATGGACGAGGCCAATCACCGCTCATATCTCGACAGCTTCGGCGATTATAATGATGCATTGAGAAGCTATAAGGCAGCATATGCAGAGTATAAATCGTGCAAGCGTGAAATTGAGCGTCTATCAATTGATGAAATTGAAAAGGAGCGTTTGGCAGACAGCCTGCAGTATCAGATTGATGAGCTTGAGAAGGCCAATCTTAAGGTCGGGGAAGAGGACGTGCTCACCGCAAAGCGAGACCTTCTGAGAAACTCCGAAAAGCTTACAGAGGCTATTGACGGCGCGTATGCGGCTTTGTACGGCAACGATACCAGTGCAGGCGCTCTAGCAGACGAGGCATCGGCACTTATCAGCCGCGCTGCTCTTATTACAGACGAGCTTAAGGAAACCGCTGATATCATTGAAAACGCCTCAGCACTAATTTATGATGCGTCTGAGAGAATTCGCGATTTCCGAGAAAGCCTTGAGTTTTCACCCGAGGAATATGATAACATTGAGTCAAGACTATCGCTGCTTAAAAAGCTTCGCAGAAAGTACAATGCCGACGAAGAAGGAATGCTTGCCCATCTCGACGAGTGCAGAAAAAAGCTTTCGGAGCTTGAATATGCAGGCGATATGCTGATAAAGCTTAACAAGCAGCTTGAAAAGAACATTGCAGCCTGCAAAAAAGCAGGTGCCGAGCTTACAGATAAGCGCAAGGCAGCTGCTGAAGTACTCGAAAAGCGAATTGTTTCCGAGCTTCGTGATTTGAGTATGCCGTCAGTCAGATTTGCCGTTTCAATTGAGCCTGTTGAAAACAGCGTCGGCTTTGACGCAAACGGCGCAGATGAAATCAAATTCTTAATTTCCGCAAACGCCGGTGAAGCACTCGGCCGCATATCAAAGATTGCTTCGGGCGGCGAGCTTAGCAGAATAATGCTTGCAATGAAGACTGTTTTCTCAAAGAATGACCCTATTGAAACAATGGTCTTCGACGAAATCGACACTGGCGTTTCCGGCGTTGCTGCACAGCGCGTCGGCGAAAAAATGTCGGATTTGTCCCAAGGTAAGCAGGTGCTGTGTATAACGCATCTGCCTCAGATTGCAGCAATTGCGGATAATCACAATCTTATTGTAAAAAACGAGCGAAACGGCCGTACATATACTGAGGTTTGCGAGCTCGATAATGAAGGCAGATGCAGAGAGCTTGCCCGACTGCACGGCGGTGATAACATAACCGAGCTGACGCTTGCAAGCGCTGCAGAGCAGCTTGCTTCTGCTGAAAAATATAAAAACTCACGCAAGGCGTAATTTGGAGGTACAACTTTGAGCGTAAAAGAAAAAGCATTGGAATATCACAAGAAGGGCTATAACTGTACACAGTCTGTACTGTCTGCTCTTTCTGAATACACCAATCTGGACGAAAATACCGCACTTGCAATTGCAGGCGGCTTCGGCGGCGGCTTGAGAAGCGGCGAGATTTGCGGCGCAATATCCGGCTGCGTAATGGCAGTCAGCCTTACCTGCCCGCTGTTAGACCCTAAGGATAAAAAGCAATCCAAAAAGATAGCAACGCTCGCAAGCAAGAGCGTATCCGAAGCTCGTGAAAAGTTCGGCTGCGTAAGATGCGCTGAGCTTAAGGCCAAGAAGGTCAAGTGCTCGGATATGATTTCTTATATGGCAGAGGTTGCTGAAAATATTATTAATGAGAATAAATAAATCAGGAGAAAATACAATGGGAATTTATGAAGAACTGGTTGCCCGTGGTCTAATTGCACAGGTTACTAACGAAGACGAAATCAGAGAAATGGTCAATAACGGCAAAGCTACCTTCTATATCGGCTTTGACTGCACTGCTGACTCTCTCCATGTCGGTCACTTTATGGCACTTTGCCTTATGAAGCGTCTGCAGATGGCAGGCAACAAGCCTATTGCACTTATCGGTGACGGCACCACCCTTATCGGTGACCCCTCCGGTCGTACTGATATGCGTCAGATGCTTACCGAGGAGGCAATTCAGCACAACGCAGAATGCTTCAAGCGTCAGATGGAAAAGTTCATCGACTTCGGTGAAGGCAAGGCACTTATGCTCCGCAACTCAGCATGGCTCAAGCCCCTCAACTACATCGAGGTTCTGCGTGATGTCGGCGCATGCTTCTCCGTAAACAATATGCTCCGCGCTGAGTGTTACAAGCAGCGTATGGAAAAGGGTCTCAGCTTCCTTGAGTTCAACTACATGATTATGCAGAGCTATGACTTCTACTACATGTACCAGCATTACGGCTGCAATATGCAGTTCGGCGGCAATGACCAGTGGAGCAATATGCTCGGCGGTACCGAGCTTATACGCCGCAAGCTGGGCAAGGACGCTCACGCTATGACTATCACTCTGCTCCTCAACTCCGAGGGTAAGAAGATGGGCAAGACCGCATCCGGCGCTGTATGGCTTGACCCCAACAAGACAAGCCCCTTCGAGTTCTATCAGTACTGGCGCAATGTCGGTGATGCAGATGTCCTCAAGTGCATCCGCATGCTGACCTTCCTGCCTCTTGAGCAGATTGATGAGATGGACTCCTGGGAAGGCAGCCAGCTCAACAAGGCAAAGGAAATTCTTGCATACGAGCTTACCGCTCTCGTTCACGGCGAAGAAGAAGCAAAGAAGGCAGAAGCATCTGCAAAGGCACTCTTCGGCGGCGCAGGCAACAACGAGAATATGCCTTGCACCGAGATTACCGAGGCAGACCTCGTTGACGGCGCAATGGATATTATGACCGCACTTGTCAAGACCGGTCTTTGCGCATCCAAGTCCGAAGCACGCCGCAACATTCAGCAGGGCGGTGTATCTGCAGACGATGCAAAGGTTGCAGACATTGCAAAGGCATTTACCGCAGATGAGCTTAAAAACGGCATCGTTCTCAAGCGCGGTAAGAAGAATTTCAATAAACTCATACTCAAATAATCAGGTGATTTAAATGTCAATAGAATAGGGAAGAGGATATTTCAGACAGTTCGGCATGGAGGACAGAGTGCAGGAATTCACCGTCTCCAGCGCAACTGTTGAGCTTGCTGCGCTTGCACTCGGCGTTGAAGGCGCAAGAATCGCCAAGACTCTTTCGTTTAAAAAGGACGATAGCTGCATCCTCATTCTTGCAGCTGGTGATGCACGCATAGATAACCGCAAATTCAAGGACAAATTCCATATGAAAGCAAAAATGCCTTCACCCGACGAGGTTCTTGAGCTTGTCGGTCATCCCGTAGGCGGTGTCTGCCCGTTCGGAATTAATGACGGCATTGATGTGTATCTTGACGAGAGTCTCAAGCGCTTTGTAACTGTTTTCCCCGCAGTCGGTAGTGGAAACAGCGCAATTGAGCTTAATCTTGACGAGCTTTTCAAGTACTCAAATGCAATTGAGTGGATTGATGTTTGCAAGCTCCCCGAGGAACAGATATAAATTTTAAAAGCAGAAAAGCATAGCTTTTCTGCTTTTTTCATTCAATATATTATTCTTCTATGCCCTTGCTAATCTATATATTGTGTAGTATAATAATTCCATAAAATTTGCAGCAGGGGACACCGTATAAGGCATCCCCCTGTATATAAAAGCAGCGGTGCGCACCTGACCGCTGAATCATATTATGCTGCATAATAAGCTGAGGTTAATGGTTATGATAAAGATTGCTCCTTCAATACTTTCTGCTGATTTTTCAAAGCTCGGAGCAGAAATTGAAGATATTAAGCGCGGCGGCGCTGATTATGTACATTTTGATGTTATGGACGGAGAATTCGTACCGAATATTTCTATCGGTGTGCCCGTACTTAAATCAGTCAGAAAAGCTACGGATATGTTCCTCGATGTTCATCTTATGATTGACCGTCCCGTAAGATATGCAGAGGTATTCTGCAAATCCGGAGCAGACCTTGTAATGTTCCATGTCGAGTCTGATACCGAGGAGAAGATCAGCGAGGCCATCGACATTGTTAAGGCATGCGGCAAAAAGGTCGGCTTGTCCGTGAAGCCCAAGACTCCCGCTGAAGCAATATATCCGTTTATTGACAGACTTGATATGGTGCTTGTAATGACAGTTGAGCCCGGCTTCGGCGGACAGAGCTTTATGCATGACCAGCTGCCCAAAATCAAGCAGTTCCGTGAGGAAATCGACCGCAGAGGTCTTGACTGCGAGCTTGAGGTTGACGGCGGAGTTGACCCCGTAACCGCTAAGCTTTGTAAGGAAGCAGGCGCAAATGTACTCGTTGCAGGCAGCGCTGTATTCGGCAAGGCAGACCGTACCGCACAGATTGAGGCAATAAGAAACGCTTAATTGGAGATATACAGATGGCTTTTTTCCCCGCATCACTTGAAAACCTTATAGATAAATTTGCATCACTTCCCGGAATAGGCAGAAAGAGCGCTCAGCGCCTTGCTTTCCATGTGTTATCCTTGCCCGAAGGCGAGGCAGAGAGCTTTGCATCTGCAATTATGGAAGCAAAGGCACATGTTAATTGCTGCAAAATCTGTCAGAATCTCACCGAGGGTGAGATATGTTCGGTTTGCTCAAGTGACAGACGGGATAAAAGCACCGTCTGTGTCGTATCCGAGCCGCGTGATGTGCTTTCAATTGAAAGAAGCCATGAATTCAAGGGCGTGTACCATGTACTGCACGGTGTGCTGTCCCCGATAGGCCACATCGGCCCCGATGACATCAAAATCAACGAGCTTGTTAAGCGCGTTTCTGCTGATGACAGCGAAATCAGCGAGATAATAATGGCAACAAACCCTGACACCGAGGGCGATGCCACAGCTATGTACATATCAAGACTTCTCAAGCCCTTCGATGTAAGGGTTACCCGTCTTGCTTACGGAATTCCCGTCGGCTCCAATCTTGAATTTGCCGACGAGGCAACTCTCCTTCGCGCGATTGAAGGCAGAATTGAAATGTAATTTTGCGGCAATAATTTACTCAGAGCTTAATTAATTTTAGATATACATACCGAATATGTGGGGGGGGATTGCCACGCTTCAGACTGCGATTCAGGGCAGGCTGCTGCGAGGTCCCCTTTGTTTGCATTTTCGGAAAAATGAATCAGGAACGGAGGTTAACATGACACCAAAAATCAAAATTATACCACTTGGCGGCTTAGGTGAAATCGGTAAAAACATGACCGCTTTTGAATGCGGTACGGATATTATCGTTGTTGACTGCGGTTTGGGTTTTCCCGATGAGCAGATGTACGGAATTGACATTGTAATTCCCGATATTTCTTATCTTAAATCGAATGCCGAGAGAATTCGCGGCATAATACTCACACACGGCCACGAGGACCATATAGGCGCAATTCCTTATGTTATGCGTGAGCTTGATGTGCCTATTTACGCAACACCTTTAACCGCAGCTATTGTTGAGCTCAAGCTTGAAGAGCATGATATGCTTTACAATACGCAGATTTTCACCAAGAAAGCAGGAGATGTGTTCCGTCTAGGCTGCTTCAGCATTGAGTTTATCAATGTAAACCACAGTATTGCGGACGCAGTTGCACTTGCAATCAAAACACCGCTCGGAACTATTGTTCACACAGGCGACTTCAAAATAGATGTAACGCCCGTTCAGGGAGATATGATAGATCTTCC
The DNA here is from genome assembly GCA_045642545.1 of Oscillospiraceae bacterium. GTDB lineage: Bacteria > Bacillota > Clostridia > Oscillospirales > Oscillospiraceae > F23-B02. The sequence goes on from JAZUJB010000081.1 coordinate 7,280, forward strand.
TCGACTCGGTCAGCTTGGTAACGAGGGCGTTCTCGCACTTCTGAGCGACTCTACAAATGTTGAGAAGCCGGGACATTCCGCATCAGAGCGTAAAGTCGGCGAAACCTTTGATATGCTGTTTAAGAATTGCGACCAGCGTATCATCATCACAACCTTTGCATCAAATGTACACAGACTGCAGCAGATTATTGATGTTGCAGCTAAATATAAGCGCAAGGTTGCTATCACGGGACGCAGCATGGAAAACATTCTTCGTGTTGCAACTGTTCTCGGATATCTCACAATTCCCGAGGACACAATGGTTGATATCAATCTTGTAAACAAGCTTCCAAAAAACAAGGTTGTCATTATTTCAACCGGCAGCCAGGGTGAAACCATGTCCGCTCTGTATAGAATGGCATTTTCCGAGCACCGTCAGATAAATATCGAAGCAGGCGACAGAGTAATCATTTCCGCATCTGCAATTCCCGGCAACGAGAATATGATAAGCAAGGTAATCGACGAGCTGTTCCACAAGGGGGCAGAGGTCATATATGACCGACACACCGACCTGCATGTTTCCGGCCATGCATCCCAGGAGGAGCAGAAGCTCATGCTCGCGCTTGTTAAGCCCAAGTACTTCATTCCCGTTCACGGTGAATACCGAATGCTCGTAAAGCATGCCGAAATCGGCAAAATGATGGGAATTGAGCCGAAGAACATCGTTATTGCGGAAAACGGCAAGATAATTGAATTTTCCAAGAAGGGCGCTAAAATTAACGGCGCAGTTCAGTCCGGCGCAATTATGGTTGACGGTATGGGTGTCGGTGATGTCGGCAGTGTTGTAATGCGCGACCGCCACAGACTCGCAGAGGACGGCATGGTGGTTATTGTAATTACCTTGTCCTCTTGGGATAATACGCTTCTGTCAGAGCCTGAAATCCTCACGCGCGGCTTTATCTATGTTAAGGAAGCCGAGGATATGCTTGAGGAACTCAAGCGCGTTACAAAGGAAACTGTTGCCGTCTGCGAGGAAAACGGAATTAAAGACTGGTCTGCCATCAAGAGCAGAATTAAAAGCAATGTATCAGCTTATCTGTATAAGACAACAAAGCGCAGTCCTATGATTCTGCCGCTTATTTCCGAAGTATGAGTATACCCGTATTTGACTGTCATTGCGACACTATCGCAAGATGCCTGTGGGAAGGCGGAAACCTGCGAAGCAACAGCTTCCACCTTGACCTCACAAGACTGAAGCAATTTGAAAAAGCAGCTCAGGTGTTTGCCGTCTGCACGGAAACACTTGATAACCCGATTGGAAAAGCTTCAGCGATGCTTGAGCTTCTCAACCGTCAGATAAACGAAAATTCAGACATAGTTAAGCTATGTCTGAATTTTCATGATATAAATGCCGCAATTAGCGAAAACAAGATAGCTGCTATAATATCCGTAGAAGGCTGTGAGCAGATTGCTTCACTTGAAAGCGCGTATAATTACGGTGCAAGAATACTGCATATCACATGGAACTATGATAACGAGCTTTGCGGCGCGGTAATGGGCAGCGGCAGCGGCTTGACCACAAAGGGTAAAGAATTTGTTGTAAAAGCACAGAATATGGGCTTTGCCTTGGATATGTCCCATATATCCGAAAAAGGATTTTGGGACACAATTGAGGTGTGCACAAAGCCCGTAATTGCAGGACATTCAAACTCAAAGGTGCTTTGCGGCTTTCCGCGCAATCTTACCGACGAGCAGTTTACCGCCCTTGTTGATATAGGCGGCGGCGCAGGAATTAACTTCTGTCCGGACTTTTTAGACCACGGCAGAAATGTTGACGCAGCAATTGCGCATATTGAACATTTTATGGCTCTCGGTGGCGAAAAGTCAGTATTTCTCGGCTGCGACTTTGACGGTATTGATGATACCCCCGAGGGCTTGTCAGGCGTTGAATACCTTGGTAATCTGTACGAGGGCCTGCTGAAGAAAAACTACTCGGAAGAATTGGTTAGAGATATATTCTGGAACAACATTTACGAAATTTTCGGGAGGATGCTGTGAATATTCAGATTTTCGGTAGAAGCAAATGCTTTGATACAAAAAAAGCTGAACGCTATTTTAAGGAAAGACGCATTAAATATCAGTTCATTGATATAGACAGATACGGCATGAGCAGGGGAGAGCTTAACTCTGTTAAAAACGCAGTAGGTCTTGATGCAATGATTAATACCTCTGATGTTGACTACCCCATGATACAGTATCTTGCATCTAACGAAGCAAAGATGGATAAGCTTTTTGAGTGTCCGTGGCTTATAAAAACTCCTATTGTACGCAACGGCAAGCAAGCTACTGTGGGCAACAAGCCCGAAGTATGGTCAAAATGGGAATGAAGTACTATGTCAGTATTAGCAAATCTTAATCCGAATAAGGTTTTTGAGTTTTTTGAATACATATCCTCAGTACCGCACGGCTCCGATAACACAGACCGGATAAGCAATCTATGCTGTGAATTTGCACGCGAAAGAGGACTCCGCTATGTGCAGGATGAGCTCGGAAATGTAATAATCTACAAGCCGGGTACTGCGGGATACGAATCACACGAACCGGTCATAATTCAAGGCCACATTGATATGGTTACTGTGAAAACGCCCGACTGCGACATCGACCTTGAAGCTGACGGCTTAAGGCTTGCCCATAATGACGAATTTGTTTGGGCAGAGGGCACCAGTCTCGGCGCCGATGACGGCATTGCGGTTGCGATGGCAATGGCTGTTCTCGATTCGGATTTGATAGCGCATCCGCCGATTGAAGCCGTGTTTACCATCAATGAAGAAACCGGCATGGACGGCGCTAATTTCATTAATACATCAAAGCTAAACGGCAAAACAATGCTAAATATCGACTCCGAGGAGGAAGGCATAATCACCTGCGGCTGTGCGGGCGGAATCCGTGTATACGGCAGCTTCCCGCTTAATCCGGCTAAAATCACTTCTGATTGCGCGGAAATATGCATAAGCGGACTCACCGGCGGTCACTCGGGCAACGAAATTCATAAGGGCAGGGCAAATGCCAATATTCTTATGGGCAGGCTGCTTTATGAGCTTTATGAGAATGCAAGCATCAGAATTGTAAGCATTGCAGGCGGTGAAAAGGATAACGCAATCGCAAACAGCTGCAAGGCGGTTTTTGTATACAGCACTGCTGATTTTGAAAAAATCGAAGCCGTTGTAAAGCGCTTCGAAACAAATGCGTGCGAAAAGTATTCAGATACTGATTCCGCACTGAAAATCAGCATAAACAATCTGGGTGCTAAAAGCATAAACGCAGCTTCCGAAGCTGCATCATCAGGCATTATCAAGGCTATGGCGCAAATTCCCGACGGTGTTCAGAAAATGAGCGGAGATATCGAAGGACTTGTACAGACCTCGCTCAACTTCGGAATAATCGATTCGGCTGACGATTGCATCAATATGACCTTCTGCTTAAGAAGCTCCGTGTCTGCTGAACGCGATGCGTTGGCAGATAATCTGTCGGCTATAATCTTCGCTAACGGCGGCGAGGCAAGCACAGGCGGTAAATACCCCGCATGGGAATACGCAAAGGACTCACCTGTAAGGGAAAAAGCAGTTCAGGCATACGAAAAACTATTCGGAAAAAAGCCCGAGATAACTGTAATACACGCAGGCCTTGAATGCGGTCTTTTTGCTGACAAGATAAAAAATCTTGACTGTATTTCATTCGGCCCCAACATCCCGGACATACACACAGTCAGCGAAAAGCTGGATATTAAATCTACTCAAAGAGTATGGAAGTTCCTGCTTGAGCTGCTGAGAAATCTATAAAACAAAAAAACCGCCTTAATGGCGGTTTTTTTCTGGTTATGAGTGGGTCTATAAGCCGGGTTCTGTCTTAAACGACCATCTATCTAATCCTGCCGTTGCCGACAGGCTTCAGCCACCTCCTGAGGACGATCGGGCAGATCATATGTCCTCCCACGGTGTTGCTCCGGATAGAGTTTACAGCACCGAATCGTCTCCGACCGGCGAGTGAGCTCTTACCTCACTTTTCCACCCTTACCGAGCAAGCTCGGCGGTATATTTCTGTTGCACTTGTCCGAGGGTCACCCCTGGCGGGCGTTACCCGTTATCCTTGCCCTATGGAGCCCGGACTTTCCTCACGCACTCCCTTTCGGAATGTGCCCGCGGTCGTTCGGCCCACTCAACTCGTTATTTTAACCATCATAGCGCTTCAAGTCAATAGAATTTTCTTGTTTTTATCTCGTTTTAGCCGTATAATAAATTGGATATGGAGGTAGTAATTATGACTTTATATGAATATATAGACAGCATTAAGACCAAGCGCATCGGTGTTATTGGCATCGGTGTCAGCAACAAGCCGCTAATTGAGAAGCTTCTCAGCAGTGGCTGTGATGTAACTGCCTGCGATAAACGCAGCGCTGCCGAGTTAGGCGAGGACTATGATAAGCTTCTCGCACTCGGTGCAAAATTCAGCCTTGGAGAGGACTATCTTGAAAGCCTCGACTTTGATATAGTTTTCCGCACCCCCGGACTTATGCCCTTTGACAAGCACCTTGTTGCAGTAACTGAGCGCGGCGGTGAGGTTACCTCTGAAATGGAGGTATTCTTCAAGCTTTGCCCCTGCAAAATCCTTGCGGTAACCGGAAGCGACGGTAAAACCACTACAACCACTATTATTTCCGAGCTTCTTAAGGCTCAGGGCTATACCGTTCATCTCGGCGGTAATATCGGCAATCCGCTTCTGTGCGAGGTCGACAATATGTCCGCTGAGGATTTTGTAGTGTTGGAGCTCAGCTCATTCCAGCTTCACAGTATGAATTGCCGTCCGAATGTTGCCGTAATTACCAATATTTCGCCTAACCACCTTGATAAGCACAAGGATTATCAGGATTATATTGATTCCAAGAGTGCTATTTTCATTCAGCAGAACAAGGATAACAGACTTGTCCTCAATCACGAGAATGAATTTTCCGCTTACTATGCCGAAAAAGCAAAATCATGCATTTCCTATTTCAGCCGCGTGGCTAAGCCTAAAAACGGCGTTTACTCCGAAAACGGTGTTGTTTACCGCGTAATTGACGGCTCTGCATACAAGATTATGGATGCTGAAGACATTAAGCTTCCCGGTACTCATAACCTCGAAAACTATATGGCGGCCTTTGCAGCCACTCAGGGCCTTGTTGACGACGAGGTGTGCGTATCCGTTGCCAAGGCTTTCAACGGCGTTGAGCACCGTCTTGAGCGCGTCAGAGAAAAGGATGGAGTTACATATATCAATGACTCCATCGGCACAAGTCCCAGCCGAACCGCAGCAGGCCTGCACGCACTGAAAACCAAGCCTATTCTCATTGCCGGCGGCTATGATAAGCACATTCCGTTTGATTCGCTCGGCGATGAAATATGCCTTAATGCTAAGGCTCTGTATCTTACCGGCGGCACCGCCGAAAAGATTGCCGAGGCAGTTAAGGCGTCAAAGCACTACACCGAGGACTTCAAGATGGTCATTATGGACGATTTCAAGGAAACCGTTATTGCTGCCGCTGAATCCGCCGTTTCCGGTGATATAGTTTTGCTTTCTCCCGCATGCGCTGCATTTGACAAGTTCAAGAATTTTATGGAGCGCGGCAGATACTTTAAGCAGATAGTTATGGAGCTGTAATATGAAAATCACAGATATAAAGCCTGATGTTTTTGAGCTTGCAAGGCAGGCCGAAGCTGAAATAAAGCCTCAATTTGAGAGAATTGACCGCATTGCCGAGAAGAACACACTGAAGGTAATGCAGGCATTTCAGGATAATAAGGTGTCCGATTCCTGCTTCGCGGGAACAAGCGGCTACGGATATGATGACTTAGGCAGGGAAGTGCTTGATAAGGTGTACGCACAGGTATTCTGCACCGAGGCTGCACTTGTGCGCATAAGCTTTGTCAACGGTACTCACGCTCTTTCCGCTGCTCTGTTTTCAATGCTGAAGCCCGGTGATACGCTTCTTTCCGTAACCGGACTGCCGTACGACACCCTGAGAAACGCAATCGGCATTGAGGGTAATTACCACGGCTCACTTAAATTCTACGGAATAAACTATGCTCAGGTTGACTTGAATGCCGATGGCAATCCCGATATTGATGCAATCAAACAGGCAGCTGCAGAAACATCTGTTGCAGCAGTGCTTATTCAGCGCTCAAGAGGCTACGGTGACAGACGCGCCTTGTCGGCAGAGGAAATCGGTGAGATTTGCAGCGCGGTCAAAGCGGTAAATCCCGAAATCAAGGTTATGGTCGATAACTGCTATGGTGAGTTTACCGGTGAGCACGAGCCCACCGAGTTCGGAGTTGACCTTATTGCAGGCTCGCTTATCAAAAACCCCGGTGGCGGTCTTGCACCTACCGGCGGCTATATTGCAGGCAGAAAAGACCTTGTGGAGAATGCCGCAATGCGCCTTACCACGCCCGGTATAGGCGGTGAATGCGGTGCAACGCTCGGAAACAACCGTTTGCTGTTCCAGGGCTTTTTCATGGCACCGCACATTGTCGCTCAGGCTCTGAAAACCGCAACCTTCTGCGCGGCAATGATGCAGAAAATCGGCTTTGAAACATCTCCCGCTCCCGATGAGATAAGAAACGACATCATTCAGATGATAACTCTGAAAACTGCCGATAATATGAAGAAATTCTGCCGCGGAATCCAGAGCGGTGCGCCCGTGGATTCCTATGTAACACCCGAGCCGTGGCAGATGCCCGGATACAACTGCCCCGTAATTATGGCAGCAGGAGCCTTTGTGCAGGGCTCATCAATTGAATTGTCTGCCGACGGACCGATGAAGGAGCCGTACATTACCTACATGCAGGGCGGAATTACCTACGAATCCGGCAAAATCGGTGTAATGATGGCTGTTAATGAAATGCTCGAGTGATTAACTGCATATAATACATGGGGTGGTCTCATGTATTATCGCCGCAGACGAAAGCCCAGGTATTCATATACCGCCGATACTGCAAAACCGAAAAAGCAGTCTAAGCTATATTTATTCGTATTTGCTTTATTGCTTTTTGTCGGTGCTATCAGCCTGTTTCTGCGTAATCTTTCTACTAAGATGGCAGTATCAGACGCAATAGATATCGTAACAAAGACCGTAAACGACTCAATTAACGAAGTAATCGGTAACGGCGTATACGGATTTGATTACTTCGTTTCCTTAGAAAAGGACGAAAACGGCGATGTTGCTGCTATTTCGAGCGATATGGTACATATCAATACACTGTCGACCGAAATTCTGAACTCGGTAATAGCTTCTACCGAGAACGGAACCTTGCAGATCGAAATCCCCGCAGGCAACCTAAGCGGACTCAATCTGCTTATGGGCAGGGGACCGGATGTAGTCATTGATATCATTATGCTGACCTCGTCGAGGGTTGATTTCAGAAATGAGATTATCGCGTGCGGAATAAACCAGGCAAAATATCAGCTTATTCTTGAAGTTACAATAGATATAGATATTCTCGTACCGTGGGGCACGGAAAGTGCCTCAACAGTCACCGAGGTAATTGTTGCCGACACGGTAATAATCGGTAAGGTACCGCAAACATATCTGAACATGGAGAACTGAACTATGGATGTACAGAAGGAAATAAACGAGCTTCGAAGAGAAATTGAACATCACAACAAGCTTTACTATGTTGAAGATGCGCCCGTAATCTCCGACTTTGATTACGATATGCTTATGCAGCGCCTTATTAAGCTCGAGGATGAGCATCCCGAGCTTATCACCTCGGATTCGCCGACACAGCGTGTTGGCGGTGCAGCGCTTTCGCAGTTTGAGCAGGTTACCCATCAGGTACCTCTCGAGAGCCTCAGCGATGTTTTTTCGTTCGACGAGCTCAATGCCTTCGGTGAGCGTATGGACTCCATGCTTTCGACCGAGCATACCTACTGTGTTGAGCCTAAGATTGACGGTCTTTCAATGTCACTCGAATACGAAAACGGCGTTTTTGTCCGCGGTGCAACACGCGGCAACGGCTTAGTCGGCGAGGATGTTACCGAAAACCTGCGCACAGTTCGCAGTCTCCCGCTCAGACTTATTGACGCCCCCGAGCGTCTGATTGTCCGTGGCGAGGTATATATGTCAAAAAGCGTGTTCAATGAGCTTAATGCCGAGCGAGAAATACGCGGTGAGCAGCTTCTTGCAAATCCCAGAAATGCCGCAGCAGGCTCAATCCGACAGCTTGATCCGAAGATTGCCGCATCGAGAAAGCTTGATATTGTATGCTTTAATATGCAGTACACATCAGGTGAGGAGTATAAAACTCACTCCGAAACACTCGATGCTCTCAAGCATATGGGCTTTCCCGTTGTTCCTTACAGACTCTACAACAGCATTGAGGGCTGCTGCGAGCGTATTGATTGGATAGGGGAGAACAGAGGAGATTTTTCCTATGATATTGACGGCGCAGTAATTAAGATAAACTCTCTTGACCAGAGAAGTGAGCTTGGCAGCACCGCAAAAGCACCGCGCTGGGCAGTTGCTTACAAGTATCCTCCCGAGAAGAAGGAAAGTAAGGTCGTTGATATTGTCGTTCAGGTCGGCAGAACCGGCGTTCTTACTCCTAAGGCAGTAATTGAGCCCGTACGCCTTGCAGGTACGACCGTAACCAACGCAACGCTTCACAATCAGGACATTATTGACAAGCTTGATATCAGAATAGGCGATACCGTGCTTGTGCAGAAAGCAGGGGAGATAATTCCCGAGGTCCTTTCCGTCAACAAGTCAAAGCGTCCCGATAACACCGTACCGTTTAAGATGCCCGCTCTTTGCCCTGAGTGCGGCGCACCGGTAATCCGCGATGAAGACGGCGTTGCTCTCAGATGTACAAGCCCCGAATGTCCTGCGCAGAGACTGCGCAATCTTGCGCATTTTGCCTCGAGAGAAGCAATGGATATCGAAGGTCTCGGTATATCCGTTTGCGAATCGCTTATCAACAGTGGCTTGGTCAACAGCCCTGCCGAGCTGTATTACCTTGACGCGCAGTCAATTGCTACGCTTGAACGAATGGGTAAGAAGTCTGGCGAAAACCTTGTAAATGCCATTGAAAAGAGCAAAAGTGCAGGCCTTGCAAGGCTGCTTTGCGCATTCGGTATAAGACAGGTAGGTCAGAAGGCAGCAAAAACACTCGCATCGCACTTCAAGACGCTCGATAACCTTATGGACGCCACCGAGCTTGAGCTTATGTCCGTAAATGATGTTGGTGCAATCACAGCAGGATTTATCAAAGAATGGTTTGAATTGCCTCAGTCTCAGCATCAGATTAAGCTGCTAAGAGAAGCAGGCGTATCCTTTGAAAGCACGGAAGTAATCAAGGATACCCGCTTTGCGGGCCTGACCTTTGTTCTCACGGGTGAGCTTACGAACTATAAGCGCGATGAGGCAGCCGCAATAATTGAAAGCTTCGGCGGAAAAGCCTCGTCCTCGGTTTCTAAAAAGACAAGTATGGTGCTTGCAGGTGAAAATGCAGGCAGCAAGCTTCAGAAAGCAACCGAACTTGGCATTAAAATAATCAGCGAAGCTGAATTCGAAGATATGATTAAGTAACAGATTAACGCACCTCGTATATTAACACGAGGTGCGTTTCACTAATAATGTGATTGCTCATATAATGTACCACAAAGGAGGAATCACCTTAGTGGATAACAATTGCAACTTCAAAAGCGGTTCACTGCCTTCCTGCGCGCCCTTGGCAATGGCTTATGTTCCAATGCAGGAGAGCGTTAAACCGACCTACAACACTGCTGAAGCCCTCACAAGAGGCACACTTTTCCCCGGACTTGATTTGCCGTTTATGAATATGGTAAACACCGGCGACCTGACGGGTACGCCGCTTGGTGAACTGATGGCCCTTGACTTTGTAGCTCATGAATTAGGCCTGTATCTTGACACGCACTGTGATGATACAGAAGCGTTTGATATGATGAAAAATGTTCTTGAGCTTGCAAAAACAGCGCACGAGCGCTATGCGAAGCTATATGGCCCCCTTCTGAAGAAGGATTTGCTTAAGTCACAGAGCTTTACCTGGCTGAAGAATCCGTGGCCATGGGACTATAACGCAAAATCGGAGGGCTGATAAATGTTTATATATGAAAAGAAGCTTCAGTATCCTGTTAAGATAAAAAATCCAAATCCCGCACTTGCAAAATTCATTATTTCCCAATACGGCGGCCCCGATGGGGAGCTCGGCGCATCACTCAGATATCTTAGTCAGCGCTACAGTATGCCTTATCCCGAACTCAAGGGGCTTCTTACCGATATCGGAACCGAAGAACTCGGTCATCTTGAGATGGTAGGCGCAATTGTACACCAACTGACAAGGAAAATGACGCCTGAGGAGATTAAAAAGGCAGGCTTCGATGCCTATTTTGTAGACCACACAGCAGGCGTTTATCCTCAGTTTGCCTCCGGTACTCCGTGGACCGCAGCAACGATGCAGGTAAAAGGGGATGTAATAACCGACCTGCAGGAGGATATGGCGGCAGAGCAGAAGGCCCGCACGACCTATGATAATATTCTGAGGCTGTCTGATGACCCGGATGTAAATGATGTTATCAAGTTCCTGCGAGAGAGGGAGGTAGTCCACTTCCAACGCTTCGGCGAAGGCTTGAGAAATACCCTTGATAAGCTCGATTGCAAAAACTACTACGCAGTTAATCCGTCATTTGACCGATAAAAAAACATCCTCGAAGAAATTCGAGGATGTTTTTTTATTAAAATTATACGCACACTTCTTCAGCAGGCTTTGCTTTAACTCTCTTGAGTCTTGCGTAGCGGGGGAGGGAGTTCTCCTTGGGAATTCGAGGGTCACCCTGAATGAGGGGAAGAACATAATTAATAAAGTCTGCGGTTACATAGTTACCGTCATCGGTAATCCAATCCTGAGGAACCTTCTTCTCATAATTTGCAACGCTGCTGAGAGAGAGGAGAGTGGTGTGGCAGGCGTATGTACCGCTGCTTTCATCGCGCTCGAGTGCAACCATTTTACCGGTTTCGCCGGCAAGTGCAGCCTCAACGGCAACCTTGCCGACCATAAATGCCTCATCAATATCAACTGCAGATGCAATATGTGAGCCGCATCGCTGGAGGAGGCTCAGCTCAATGCCGCGAACCTTCTTGACATTGAGAGTTTCTTTAAGATAATTTGCAAGCTTTGCAGCAAGACCACCAAGCTGAGCGTGACCAAAACCATCGGTACCGGAGGTCTTAGCCTCGGAAACGAAGCTGCCGTCAGCATAGTGCAAGCCTTCGGATACGGCAACGAGAACATTGTGCTTCTGCTTGAGGATTTTGCTTACATCGTCGGTAAATCTGTCAAGGTCAAAGTCGCGCTCGGGGAGATATATCAGGTCGGGACCGCAGCCGTGGCCGTATTCGGTAGCAAGTGCTGCGCTTGCGGTGAGCCAGCCTGCGTGTCTGCCCATAATCTCAACAACGGTAACCATCTCTGTATCGTAAACATCGGTGTCCTTGTCAATTTCCATGCAGGTAGTTGCAATGAACTTTGCAGCGCTGCCAAAGCCGGGGCAGTGGTCGGTACCGAACAGATCGTTATCTATTGTCTTAGGTACGCCCATAATGCGGCACTCGTAGCCGACCTTTTCCATATAACGGCTGATTTTATTGCAGGTATCCATTGAATCATTGCCGCCGTTATAGAAGAAATAGCGAACATTATACTTTTTGAAGATTTCAAGAATTCTCTTGTAATCGGTTTCGTCAACTTCAGGGTCGGCAATTTTGTATCTGCATGAGCCCAGCTCGGAGGAGGGGGTATTCAGCAGGAGCTTCAGCTCGTAGTCTTCCTCTTCGCCCATGTCATAAAGCTCATCATTCAGGACGCCCTTTATACCGTGTGCAGCGCCGTACACATTGGTGATAACATCGGATTCAAGAGCTGTCTTAATTACGCCGTATGCGCTTGCATTAATAACTGCAGTGGGACCGCCGGACTGGCCGAAAATGCATGAGCCAATCAGCTGAGAATCAAAAATTTTTTCCAAAATAGTGCCTCCATCTATTTATGATTATTGATTGTAGCATATTTTAGGTTTATAATAAATATGAAAATCTAATTTTTTGCAATTTCTATTTATTTTTTCAGGAGGATATCAACTATGCCACTCGTAACCACTAAGGAAATGTTTGAGAAAGCCTATAACGGCGGCTATGCAATCGGTGCATTCAATGTAAACAATATGGAAATCGTTCAGGGTATTACCGAGGCTGCTGCCGATTTGAATGCTCCTCTGATTCTTCAGGTTTCTAAGGGCGCACGCGCATATGCAAACCACACCTATCTTATGAAGCTCGTTGAAGCAGCAGTTGCAGAAACCGGACTTCCCATTGCTCTTCATCTTGACCACGGTGACAGCTTTGATATCTGCAAGTCCTGCATCGACGGTGGCTTTACCTCCGTTATGATTGACGCTTCTTCCAAGCCCTTTGAAGAGAATATTGAGATTACCCGCAAGGTAGTCGAGTACGCACACGACCACGGTGTTGTCGTTGAAGCAGAGCTCGGCACTCTCGCAGGCATCGAAGACGAAGTAAATGTAAGCGCTGAGGATTCCTCCTACACCCGTCCCGAGGATGTTCAGGAATTTGTAGAAAAGACCGGCTGCGATTCTCTCGCAATTGCAATCGGCACCTCTCATGGCGCATACAAGTTCAAGCCCGGCACCGACCCCAAGCTTCGTTTCGACATTCTTGAGGATGTTGCAAAGCGCCTTCCCGGATTCCCCATTGTTCTTCACGGCTCATCATCCGTACCTCAGGAATTTGTTAAGATTATCAACGAAAACGGCGGCAATATGCCCGGAGCAATCGGCGTTCCCGAGGATCAGCTTCGCAAGGCTGCATCAATGGCTGTCTGCAAGATTAACATTGACTCCGACCTTCGTCTTGCAATGACCGCATCTGTCCGTCAGTACCTCAACGAGCATCCCGACCACTTCGACCCCAGACAGTATCTCAAGCCCGCAAGAGCTGCTATCAAGTCTATGGTCGCACATAAGATTGTTGATGTTCTCGGCTGCAACGGAAAGGCATAATTTAAGTTAATTCCGAACAGGGAGGTGTGTATTGTGAACCGGACGGAAAACAGCGTTAAACACAGCAGAAGCACAAAGCCCATGCTGCCTGACACTATTACGATAATCAGGCTCGCAATTACAGTTATCCTGCTGATACTCGCATATACGGTTAATACATCGCAGCTAATTTCAATTCTTATGCTTGTAGCCGCGTTGCTCACTGGCATTTCGGATATTGCAATGACTGCGGTAAATGCAATCATAAAAAAGGATTATTTCAATAATGCCTGCTTTATTATGATTGCTGCAGTCGCAGCCTTTTGCGCCGGCTGCTATATTGAAGCAATAGTTTTCGCAGTTGTATTTGAGCTTTGCGGAGTTTTGGAATACTACGCAGTCAAGATGACTCGAAACTCAGCTGCTTCGCGTATACCGGAAAACGACGATAAGTTCAAGCAGATAAAAACTGCGCTCAACCGACCTGAAAGCCTTGAAAACTCTTATAAAGACAAATTTGAGCCCGTCTTTTCGATTATTGTTAAGGCCGCTTTTGTAATTGCCGTATTGTACGCTGTATTGCTGCCGCTTATCAGCAATATGACATATGTAATGTCAATCAGAAGGGGAGCAATGCTTATTGCCGCAGTTATACCCACTTCGATGTTTATTTCGCTGCCGCTATGCAGCGCATACGGACTTTGTTATTCCGCACTGTACGGTGTTTTCACCGATAGAGCAGAGGTTCTTGAGCGCACCGCAGGTGTAAAAGCTGTTGTATTTGATAAGTCATATGTAATTACCGACGGCGTACCTAAGATTTCGGCAATCATTTCTCCCGTTCTGGACAAAAACAGCTTCCTGCAGTCAGCTGCGTACACCGCATATAAGTCTGAGCAGAGGATTGCTGCGCCGATTGTAAGTGCCTTTAACGGTACAATACATCCCGAATTTATCAAGGATTTCAATGATATTCCCGGCAGCGGTATGGAAATCACAATAGGCGGCAGGTCAATGCTTTTAGGTACTCTTGACCTCCTCGAATCCAGAGGCATTGTGCTTGATGAGAAGAATATACGCAGCGGATATGTGCTTTATATGATTATCGCAGGTAGCTACGCAGGCTGTATAATATTCAAGGAGAATATAAATCCTTATGCCGCAAAAACCGTTTCCGACCTAAGTGAAATAGGCGTTAAAAGCTATTTAGTAGCTGAAGACGGCAGGGAAGTAAGCGAACGAACCGCAAATTCTCTTGGTATTTCAGAGTTTTTCTCTTGCTGCGATACTGTAAAGAAGCTGTCCGCGGTAAAGGAAATCAAATCCAATGCTGCCGAAACCGACAGAGTAATGTATGTCAGTGCCGAGCATATTGAATACCATACCGATGCCGATATTGATGTAAATGTCGGCGGTACGGGTGATACAGAGGATATACAGATGAGCAACATCGGTATATTCGGCTTGCCGGTAGCCTTGGCTGCGGCTAAGAAGGTAAGACAGATTTCCGCAGAAAACCTGCTTCTGTCTGCCGCTGTCAAGCTGATTCTTATTGCTCTTGCGGTAACCGGAAATGCAACACTTTGGTTTATCGCTTTGGTGGATGCAGCGGCCGGAATTTTCGGAATATTGAATATTTCCACTATCGCAAAAGAAGAAACGGCAGAAAACGAATAAAATCAGACCGCATTGGTAATCCCAATGCGGTCATTTTTTCATTCAGGCTTAAAATTACTGAGCGGATTTGCTTCTGCAGCAACTCTGAGCTCGGTATTGTCAATGTGAGTATATATCTGAGTGGTGTTGAGATTATCGTGTCCGAGAAGTTCCTGCAGTGTTCTGACATCAACACCATTTTGCAGCATAAGCGTTGCCGCCGTGTGGCGCAGCTTATGAGATGAGTACTTTTCGGCATCCAAACCGGCTCTTTTCAGCGAGGTTTTTACCATACTGTGCACGGCTTCACGGCTCATTCTCGTGCGTCTGTTTGATAAAAACAGTGCATTTCTGTCAATTGCGGCAATGTTTTTTCTGACTTCAAGATAATTATTAATTGCCTCTGCACACGCTTCATTAATGTATATAATTCGTTCCTTGCTGCCTTTACCGAATACTCTTATGTGGTCTACGCGTATATCCTGAATATTCAAGCCTACAATTTCGGAAATACGCAAACCGCAGTTAAGGAAAATGCAGAGAATGCAGTAATCGCGCTCTTTATTCTTGCCGTCAACAGAGGAGAGGAGGGACTGCGCCTCGGGCAGAGTAAGATAGCGGGGAAGAGTTTTCGGTATTTTCGGCACATCGAGGTCCTGGAGGGGATTTGTTTCAATAAGCTTAGCCTTGACTGTCAGATACTTATAAAAGCTGCGCAGCGTTGAAACCTTGCGCGCACGGGTTGATGCCTTGGTGCCGTATTCAGATTCACGGCTGCGTTGATTTTTCACCTTATCGCGAGTGAGAAAAGAAAGATACTCATAAGCTTCGGTAACAGTAACCGACTTTACAAAGTCAAGGTCAATATCAGCTATCGAAACCTCATCAAGCTCAGTATTGCGTGGAACAACTCCTCGGTGAATTTTCAGAAATCTGAAAAATGTTCTTAAATCAAGATAGTATTCGTCAACGGTTTTTCGCGAATGACCCTTGATAGTCTCATGATATGTCAAAAAGCCTTTTATTATTTCAGGCGCTTCGGTTCTGTAATCCATAATTTGCTCCAATCAGCTAATTATTATGAATTTATTATAACAGGGAAGCTGTTTTGCTGTCTATTGGCAAATTGACCAATAATTAAACAAAATAAAGATTTTGTTTAATTTGGGGGAGTTAAAAAATGAAAATACAGGGTATTTAGCATATTTATTGCTACGACCCTGTATTTTTCGATTATTCTTCAGTTAGCGGTATTGCGCTGCCTATATCAAAGATTTCCTTGTCTGTAAGATATATCGGCTTTATTTTTCTTGCGCTCAGAAATTCTTCAATTCTGTCTCTTATAACTGTATCATTGATTCTTCCAGTAAACGCAATTTCATCTGCATTTATTTTGAATGACGCTCCGCCTATAAAACCGTAGTCAAATCCGTCCAGTGCAACGAAGGGCTCATTAATCAGTAATACATTCATTCCTGTTAACTGCGCAGCTTGTGCAATCATTTTATCTGATGTAATTACAGACTGTTCATCTACAACACATACTGAGCATTTTGTGTAGCCTTGATTAACCGAAATTCTTGTATTTACATTAAGAAACTCAGTTATACTCTCATCTGCTGTTTTGGGATTGTATATCAGTTTATCGCTTACTATACAGAAATTCAGCCTTGCATCGTGTGGATAAACCTTATCAGTCGGATTTGGTACATATTCAATATTATAGCCTAACGCATTAACTTTGTCGGAAACTTCACATTCTTTCAGATATTCTGATAATACGATGCTATTCTCACTGATATGTACTGCAGATAAATCCGAGTGCCCCGAGAGTCTTTCATCTACATACAGATTATCATCAAGCCAAATTGGCACCAAATTGTGCTGAATTAATGCATTTTCAAGCGCATTTTGGTACTTTTTGCCTAATATTATGTGCCGCACTTCCCTTTCCGGCAAATGCGGCATTTTTATGTTACCAATCATATCAGCCTAATGTTGCTTTTATGGCTTCTCTGATGTCCTTAACGGATATCAGCTCAAGTCCGTCGGGCTTTCTGATATCGTCCTTAATGTGAGCAGGTATCACGCAACGCTTAAAGCCGAGTCTTGCAATTTCAGACAGACGCATATTAAGATTGCTGACACTTCTGATTTCGCCAGACAGACCGACCTCGCCGACAGCAGCCAAATCTCTGCCCAACGGAAGGTCTCTGAAGCTGCTTGCGATAGCAAGTGTTGTTGCAAGGTCTGCGGCAGGCTCGTCCAGCTCAAGCCCGCCGATAACATTAATATATGCATCGCAGCCCGAAACTGCCATGCCGCCGCGCTTTTCAAGCACTGCAATAAGCAGGGTTGCTCTGTTATAATCAATGCCGTTTGAGCTTCTGCGGCCTGCATTATATGTCGCAGGTGCGACCAACGCCTGAATCTCTGCCAAAATGGGCCTTGAGCCCTCGATTACGCAGGTTACGCAGGTACCCGGTGCATTATCGGGTCTTCCCGAAAGAAGAATTTCAGACGGATTTTTAAGCTCCTTAAGGCCCGTATCGACCATTTCAAAAACGCCGATTTCATTTGTTGAGCCAAAGCGGTTCTTACCTGCGCGAAGAATTCTGAACGATGTGCTTCGCTCACCCTCAAAGTACAGCACGCAGTCGACCATATGCTCAAGCACCTTAGGTCCTGCAATACTTCCCTCTTTATTGATATGACCGATAACAAAGGTGGTAAAGCCTTTTTCCTTGGTCATGCGCATAATTGACATTGTGCACTCGCGCACCTGGCTTACGCTGCCGGGGGCAGAGCTCACATCCTGGTCAAACATGGTCTGTATGGAGTCAATGATAACAATATCGGGAGAAAGCTCGTCAATCGTCTCCATGACCTCTGCAAGACCGGTTTCAGCCAGAACATATATCTGGCCTTTGTCTACATTCAGGCGCTGAGCGCGCATTTTAAGCTGTCTTTCGCTCTCCTCACCTGTTACATACAGAATCTTCTGCTCACCCTCAACAAGACCGCAAAGCTGCAGCAAAAGCGTTGATTTACCAATGCCCGGAGCACCGCCGACAAGCACAAGTGAGCCGCGTACTGCACCGCCGCCGAGAACTCTGTCGAGCTCGCCTATGCCCGTTGAGAAGCGAATTTCGGCCTCGGTATCGAGCTCTGAAATCAGCTTAGGCGTCTTTGCGTATGATTTTGCAGACCTTGACGCACCTTTGCCCTTTGCATCAAGCTTTACCTCAACCAAGCTGTCCCAAGCACCGCAGGCAGTGCATTTTCCGCTCCATTTAACTGTCTCGTTGCCGCATTCCGAGCAGCAGAAAACTGTCTTTTGTTTCATAGTTAACTCCTAAGCCGAAGCTGAAATATTCATATACTGTATATACGAAGCTGTAAGCACCGCGGCAATTTTAGTCTGATAAACATCATCCGACAGTCGCTTAACCTCTTCCGGATTGGACATAAAGCCGCATTCAACAAGGATTGACGGACATTTTGCGCTTGAGGTGAGCAGTAATTCCTTTGGTGCGGGCCGTGCAACCCGTCTGTTTGACGGGTCAACTTGGGATACCATATTATCCTGAGTTATTAGCCCCAAATCCTTGCTGCCTTCGACCTCAGAATACATTACTTCCGCACCGCTTACAAGCTCTCCGGGGAATTTATTCTGGTGAATGCTTATCAGCACCGCATTTTCCGCAGAATTTGCAATTTCTGCTCTCTCCACGAGATTATTATGCTCGCTGTATGACTTGCCTTCCGAATTATCGGTATCGCTTGCCCTTGTCAAAACGGTATTTATTCCGAAAAACTGCGCTATTGCATCAGCCTTAAGGGCAATTTCAAGGTTAATATCGCTTTCCTTTATACCGGAGTCGGATATAGCCCCGCCGTCAATACCACCATGCCCCGCGTCAATAACAAGCGTTGCTTTCTGACTTAAGTTAAGAGCATTTTTCGTGTCGGGGCCGGTAAATACGATTAATATGATAAGCGCTGCAACCACAAGCAGCAGTAATATAAAAATCTTCAGAAATCTTTTGAAATCAATTGCAATAAACAAAAAATCACCCCATTAACAAGCTATGTTCATGGGGTGATTATTATATCATTCAGCTATGAATTTTTCAAGGCGGTCAAGGCCTTTTTTGATGTTCTCCATAGATGCTGCGTAAGACCAGCGAACAAAGTTCTTTATGCCGAAACCGGAGCAAGGAACAACTGCAACAAGTGCCTTTTCAAGCAGTGCAACAGCAAAATCATCGTCGTTTTCAATGAGCTTGCCGCCGAGAGTCTTGCCGATAAGGCCCTCGATGTTCATCATAACATAGAAAGCACCGTTGGGGTTAATGCAGCTTACGCCGGGAATTTCATTGATTCTCTTGACAATGTAGTCTCTGCGCTCTGCAAATGCCTGGCGCATAACCTCAATGCTCTCCTGAGGACCGTTGATTGCTTCTATTGCACCCCACTGGCTGAAGGTTGCGGGCGCACCGGTGGAATGGCTGAGGAAATTGGACATTATCTTTGCAATCTGCTTATTTGCAGCGCAGTAGCCGACACGCCAGCCGGTCATTGCATAAGACTTGGAAACACCGTTTACGAGAAGTGTGCGCTCCTTAACATCTTCGCCGAGACTTGCAATGCTTGTAAACTCAAATCCATCGTAAATGAGCTTGTAGTAAATCTCGTCAGCAAGGATATACAGGTCGTGCTTAACACAAACATCTGCAAGAGCCTCAAGCTCTTCCTTAGTGTATATCATACCCGTAGGATTGGACGGGTTATTAATCATTACGCACTTGGTCTTATCGGTAATTGCTGCCTCAAGCTGCTCTGCAGTAATCTTGAAGTTCTGCTCCTCACCTGCTTTTACTATTACGGGAACACCGCCGGTCATCTTGACCATTTCATAGTAGCTTACCCAGAACGGAGCAGGAATGATTATCTCGTCACCGGGATTGGTGATTGCAGCAAGAGCAACATAAACAATGTGCTTTGCACCGCTGCCGACGACAATCTGAGTGTAGTCATAATCAAGACCGCAGTCGCGCTTAAGCTGCTCGGCAATTGCCTTGCGCAGAGGAATGATGCCTGCTGCGGGAGTGTACTTTGTTTTACCCTCATTAATTGCCTTAATTGCTGCCTTGCTGATATTTTCGGGTGTCATAAAATCAGGCTCGCCGGTGCCAAAGCCGACAACATCAAGGCCGTCAGCCCTCATCTGCTTTGCCATGCTGTCTACAGCGAGTGTTGTTGATGCGCGCACTGCTGCTGCTACTGATGATACAGGTTTCATATATTTCTCCATTCAATCTTGATGATATAATTATATCACTTGTTAATGTCATTGCAATATTCATATTGAACAAATAATAATCCACAAAAAATCAAATAATTATTCAAGCTGAAAAAGCAGGGCATTGCCCTGCTTTTTTATAAGAGAATGCATATCAATGTCCCTCTGCCCTCATTTACAATTCGCTGCAGTGTTTCCTGGAGCTTTGCTCTTGCATTTGTTGGAAGATTATTCAACCTGTCTGCAATTCCCTCTTCTGCAATATCATACAAGGGTCTGCCGAATATGTTTGATTCCCACAGCTTACTCATATCTCCTTCGTAGCCCTGCAAAAGAAAACTGATAATCTCGTCAGACGCATTATTACCGCCTATTGTCGGGCTGACCTCCGTTTCAATTCCCGTCATAAGCATATGTATCGCCGGCGCTTTTGCCTTAAGCTTTACGGCATACTTGCCCCCCTGCTTAACTATCTGCGGCTCGTCAAGCTCAAGCTCATCTGCAGACGGCATGACAACTCCGTAGCCCTTTGTTCTAACATCGTCAAGCGCTGATTTTATATGCTCATAATCGCGTTTTACAGCGCTCATATCACGCAGCAGAGTAATCAGCTCACCGTCATTTTTGATTTCAAGCCCCGTTTCTTCGCTGATAAGCTTATAGTAGAGCGATTTGGGCATATCAATCTTTATGTTGATAACTCCGCTACCCATATCCGAGTTGCTTATATATGCCGAATCTACAATTTCCGATTCCTTCAGCTGATTAAGCAGCTTATTGACATCGCATACCCTTGACACATCATCAGATGCAGCCACAAGCTGTTCGAACAGCTCCTTTTTCAGCGGGGTATCGTTGTCAAGCGCTTCGACCCATGACGGAAGCCATACATCAAGCTCGGATATCGGAAATTCTCCGAGCACCGCGCTCATTATTTCGCAAATGTCATTCTCTGCCAATCGCTGGCAGTTAACGCACATACACGGTGCCGAATACTTTTCGCTTAACTCACGGTTAAGTGCTGCAGCTTCATCGGAGTCGGGATATGCGCTGTTGATAAGTATTGCAAAGGGCTTACCTATCTGCTTGAGCTCATTTATAACCCTCTCCTCAGGCTCAATATAGTCCTCCCTCGGAATATCGCATATGCTGCCGTCAGTGGTTATTACAAGACCGATTGTCGAGTGCTCCTTGATTACTTTATATGTACCCGATTCAGCCGCTTCGGTCATACTTACCTCATGGTCAAACCACGGCGTTGTCACCATTCTCTCGCTACCGTCTTCAAACTGCCCTGCCGCCCCCTTGACCATATATCCTACGCAGTCAACAAGGCGCACGGAGAAATGAACATCCTCGCTGAGGTTTATATCTATCGCCTCTTCAGGCACAAATTTCGGCTCAGAGGTCATTATTGTTCTGCCCGAGCCACTCTGCGGCAGCTCATCAATCGCTCTCTCGCGAATGTAAACATCGTCAATGTTCGGGATAACAAGCTGCTCCATAAAGCGCTTTATAAAGGTTGATTTGCCGGTACGCACAGGACCTACAACGCCAAGCATTACCGAGCCGTTCGTCCTGGTTGATATATCCTTATAAATATCAAGATTGGTCATAAAAAGTCCTCCGCAGTTTTTCTCGTTTGTACGAGTCTATGAACTACGGAGGACAATTATTCTATTTTAGTAAAACTGCGCTGTCTGCTTATGCTTTTCCGAAACGCAAAAGCTTATTTCGGGAAACTCTGCTGATAGCTTTTCGCAGATTACGGGTACGATTACATTCTCAGTGCAGAAATGGTCAGCATCGATAAGATTTATGCCAAGCTCCTTTGCGTCAAGAAAACCGTTGTATTTTATATCCGAGGTTACATAGGTATCACAACCGAGCGCCTTGGCAAGCGCGATACTGCTGCCGCCCGAGCCGCCCATTACGGCAAGCTTTTTGACCGGCTGGCCTGCATTATGGTAGCGCAGGCCGTTAACATTTAATGCACCTTTGCAAACCGCAAGAAACTCACTTAGTTCCATTGCAGTAGGAAGCTCTCCGATACGGCCACAGCCGACTTTGTTTCCTTCGGCATCAACTCCGGACGGCTCTAAATATCCGCTCACAGCGCCGCCTAAAGCGCTCATAAGTGCATCATTCACTCCGCCCTCGGCAATATCAAGGTTTGTGTGCATACAGATTGCGGAAATATCGTTTTTGATAAGGTTGATTATTTTTCTGCCCACCAAATCCTCATCCAATACGCTCTTGATTTCGTTGAAAATAACAGGGTGATGCGAAACAATAAGATTTGCACCAAGCTCAATAGCTTCGTCTATGACATCATCGGTAATATCAAGAGCAACAAGGCATTTAGTTACAGCGCTTTTCTTGCTGCCGACCAGAACGCCGACAT
>JAZUJB010000082.1:0-13849 GCA_045642545.1 Oscillospiraceae bacterium
AAAAAATACTCACAGTTCAAACGAACTGTGAGTATTTCTTTTTGCTTTTATTCGTCCTCGGGGATGTGGATTTCCTTTATCATGAAATCCGTACCCGACAGGACCTGCTTTTCAAAGCTACCGCAGTTGGGGCAATAGCCCTCGTGCTCGATAACATTGAAAATCTCATCGCATTCGTCGCACTCCGCCATACCGGGAATGACATTGATTATGAGCTTTGTGCCCTCAAGGATAGTGCCCTCGGTGGTAACTGCGTAGATATCCTCAACATACTTGGGGATAACCAGCGACAGCTCGCCGATATCGAGA
This sequence comes from Oscillospiraceae bacterium, assembly GCA_045642545.1. GTDB lineage: Bacteria > Bacillota > Clostridia > Oscillospirales > Oscillospiraceae > F23-B02. The sequence continues at coordinate 310 of JAZUJB010000082.1, forward strand.
ACAATCTCGCTTACTTCCTTGATGTCATTTTCCTTGGCAAAGTCTTCGACAGTGCGAATAACCTGTCTAACAACGCCGATTTCGTGCATGGTATTACTTCTTGCCTATCTTCTTAACTGCCATTCTGCCGATTGCCTTGGGAGCATTGGAGACAGCGGTAAGCAGAGTCTTGTGGTAGCTTTCGTACTTGGTATCCATGTACTTCTCGAGCTTGATTGCATCGAACTTGCACTTGGTGGTGCAGATGCCGCAGCCTACGCACATATCTTCGTCGACAACAACTGCGCCGCAGCCGAGGCAGCGAGCTGCTTCCTTCTTGATCTGCTCTTCGGTAAGAGTGCCGCGGAGGTCGGTCATGGTCTTCTTTGCTTCCTTGCCGGAGACAGCTGCTACCTTCTGGCGAGGTGCGCAGTCGAAGCTATCTGCTGCAACAGCGAGTGTGGAGACATCAAGTGCCTTGTAGTCGCGGTTGTCACGGCCGAGGTCGAGGGTCTGACCTGCGTGTACATAGCGGTGGATGGAAACTGCTGCTTCCTTACCTGCTGCAATTGCGTCAATTGCGAACTTGGGTCCGGTAACAACATCGCCGCCTGCGAATACATCGGGAGCGCCGGTCTGCAGGTACTTGGAAACAATGACATTGCCCTTCTCGCCGGTTGCTACGCCTTCGATGCCGCTCATGTCGATCTTCTGACCGATTGCGGAGATAACTGCGGAAACGGCCATGGTCTCGAACTTGCCGGTGCCAACGGGCTTGCCGTCAACGAGTTCCATAACCTCGACCTTGAGCTCTGCAACCTTGCCTTCGCCGCTGATTTCTGCGGGTGCTGCGAGGAACTTGAACTCAACGCCTTCTTCAACTGCCTCAGCAACTTCGTCCTCTGCTGCGGGCATTGCGTCCTTGTCGCGGCGGTAGACGATAGTGGTCTTTGCGCCGAGGCGGACTGCTGCGCGTGCTACATCGATTGCGACATTGCCGCCGCCGATAACTGCAACATTCTTGCCGATTGCGGGCTTCTCACCCATGTTGACTGCCTTGAGGAAGTCGATGCCGGTGAATACGCCGTCCATGTCGTCGCCGGGGCAGCCGACCTTGGTGCCCTTGGAAGCGCCGATTGCGAGGAAGAATGCCTTGAAGTCGTCTGCGCGAAGCTGGTCAAGGGTGATGTCCTTGCCGACCTCAACGCCGGTCTTGAACTTAACGCCGAGCTTCTTGAGAATGTCGATTTCAGCCTTGACGACCTTCTTGTCGAGACGGAAGCTGGGGATACCCAGAGTGAGCATACCGCCGAGTTCCTTTTCCTTCTCGAATACGGTTACGGGGTAACCCTTAACTGCGAGGTAGTATGCGCAGCTAAGACCTGCAGGGCCTGCACCAATGACAGCGACCTTCTCGGGATAGGGCTTGCCGATAGTGTTGAGCATCTTGGGGATGAAGCGAGTCTTGGAGTCAAGGTCCTTCTCAGCGATGAACTTCTTGATATCGTCGATTGCAACTGCTTCGTCGATGGATGCGCGGGAGCATGCCTCTTCGCACTTCTTGTTGCAGATACGGCCGCAGACTGCGGGGAACGGATTTTCCTTCTTGATGAGCTCGAGAGCCTCGGTGTAACGGCCTTCGCCTGCGAGCTTCAGGTAACCCTGTACGGGGACGTGTGCAGGGCAAGCTACCTTACAGGGAGATGTGCCGCTGGGCATAACATCGGTACGGTTGGTACGGTAGTCAACATTGTAGGTCTTCTTATCCCAGGGGATTTCGATGTCGTTGCCGTATGCATCGGAAACCTTGGGGTCAACCTTGCTGCACTTCTGACCGAGCTTAAGAGCATTGACCTGGCAGTTCTCAACACACTGACCGCAAGCTACGCACTTTTCCTTGTCGACCTTTGCGACGAAGTTGGAGTGGATAGCCTGGTTTGCACGGAAGTACTCTGCGATACGCAGACCGTAGCAGGAACAGCCACAGCAGTTGCAGATTGCGGTTGCATCGTCAAAGCCGGGAGTCTGGTTGATCTCGTGAATGAGGCCGTTGTCCTCTGCGCGCTTCAGAATTTCGTATGCTTCTTCCTTGGTGATGCGGCGATGTGCGCCGGACTTGATCATGTTAGCTGCATTGTCGTTGACATACATGCACATGTCTTCTTCAAGGTGGCCGCAGCCTTCGCCGATGAGACGGCGGGAACGACGGCAGGAGCAGGGGCCGACGGAGATTTCAAATGCTCTCTCGATGATGCCTGCAACCTCGTCATAGTATGCAACATGAGAATTGTTCTCAATTGCGCTCATAACGGGCATAACGCGCATGAATGCCATGCCGCGAGTGCCGTGCTGGAGTGTGGGGGCGAGGGGAGCAAGTCTCAGACGGGTGTACTCCTCGAAGCACTTGCCGATGTCGGGATTTTTGTCGCACTGTTCCTTGTTGGACAGAACGCCTTCCATGATGCCGGGAACCCAGATGGGATAGTACCAGCCGGCCTTCTGGCCGTTTACGCCTTCCATGGTACGGCAGACGCCTGCGGTACGCAGCTTCTCGAGCTGCTGCTCAGTCCAGTCAACGGGCTTCTTGCAGCGCTTTGCAATTTCTTCAACGCTTCTGGGACTGTCGAGCTTTACGTGCATCATAACTTCGCACATATCGTCATCGACAATGGGAGCAAGAATGCGGTATTCGCAATCCTTGTAGGTGATGCCTGTGTAGGTCAGGCTCTCAAGGCTGATTTTGGTACACAGCTTGAGAATATTAGGTCTCTTCTCCATTATGTATTCTCCTTTTTTGTAGTTAATCTTTTTACACTACTTTGCTATATTTATATCATATTAGTATACAGTATGTCAATTAACTCATACTGCCAAAACCCAAAACAGGGCACGGAAAAAACCGTGCCCTGTTCAGTTTTTGTGACGAATTACATGAGGGGGTATACGCAAATTTCGATATCGCTCAGAGGATAGCTTACGCAGGGGTGAATCCAGCCGAACTTCTTGTCGCCGAGTCTTCTGCCGTCTGCGTCCTCGGGAATGTAAACCTCGCCGGAAACGAGCTTGGAGTGGCACCAGCCGCACTCGCCGGAGCGGCAGTGTGAGGGAGCCTTGATGCCGGCCTTTTCCATAGCCCACAGCAGGGTTTCGCCGCCCTTGCAGACTACGGTCTGCTTCTCGCCGCGGATATCAACGGTGAGCTTGTATTCCTTGCCGTCGGTCTCCTTGGGGAAGTCTGCGTTCTTCTGAACATTCATATAGTCGCCGGACATTTCTGCTCTGTAACGACGCTTGGGCAGGCCGAGCTTCTTGCACTCTTCAATGCAGAAATCGTACATTGCCTTGGGGCCGCACATGAATACGGAGTAGTCGCCCTCGGGAGCGTACTTCTTGATAATCTCTGCGTTCAGGAAGCCGTGCTCGTAGCCCTCCTTCTCCTCGTGGGAGAGAACATGAACGACCTTTACGCGGCCGTTGGACTTTGCTGCAAGCTCCTCAATCTCGTCCTTGAGCAGTATGCCGTCGGAGGTGCGGCTGCCGTAGAGGATAACCATATCGAAATCCTCGATGCCGTCAACGATGGCTGCTGCCATGGAGTAGAACGGAGTGATGCCCGAGCCGCCTGCAAGTGCGATGACGGTCTTTGCGTCCTTCAGCTCCTGATAGTAGAAATCGCCGAGAGGTCCGGAAATCTCAACCTCGTCGCCTTCCTTCCAATTCTCGAGAATCCAAGCGGAAGCGTAGGCGGGATTGGTGCGCTTGATGGTCAGTGTGTAGGAGGTGTTCTCGGTGCCGAGAGCGTCCTTCGGGTTGGAGCGAATGGTGTAGGGCTTGTTTACGGGTGCGCCGTTAATGTTGAGGGAAACGGAAACATACTGGCTTGCGCGGAAGTATGCCATTTCCTTGGTGCCCTTTGCCTCGTTGGGAACGAGGGTGAAGCTCTTTGCATCGCCGTAATCTTCAACCTTTGCAATCTTGCAGTACTGCACTGCGGGGTGCAGGCGCTTTGCGAGAATGTTGGGGTTGTAGATGGACTTGGGCAGGGTTGCGGGTGCCTTTTCAATCTCCTTGGTGCGGGTGCCTACCTCGCCGAGGAAGGGGAACGGAGTCAGACCCTTGAGTCCCTTTTTGCTGTACTTATATTTTGCCATATTACTTGCCCTCCTTCATATCGAGAAGCATGTATCTCGCCTGCTCTGCGCCGGAGAGATATGCCTGACTGTAGCCGTCCATCTGGGTGCCGTGACCGCCGACAAAGCGCAGGCCCTTGATGGTGTAGTCCTCGTGGTGACCGGACTGTACGCGGGGGAACATACCGTCCCAGGTTCTAGGATAGTAACCGTAAACATCGCCCTTGGGGGTGCCGAGGTAGCGTGCCCAGGTCATGGGAGATGCAACGACCATCTCTTCGATGTGGTTCTTGATATCGCAGCCTGTTACTTCCTCGTAGCGCTCTACGCACTCGCGTGCGATGCGGTCCTTAATCTTGAAGTACTCTTCCTCGGTGACATTCTCGAATGCGTCGCCGTCGTAGAACTTACTAAACTGCAGGAATGCACGGCCCTCGCCTGCTGCGTCGGGATTTGCAGCGCACAGGTTGGTGACGGTGATGTCCTTGTGAGTCTCAATGCTGTCAGAGGACAGGAACTGTGCGTGATTATCGGGATTGTAGCGCATGAAGGTGTCGTAGTTCTTCAGGCCAATCTCCTCTGCGGAAGCGTCAAGGCCGAGGTAAACGGTGAATGCCGCCTGAGCGAGCTTTCTTGCGTTCATTGCCTTGAGGTCGCGCTCGGGAATTTCGTTGTGGTCAACCATGCGGTCGAAAACAACATGGGGCATGAGGTTGGAGATGACGCGGTCGCAGGCAATGTAGGTTCCGTCTGCCAGCTCAACGCCCTTGACCTCTTTGTTCTTGATGTCAATCTTCTTGACCTCGGTGTTGTACCAGATGTCGCCGCCCAGCTCGCGAATCCTCGTGTCGTATGCCATGGAGATTTCGTGGCTGCGGTTCTTTGCAAACCAGGGCAGGTGGGTCAGGTAAACATAGGTCATGTAGGTGTATACCGCGAAGCTCATCTCGGTGGAGTCAGCGGCAACATAGGTCCAGTAGGACTCGAAAATGTTCTTTGCCTTTTCGGGAACACCGATGCGGTCGCACATCTCGTCGCAGGTCATGGGTACTACTCTCATCAGGTCGTAGTACTTGAGCAGCATCTCAACCTTTGCGGGAGGAGAAGGCTCGTTGTTGTGCTCTGCCAGCCAGTCAACGCCGTCGTGCAGCATTCTGCCGAGCTCCATAACGGTTGTCATGGACTCACGGGAGCCGGGTACCTGACGCTCCATCTCATCGATGAAGTTCTGTACGCCTGCGGGCATTGCGACATTGAAGCCGTTCTCGTTTGTTGCTACAGATGCAAAGGACTCGTTTGCGCTCATCCACTCAACATCGAGCTTGTACTTGCCCTCGAGCAGCTTGCGGACTGCGCCGAGAGGTCTGCCTTCCTTGCCGTCGCCGAACTGGCACAGCTCGTGCAGGGTTGCTTCAAATTCATATTCGCCTCTTACGAAGCTGGTTGCGCAGCCGCCGGGCAGGTTGTGCTTCTCGAGCACGAGCACCTTTTTGCCCTCGGTAGCGAGGTAGCATGCTGCGGAAAGACCGCCGTTGCCGGCGCCGACAACAATTACATCATACTTCTGCATTCTGTTCCTCCTAATATACTTTATATTGATTTTTTTATTCGCACGGTGTATTCTGTGGCTATACCACAAGCTTATTATATACCACACCATCCGAAATTGGTAGGGGGAGTTTGTTAATCGCCTAACGAAATGCATTTCCCGCTTTTGTACAAAATAATCATAAAACGCGCCTTGTGGCTTCAAAACACCGACCACCCCTTGAAATTCAAGGCAAAAAGGACAAAATTATGAACAAAAACGAACACGAAACACTGAAAAAAAGCTTCACAAGAACGATGCAGCAGCGCATACTCTCCGGCGAGCTGAAGCCCGGCGACAAGCTGCTTCCCGAGCGCGAATTAGCCGAGGAAATGGGCATCAGCCGCGGCTCTGTAAACCAGGGTCTGCTCGACCTTGAGCGTATGGGCTTTATACGCATCGTGCCCCGCAAGGGCACCTTCGTTGCCGACTATATGTCGGGCACAAGCCCCGAAACGCTTGCCGCAATTATGAAGTATGATTCGGCGCTTGTGGACCCCAACCTATTCCGCGACCTGATGGCGATGCGCACCCTTGTTGAGCGCGAGAGCGTGCGCCTTGCGTGTTTGAGGGCGGGTGCGGCGGAGACCGAGGCGCTCAACGCGCTCATAAACCGCATTTACGATTCCGAGGGCGAGGACACTCCGAATGCGCTTTTTGACTTCCACTACTATCTCACCGTCTGCTCGGGCAACAAGGCCTATGCCCTGCTGTTCCGCAGCTTCGAAAAGATGATTCGCAGTCTTATCGAGGTGCATTACAGCGAGCCGGGTGAGCTTCGCAGGGTGCTTCCGCTTTACCACGAGCTGAGCCGCTGCATAAGTCAGGGCAACTGTGCAAAGGCCGATGAGCTTATTTTGAACATCCTCTCCACCGCAAACGATTATCTGAATAAAATGCTGTAAAAAGCGACAAAAAATCCGAACCTCGAAATGAGGTTCGGATTTTCGTTATTCGGAATTATTTCTTCTTTATATTGTTGTTGTAGTAATCCTTAACTCTGTTGGCTGCATCACCGGCGTTTTCCTTGACGCCGTTTACTGCGCTGCCTGCGCTGCTTGCTGCACCCTTGTAATCCTTGTTCTTGAGTGCGTCCTTTGCATCGTTGTAGTCGCCCTTGAAGTCGTTTGCTGCATCGCTGACGGTATCCTTGACATCGCCGGCAATCTTCTTTACCTTGCCGCCCTTGCCGTCCTTGCCGCCATTGTCAGTGGTTGTGCCGTTGTCCGAAGTATTGGTCTTGCTGTCTGCGGGCTTGGTGCTGCTGTTGGACTTGCTGTCGGTCTTATTGCTTGCGGAGCTTCCGGAATTGGAACTGGAGTTGGAAGTGCTCTTGCCGGAAGAGGACTTGGAGGAAGATGAGCTTCCGGAGTAGCCTGAGCCGCCGGAATAGCCTGCATCACCGTTGTCGTCTTCGCCCTCAGTGTCGGGCACTACGGGAAGGGTCAGGCTTGCATCGTCAGTGGGGACAGGCTCATCTTCGCTGTTATTGCAAGATGAAATTGTGAGCGCCAGAATAATAACTACTAAGGCAACTGCGAGAATAATGATAATGGGTAATACTTTCTTGTCCTGTTCGGTCATAATTTCCTCCTGAGGTGTGTTTGTGTTTATGTATTTACCGTCTCGGCGGATGTTTTGAACAGCTTTCTGTCAAGCCAGTCAAACACCTTCCACGCAGACGCTCTCATGCTCAGCCATACGCATACCTCACCCAGAACAATGCCTGAGATACTGTCAAGCACATAGTGCTGCTTGACGAAGAAGGTAGACGAGCAAACGAGTGCAACAAATATTCCCGCCGCAATCACATACGGCTTTTTCACATTCTTGCAGTACATGAGGTCGCGGAAAAGCATATAGCTCATCATGCAGTGCATCGACGGGAACAGATTGACGGGTATGTCGCTTGCGTAAAACTGCGAAAGCAGCTTCGCGCCGTACGCCGTGGACTGAATTTCGGGGCGCACCATAACCGTCGGATAAGCGATGAAGAACACCGTGCAGATAATCTCCGCAATGCCGAGGCCCGCATACATACGGAAGCAGGTTTCCCTGTCCTGAAGCATCAGCACCATAGCGCAGATAATCCAGTAAAAGAAAGTCAGCGCATAGATGAGCGACCACTCGGGAACAAAGGGAATCATTGCGTCAATCGGCAGGTCGGGCGAATAATGCGTAAGCCCTGCCTGCAGCGGCTTGGTACCATAATACACTGCAAAATGCATAAACACAAGTATTCCTGCAGGTAAATATGAGTATTTAGGGAATAATTCAGTTTTTTTGGTAAGATTTTTCATAATTTTGCATAGTAAAAAGCGTTATTTATTGTCGGCTTATAAGCCAGCCTTGATTATAATACCGTTCAGACCAATCCGCAAGAGCATTATGAGCAAATTTGTTAAATTTATGTTAAGCCCGCTTTTTGCATTGAAATTGAACTCATTTTGCATTAATATAATATGATGTTAAGATATCAACATTTCTTAGATAAATATTATATATATCTCGGGAGCCTCAAATGCGCAAACTGGCCACACTTATAGTAGATAATCGACACCTTCTGATAATTCTGTTTTTAATCGCGGCAATATTATCCGTCTTCACCTCGAAGATTGTAAATGTCAGCAACGACCTGTACAGCTTCCTGCCCTCGTATACGGAGACCCGAAAGGGCCTTGACGCTATGGACGGGCAGTTTGTAACCTTCGGCACGGCCAAGGTTATGATTGACGATATAAAGTACAGTGAGGCACTTGAGCTGTGTCACGAGATAGAGAAAATTGACGGCATAAAGTCCATCAGCTTCGACGATTCAAGCCTGCACTACACCAACGGCGCAGCCCTCTACGACATCACCTTCGCAGGTGAGGCAAACGACGAGGTGAGCGTCAACGCGCTCGAGAAGACAAAGCAGGTGCTTGCAAACCAGCAGGCATACATCGACACCTCCGTCGGCGTCGATATGTCCTCCCGACTTGCTCAGCGAATGATTGTTGTCGGCCTTGCGGTTGTCGCAATCGTCATCGTGCTGCTGACTCTGACCTCGCGCAGCTTTGCCGAGGTTCCCGTGCTGCTCATCACCTTCGGCGCGGCAGCACTGCTCCAGTTCGGCACAAACTTCATCTTCAAATCGATATCATATGTCTCCAACGCGGTTACGCTTGTTCTGCAGCTTGCGCTTGCGATTGACTACGCGGTCATTCTCTGCAACCGCTTCGCCGAGGAGAAGCAGTATTTCGAGCCGAGAGAGGCTGCAATTGAGGCGCTCTCAAAGGCAATTCCCGAGATTGCCTCCTCAAGCCTCACAACCATCGGCGGCCTTATCGCAATGGCGTTTATGCAGTTCGGCTTAGGCAGCGACCTCGGCAGAGTGCTTATCAAGTCCATTGTCTTCTCAATGCTGTCGGTATTCCTGCTGATGCCCGGTCTGCTGCTTTACTTCAACGGCGCAATCGACAGAACACGCCACCGCAGCTTTATCCCGCGCATTGACGGCGTAGGCCGCTTCGCATGGCGCACGAGAAAAATTCTCCCGCCCATATTCCTCGTTCTGCTGATAATCTTCGGCTACTGCTCACTCAACTGTCCGTTCTCCTACAACTACTCCGACGCGATGCCCGAAAATCTCACCGAGACTCAGCTTGCGCACGAGAAAATCAAGGATGTTTTCGGCTACAGCAATATGATGGCGGTTATCGTGCCGTCGGGCGATTACGAGACCGAGGGCAAGATGCTCAGCGACATTGCCGACTGCGAGCATGTAACCTCCGTTCTGGGTATAGCCTCGGTTGAGGCAGTTAACGGCTACCGCCTTACCGACAAGCTTACGATTGACGAATTCAGCAAGCTTGCGGGACTTGACGAGATTTCCTCGAAGGCGCTGTTTGCCTACTACGGCGCGGCTCACTCCGATTATAAGAAGGTCGGCACCGACCTGCACAACTACAAAATCCAGCTTATCGACCTGTTCCTGTTCCTGTACGATGTTGCCGAAAGCGGCGACCTCGATGTTCCTGCGGACAAGCTCAATATGATTGAGGACCTGTACGGTCAGCTTTCCGACGCAAAGAAGCAGCTGCAGGGTCCGAAATACAGCCGAATGCTCGTCTACTGCGACACCGAGGTTCAGTCGCAGGAATCCTACGACCTTGCAACAGAGGTTAAGGAGATTGCGCAGAGCTACTACGGCGACGATGTCTTTATGGCAGGCGATGTTACCTGCACCCGCGACCTTGAAAACACCTACACCACCGACAACGCAATGGTCAGCATTCTTTCCGCCGTGTTTGTCGTTCTCATCATTCTGTTCACCTTCCGCAGCGCAGGCCTTGCGGTTCTGCTGATTGCGGTAATTCAGGGCAGTATCTGGTTTAACTTCACCATTCCCTACATCACCGGCAACCGCGTCTTCTTCGTCGGCTATCTCATCGTTACCGCAATTCAGATGGGCGCGAACATTGACTACGCAATCGTTGTTTCAAACCGCTATATCACCCTGCGTCAGAACAACTCCAAGAAGGCTTCGATTATTGAGGCGCTCAACGGCGCGCTGCCCACGCTAATCACCTCGGGCAGTATCCTCGCCATTGCGGGTATCCTCATCGGCTACCTCTCCACCGAGGCAACCATCTCCACAATCGGCATCTCAATCGGACGCGGCACCTTCATTTCGATGCTGCTTGTTCTGTTCGTACTGCCTCAGCTGCTTATCTGGGGTGATAGGTTCATCAGAAACACTACCATAAACAAGAAAATCCGTTTTACCGTACCGCCTATCTTCAAGGACGACTTTGAAGCCGTGGCTCGCAAAGGAAGCAAACGCTAAGCTATATCGGGGGATTTAGCTTACGAGAAAGGAACATATACAATGAAGAGAATTCTACTGATTGCCATAAGCATTTGCCTTGTGCTGGCATCTGTTTTCGGCATTTTCGCATCAGCGAACGGTCTCGGTGATATCACGGAAATTCTGCGCAAGACCAATCTGCAGACCGCTGATATCAACGACTCCATCGACCTGATTTCCGAACGCTACGACGAAATCAGAGGCACCGATGCCGATGCAAAGAGCTATGCCGAGGGCCTTGTTACCGACGAGGTCGGCACTGCAAAGCTCAACCAGGGTCAGGCCGAATACAACAAGGGCCAGGCTCAGCTTGCAGCAGGTCAGAAGGAATATGACGCCGCGAAGTCCAAGCTCGACAAGGGCAAGTCCGACTACGCCGCCGCTGAGGCTACCATAGCCCAGAAGGAAAAGGAAATCGCAGCAGGCGAAAAGGAAATTGCAGCAGGCGAAAAGAAGATTGCCGATGCAAAGGCACAGCTTGCCGACGCAAAGGCTCAGCGCGATGCAGGTCAGGCAAAGCTTGACAAGGTCACACCCGTATACAACACCGTCAAGCCTATGTATGACAAGCTCAATGGCAGCACCGCAGGTGAAATCACCGCCGCAGCCATCAACAGAGTTCTCAGAGATGCCGGTTACAGCGACATTAATCAGGTATTCTCAGAGTATGAATCAGGTCAGGCTCAGCTTGCTGATGCAAATGCCCAGATAGCTCAGGCTGAAAAGGATATAGCCGCAGGCGAAAAGCAGCTTGCAGACGGCAAATCTCAGCTTGCAGACGGCAAGGCAAAGCTTGCAGACGGCAAATCTCAGCTTGCTGATGCAAAGAAGCAGCTCGATGCAGGCGAAAAGGAGCTTGCAAACGGCAAGGCAAAGCTTGACAGCGGCAAGGCAGAGCTTGCAAGCGCGGAAAAGCAGCTTGCAGCAGGCAGAAGAGCAATGGCCGACAACAGCTCTCAGATGGCCGAAGACCTCGAAAAGCTCGAGGGCTCCGAGGACGCAGCAGCGGTCGTTGAGTCCGGTATCCAGATTCTGCTTGCAAACGACGGCATTGCAGGCAAGGTTACCAATCCCGAGGATTACGACGAGGTTCTCGCAGCAGCACGCGAGTATGTTGACGAGGAAACAGCAAATGTTCAGGCTGAGCTTTCCGTTCGTCAGCACCTGTACTCCCTGCTCCGCATTCTCTGTGTAGTCGGTATTCTCGCAGGCGCAGCAGGTATCATCGCCGCAGTCCTGCCCAAGGCACAGACTCTCATCATTTCCCTCGTTCTTACCTCAGCTGCCGCAATCGGCGCTCTTGCACTTAATGTTTACGGTATGCTCAACGGCTACCGCTACTTCGTATACTCCCTCGGCGACAACAGCGGCACAGGCTCGCTGCAGAACGGCGCAATGATGGCACTGGCTGCCGTTGCCGTAGTCGCCGCAATCATCTCCTATGTCTGCCTCCGTGCTTACAGAATCGGCGAGGGCAAGGTTGTACCCAGGACCCCCGTTGAGAAGGAAGCTCCCGTTGAGAAGAAGTCACGCAGGGCCGATGAGGACGAAGATGACGAGGGCTGGGCAACTCTGAAGGCAGGCCCTGCAATCCCGCAGAAGCAGCAGCCCGCACCCAAGCAGGCTCCCAAGAAGCCGGAGAAGAAGGCTGCTCCCAAGAAGGAAGCGGCCGTTGCTCCCAACGACGAGCTCATCGAGCGTATGCAGGCACAGACCAAGCGCCTCAACGAAGAGACCGAGCGCCTTGAAAACGAAAGCCGTCTCAAGGACTTCGAGCTTGCACGCCGCGAGTACGAGGAGGCTCTCCGCAAGTTTGAGGAAGCACGCAAGGGCGTTTGATTAAACCTTAAAAGATAAAAGAGAAGGTTCAAATGAACCTTCTCTTTTTTATTTCTATTCATTTCAGCAGACAAGATTGAGCAGCGCGTAGCTGTAATCAAGCAGCATTTCGGACACATAAACTCCGTTTACCTCGTAAACCGCGCTTACCTCGCTTGTCTCGGCGGTCTTTGTCTTGCCGCCGGAGAACTCAAGCGTGAGCGTAAGCTCCAGCGCCTTTGTCACCTTTGCCTCGTGGCAGACCTCGCTTATGGCTCTGAACGCCTCTACAACCGCCTTTGCCTCGTCGACCGTGCAGCCGTGAGCCTCGGCAAAATTGTTCCACTGACGCTCTCCCCAGCCGCTTGATGCATTCACAACGATTGCCGCGCGCTCGGAGATATCCTCAAGCTCCTCGGCAAAATCCTTGCACGCCTTTTCGCCGAGGTCTTTCTTTTTGCAGTCTGTTATTTCGTATTTCCAATCGCTGCCGTACTTGCCGTCAAGCTCGGCGCGCTTATCGGAAACCTCCTTGTCCTTGTCCTCAAAGCTGATTGCGGAAAGCACCGTCTTTACGCTGTCGCCGTAAAACTCATCGCACATCAAGTCCCAATACTCCGCGAAGCTTTCGTACTCCATATTGTATCGGCTAAGCGCGCGGTTAAGCCACAAATCAAGCTCCGTCGGCTCGGGTGTGGGCGTCGGCACAGGCGTTGGTATCGGTTCGGGTGTGGGCTCAGGCTCGAACACCGAGCAGGCGCACAGTGCAAAAATCAGCACAAGGGCAAGCGCAAGGCTTATCCATTTTTTCATCTTCTGTTCCTTCTCTCCATCTCAGCCTTGCGGCGGCGTGCCTTGATATAGCGCCGTCTTCTGACGACTGCCACTGCAACCACTATCAGTATCAGCAGCAGTATTCCGCAGACGATATAAATCGCGTTCATCTGCATATCGCTCAGTCCCGTAGGCTGCACATCTTCAGGCTCGCTTTTTTCGCTGTAAACGACATCGCCTGCGGCAACGAGCTTAACCGTGCCGAACACCGTACCGTCTGCATCGGATAGGGTAAGCTCGCCGAGCTCCGCGCCTTTTTCGGCCTCTGAGATGCTGTCGTTATACAGCTTTATCTCTTTTTTGAGCTGATAGACATTTATGTCATTGGGTACAAGCGCGCTG
>JAZUJB010000083.1:0-2867 GCA_045642545.1 Oscillospiraceae bacterium
TTGATAGGCGTTAAGGGACCGGCCTCGATTATCTTTTCTCTTTTGACCTTCTTGCCCTTGAAGTAGAGCATATCCAGAAGACCGATGGGTTTGATATGTACCTTTGCCATATTACTTGCCCTCCTTTTCGTCCTCAGCCATATCCATCAGCAGCAGCTGAGCCATGTCGTCGCCGTTGAGGTAGGTCTGGTTGTAGCCGTCGCCGCGCGCGCCTGATGCGCCGCAGGTCTTGAAGCCGTGGATAGGCTGCTCCTTGCGCATGGTCAGCAGTCTGGAAACCATGGTGTCCCACTCGGAGCACTCGTAGCCGTATACAGTGCCCTGAGGTGTGCCGAGGAAGTTGCAGAAGGTCCACGGGGATGCCAGCTCGATTTCCTCGATGCAGTCGTGGATGATGATGCCCGTATCCTTTTCGAAATTGTCCATTACCTTCTTGAACAGTTCCTGCTTTTTGGAGACATACTCGCGCTGGCTAAAGTCGCCCCACATATCCTCGGTGTAGGCAATGGTGAAGGTCATAAGCGTTGTACCCTTCGGTGAGCAGTCGGGGTCGACTACATTGTAGATAACAACGACGCTGTGGGTGTTCAGCTCATAGTCCTTGGAGTAGGCGTAGTTGGTCTTTGTGTCGAATGAACCGGGCATGAATATGGTGTAGTCCTTGATTCCAAGTTCGTCTATGCCCTTGTTCAGAGCAACATAGGCGTTGAAGAAACGCAGACCGTGCTTTTCCATATTGGCACGCTTTATCTCACGCTCGGGAACCTTGATGTTCTTGCTCAGAAGCTTTGTGTAAGCGGTCTGAGGATTCATATTTGCTATGACATAGTTGGTCTCAACGAAGCCTGCGGTGGTCTCAACGCCCTGAATCTTGCCGTTCTTGTCAGCGACAACCTCGAGAGCCTTGGTGTTGAGCCATAGCTCGCCGCCCAGCTCGCGCAGACGCTCAATGCCGGACATGGTGAAGCCGTGTGCGGTCTTCTTGCAGATTGCGGGATGGTATTCAATGTACATGAGCAGCATCCATGCCTGATGAACGAAGCTGAGGCGCTCATAGTCGGTGCCTATGTAGGTCCAGTAGATGTTCAGAATGTCGATTGCGTCCTCGGGCATACCGATTTTGCGAAGAACAACATTGAAGGGGTACTCTGCGACCTTGAGGAAGTTGGGATACTTCTTCATGAACAGGCCCTCGTCAACATAGGTGAAGCCCTTCTTATCAAGTCCGTCATGGAGATGATCGTTGAAGTAGTTGTATGCCTCGTTGCATTCCTCGGTCAGCTCAAAGAAGGTCTCCATGGGCTTGCGGCAGCCGGGTACGATTTCCTCCATCTTGTCGATGAAGTTCTGCTTGCCGCAGGGCATGGTAACATCAATGTGTCTGCCGCTTCTTGTGGTGCCGACGCAGCGGAAGAGGTCGGGAATAAGCACCCATTCCGGATTCAGCTTGTACTTTTCCATGAGCAGCTTGCCGGTCAGCCCCCAGTGTCCGGGATAACCGACGGAGCAGAACTCATGCAGGGATGCGTCAAACTCGAAGCGACCTCTCACGAAGCTGGATGCGCATCCGCCGGGGAGATTGTGCTGCTCGAGCAGGAGAACCTTCTTGCCTGCGGTGGCAAGACTCAGCGCTGCCGAAAGTCCACCGGTACCTGAACCGATGACCACAGCATCATATTTTGCCATAATATTTTCTTCCTTTCGTTTGTTTATTCCGATGCTTGTTAAATTTCAAACATTTTTTACAATAGTATAATGGTTATTTAAATAAAATTCAAGTATTTGTTGCAATTTATAGAAAAATCGGCTATAATTACTTTTGTGGTTCTGGTCAAACCAAATTTTCTTAGTGAAATGGAGAGCACATGGAGTATACAAAGCTTGTGGCTCCGACAATAACGGAGCTTTTTGAATCCAAAATCCAGTCCGCAATTTTGTCCGGTGAGTTAAAGACGGGCGAAAAACTGCCTACGGAGCGCGAGCTTGCCGAACGCTTCGGTATAAGTAAGTCTGCAGTGCATCTCGGACTTCAGAACCTGAAAAAAGCCGGATTTATATCCATCGAGCCGCGTCAGGGCATCTATGTTGCCGACTGGGCTGAAAGCGGCGGGTTGGAAACGCTTTCTGCGCTGCTTCACTCCAATGCGCTTAAGCTTGAAAAAAGTAATGTGCGCTCACTTATAAATATGCGCGAGGCGCTGGAGGCAGATGCTATGATAGCTCTTGCAGGAAAGCACACGGAGCAGAACATCAAAGATCTGTTGGATATTACCGGCGAGATAAGAAAAGGCACGGCGGTCTACCGCTACGATGAGCTTACGGAGCTTGCCTTCCGCTTCACCCATTACATCTATTATCATTCCGGTAATGTGTTTTCCTCACTTATTCTCAATTCCTTCAAGACATTTGCTACATCTCTCTGGAAGCAATGGATTGTTGCCACCGGTCCCGAAAAGGCAGCAGATTATATGGAAGAAATCGCGCGTTGTATCGAAGCCGGAGACGGACACGCAGCCATTGCCATCGAGCACGAGTATCATCTGGAGTTTCTTAACCGCGAATATGTATAAAAGTCATCTGCACGATGATAGCCGCCTTGCGTAAATACGCCTTGCTCATTTCGTTGTCTATTAATTGTCCAGTTTATGGCGTGCATTTTAATGCCTAAAAACAGGCAAAGCAAACGATAACCATATAAAGCAAACCTTTACCCCACAGAGCAAACGATATACCCATAACGCAAACCATTACTTTTAAGGCAGTCCGCTGCGACCGCCGAAAAAAGAAAAACCCGTCCCGGAAATGACTCCGGGGCGGGTTGCTTTATGTCTTGAATTGCTGAAAACCCCTTGAAATCAAGGGTTTTT
>JAZUJB010000084.1:0-27754 GCA_045642545.1 Oscillospiraceae bacterium
TCGCTCTTCAGCCGCTTGACCTCGTCAACGCTGTTTTTCTCGTTTTCCCAGCGTGACTTTTTCTCGTTGAACTTATCCTTGAGGTTTGCAAGCTCCTCGGAGAGCTTCTCGAGTCTTTCCATTGAAAGGCGGTCGGTCTCCTTCTTGAGCGCCATCTCCTCAATTTCAAGCTGCATTATCTTACGGCGCACATCGTCAAGCTCCGCGGGCATTGAGTCGATTTCCGTTCTGATAAGCGCACACGCCTCGTCAACAAGGTCGATTGCCTTGTCGGGCAGGAAACGGTCGGAGATGTAGCGGTCGGACAGAGTTGCCGCCGCAACGATTGCATTATCGTGAATACGAACGCCGTGGTAAACCTCGTAGCGCTCCTTGAGTCCGCGCAGGATTGAGATTGTGTCCTCAACGGTCGGCTCATCAACCATTACGGGCTGGAAGCGGCGCTCGAGGGCTGCGTCCTTTTCAATATACTTGCGGTACTCGTCAAGTGTTGTTGCGCCTATGCAGTGCAGCTCACCGCGCGCAAGCATCGGCTTTAACAGATTGCCCGCGTCCATACTGCCCTCGGTTTTGCCCGCACCGACTATGGTGTGAAGCTCGTCGATGAAGAGGATAATCTGTCCGTCGGACTGCTTGATCTCCTCCAAGACCGCCTTGAGGCGCTCCTCAAACTCGCCGCGATATTTTGCGCCTGCAATCAGCGCGCCCATATCAAGCGAGAATATGGTTTTGTCCTTAAGTCCCTCGGGCACATCACCGCGCACTATGCGCTGGGCAAGTCCCTCCGCGATTGCGGTTTTGCCGACACCGGGTTCACCGATAAGGACGGGGTTGTTCTTTGTCTTGCGCGAGAGAATACGCACGACATTTCTTATCTCGTTATCGCGGCCGATTACGGGGTCAAGCTCCTGCTTTCTTGCTCGCTCAACAAGGTCGGTACCGTACTTTTTCAGTGCATCATAGCTGTTTTCGGGATTGTCGCTTGTAACGGGTCCCGTCTTGACCTTGGAAAGCTCTGCGGTGAAGGCCGCCTTTGTGATGCCGTGGTCGGCAAAAATGCGCTTAACGGCAGGTGTTGCCGCCGCAAAAATGCCTATCATTATATGCTCGACAGAAAGATACTCGTCGTTAAGACTCTTTGCGGATTTCTCCGCCGCCTGCAGCACTCTGTCCGCCTCGCGCGACATATAAACATCGTAGTCGCCGGAGACCTTGGGCAGTGCGCCTATTGCGGTATCAAGCTCCGCAAGCACCGCATTGCAGTCAACGCCCATTTTCTCGAACAGCGACGGGATAAGTCCGCCGTCCTGGTCAACGAGTGCGTACAGCAGATGCTCGGGGGTTATATACTGATTTTTGTTTTCCTGCGCCATTGACTGCGCAGTACGAATGGTTTCAATTGTTTTCTGCGTAAAGTTCTGTGCGTTCATAATACTGACCTCCTCAGATCAGAATTTCCGCCCTTCTCAGCTGGGAGAAATAGCAGGCTTCAATCTCGCGCGCATCAAGTCTGCCCGTGAGATAACCCTTCATCATAGAGTCAAACAGCTTAATGTATTCGGAGATTACGCCCGCAAGCTCATCGGAGCTGCAATCGCGGTCGGGTATTGCAATGGAGCGGATAAATTTGCCTTCATACAGCGCATAGCTCGGCGCATTATCGCGCATTAAGGGACGAAGATGCGCATCCTCTATGCTCTTCCATATACGGAAAAACTCAGTCATCGAGCGGATAAGTGCTGCAGACTGTGTGCGGAAGATAACGGTAAGCTCACCGAGGGCATCGCTGTCGCCGCGGTAGAGCTCGACCTCGTACTTGACGGTGGGACGGTACTTGTACTCAAGCGAGGATTTGAGCGACATTGTAAGCGCGTTCGGAGCAAAAAACGGTACGAGCTCGCGCGAGGGTGCCATAAGCTGCTCGATTGCGCTGAAAATATCGCTTATTCTACGCTCGGGAGTTACAAGGTTTACGCGCTCTGCAAGAATCTGATTAATGAGATTGGAACGGTTTGTGCCGAGTCTGTGCGCAAGTCTGTCAACCTCCGCAACAACCTCGTCGCTGAGCATAAGGCTGTATAATGTCTTTTTCATAGTGTTTCTCCGTCTCTTTTTCATAATTTTCCTATGCTTACATATTAGCCTCGTCTTTATACTTTGTCAATAGTTTTATATAAATTATTTTACGAATTATATATTGCATAATAAAAGCAGGGTTTGTTAACCCTGCTTATTATTTGTATATCTCGGCTGATATAAACAGCCTGCCTTTTTTTGATGTGCCGCCCTGTTCACCGATTGTGCCCTTGCCGCAGCCGCGAAGAGATATGACATCTCCCGCCTTGACGGCGGCATCGAGTCTGAGGCACTGACTGTAGTTAAGGCTTGCATCACCTGCCGCAATTTTATCCGCAGCTGCGGTGCGTGAGAGGTTGAACATTCCCGCGCAAACCGCATCAAAGCGCAAGCTTTTTACCGAGAAGGTGACATTTTTCACCTTGCGTTCGGGTGCCTGCACATCGCAAAGCTCAAGCTTTGCGGTCTTTACACCGTATCTGCCGACCTTTTCAAGTCCGTCAAGCAGATGCCGCTCAACGCTCGGCAGGCAGAAAATTGTTGCGGTGTCGCCCTTGACCCATATATCTCCGAGCCACTCGCGCTTTATGCCGAGTCCGAGCACTGCTCCCATATAATCGCGGTGCGCAGGCTCACCGAAGCCTGCCTTTGCGCGCATTGCGCAGATATATTCTGACGGCTCAAAATCCTCTTTCTCCATATAAAACGGCAGGAAGAATGCCGCCTTGCGCTCACAATCGGGGTGTCCGCCGTAAAGCAGCATATTGCAATCGGCAGCATATTTTGCCCACTCGGTGAGCGCGTACTGCTCGGCAGGAGTCAGAAATGCGGTATGCGTTACGCTTGAGGTTTTCTCGCAGCGCTCCGATAGGTCCTGCGCGCGTCTTAACAGTTCATCGTTTTCCATCGAGATACTCCGAAATCTGTCTTCTGACAAAGATAAGCTCGTTTACAAACTCCGTTGACGACATCCTGAGCACGCCCGAGCGCAGCGCCGACAGTCTTATGAGGCTGTCGTTTGTTACAACGCGCACGGCGTAGTTTTTGCCGATATCGTTTGCGAGTTTTTCAATATACATATCGGCGGTTTCGTTTTCCTTCGTATACGCGATATGTATGCCCTCGTTTTCCTTTTCACCGGGGTTGCCCTCGACCTTGTAGCCGTCAAACACAAGCACAAGCTCGCAATCCTTGAAGCCGCGGTAGCTCTTAAGCTCGTCAACAAGGCGCGACCTTGCAAGCTCAAGGTTATCCTTTGCAAGCTCGCTAAGCTCATCCCATCCGAAGATGAGGTTATAGCCGTCAACTATGAGGTACTCGCGCTTTGCAGGCTGCACGAGGTATTCCTGCTCCTGCGTGCGAACGGGGCGCGTATATTCTCTGCGGCGGATAGGGCCGAACTCGCGCTCCATTATTGCCTCAAGCTCTTTATCGTCAAGGCTGAAGTTGCGCGGACGGTACACCGGCTCGGGCTCTGCCTCCCTGCCGAAGCCCGTATCGATATGCATATGGCTTTCAACCTCGTTCCACTTCACGGTAAAGCCCGCTCCGTGTGCGCAGAATACCGAATCGGGTGTGTTTTCAAGGTCTGCCTCTGGCTTATAGTCTATGCCGTCAAGCACCGCCTGCGTGTTATGGCAGGGACGGTAGCCCGCAACATTCATTGCAATTCTGCCTCTGCCCGAGGTATAGGACAGAAGCTCCGCGGCATAGCCGTTCATCTCCGACACGGGTGCATAACCCGTGATGACGCTGCTGCCCTCGGCTTCAAATTCGCCGCTCATTGCGCGAACATCGCTTATTGCTCTGCCTATCTGCTCGGGCGGTACCTCCATTCTGAACTCATACCACGGCTCGAGCAGCACGCTCTCCGCCTTCATAAGTCCCTGACGCACGGCGCGGCTGACTGCCTCGCGGAAATCTCCGCCCTCGGTGTGCTTGGGGTGCGCTCTGCCCGCAATCAGCGTTATGCGCACATCGGTAAGCGGTGAGCCCGTAAGCACGCCCTTATGCTCCTTCTGCGCAACAAGGCTCAGTATGCCGCTCTGCCACTCGTGCGAAAGCATATCCTCGGAGCAATTGCTGCAAATCTCAATTCCGCTGCCCTCGGGTAGTGGCTCAAGCGCAAGATGCACCTCGGCATAGTGGCGCAGAGGCTCAAAATGGCCCACACCCTCAACGGCATTTTTTATCGTTTCGCGGTACATTATGCCACCGGAATCAATGGTGACATCAAGGTCAAAGCGCTCCTTTATCAGCGCGCACAGCACCTCGGTCTGCACCTCGCCCATAAGCTGAATGCGTATCTCCTTAAGTTGCTCGTTCCACGCAATGCGCAGCATCGGGTCCTCGTCCTCAAGCTGACGCAGCTTCAGAAGCGCGGTGTGCGCATCCGTGCCCTTGGGGAGATTTATGCGATACGCAAGCACGGGCTCGAGTACGGGTGCGGAGGCTTCGGTTTCGATACCGAGTCCCTGCCCCGAAAATGTTTCGGAAAGCCCCTGAACGGCGCATACGCTGCCTGCCGTTACCTCGTCGGCGCTTTCGTATTTTGCGCCCGTGTATATGCGAATTCCCGTTACCTTTTCGCCGTTTATCACATCGCGGTTTTTTAAGCTTCCGCCCGTAAGCTTCATACAGCTAAGGCGGTTGCCCTGATTATCGCGCAGAATCTTGAACACCCTTGCGCCAAATTCATTGCCGTACTGCGGCTGCTCTGTGTAGCTTTCCAAAAACTCAATAAGCTCAGACACGCCCTCGAGTTTAAGCCCCGAGCCGAACAGAACGGGGAACAGTCCGCGTGCTGATATAAGCTTCGTTATCTCAGCATCGCTCACGCTTCCACTTTCCATATATGCTTCAAGCACCGCCTCATCGCACATTGCAATGCTTTCGTACCACTCCTCGCTGCGCTCTGCGGAAAAATCAATGCAGCTTTCCGAGAGTCTGAGCCGCAGGTCATTGATTATATTCTCTTTGTCAGCGCCCGTAAGGTCCATCTTGGTGGCGAATATGACCGTCGGCACCCTGTGCTTATTCAGCAGCCGCCACAGAGTTTCCGTATGCGCCTGCACGCCGTCGGTTCCCGATATGACAAGCACCGCGTAGTCGAGCACGCTTAATGTGCGCTCGGTTTCTGCGGAAAAGTCGACATGGCCGGGCGTATCAAGCAGGCACAGCTCCATCGTATCCGTGCGGAGCTGCGCCTGCTTTGAAAATATCGTTATTCCTCTCGCCCGCTCAAGCTCATGGTTGTCAAGCGAGGTGTTTTTGTGGTCAACTCTGCCGAGCTTGCGGATGCTTCCGCAGGTGTAGAGCATTGCCTCGGACAGAGTTGTTTTTCCGGCATCCACATGAGCAAGAATGCCGAGTACAAGCTTTTTCATCTTAAGTCCAAATTAATCAGGTCGTATTCGCGTGAGCCTATGCCGATTTCGGCTGCGGCTTCAATTGTGTGTATACCGTTGCGGGATTCAATGCGTTCAATGAGGTCTGCCTTGCCCTCGTCCTCGGAGGCGTAGACCAAATCTATGCACGCCTGGTCAAGTGCAACGGGGTCGAGCGATGTTAAAATGCCGATATCGCCGATTTTGGGGTCTTCGGCTATTGCACAGCAGTCGCAGTCGACGGACATATTGCACATGATATTGACAAACGCCATTTTGCCGTCCATATAGTCCACAACGCTCTTTGCGGCATCTGCCATGCACTCAAGGAAGCTGTCATGATGGGCAGTCCAGATTTTTTCAGTCTCTTTAACGCCGTGGATATATGCCTTGCCGTAGGACGAGGCTATGCCGATGGAGATATTCTTCAGCGCACCGCCGTAGCCGCCCATGGGATGGCCCTTGAAGTGGGACAGCACGAGCATACTGTCATAGTCCTTGAGATTCTGACCTACATAGTTTGTTTCAAGGTGCTTTCCGCCCTTGACGGGAAGCTCCATATCGCCCTCGGCGTCCATAATGTCAACATCGGCAATCTCAGTCCAGCCGTGCAGCAGCATGGTTTTGCGGTGGGCATCTGTGGTGTTGCGGCCGCCGTCATACGCGGTATTGCACTCAACTATGGTGCCGTCAACATACTTTACTATATCCTTCATAAACGCAGGACGCAGGAAATTCTGGTTGCCGGGCTCGCCCGAATGCAGCTTGACCGCAACATTGCCCTCAAGCTTTTTGTTCAGTGCTTCAAATGCTCTGATTGCGCCCTCGGGGCTTAAATCTCTTGTGAAATATACCTTTGATTTTTCCATTTCGAGCTCCTTTGTACATTTTATTGCTGTTATTATATATTATCGCTGCGTTTTCGGCAATAAATGTATTCCATTTTTCCGTAAATTGTAATAATATATTTTCGGAGTGATTATATGAAAACACTTTATATTGTTATTGCCATTATCTGTGCAGTTTTGCTTTTACTATACGGCATAGGATACCTTTTCGTGCTTATGCTCATAAGGCGCGAAGATAACTCTCCATCCCCCGAATCGGGTGCAAAATCATCGCCGCTTCTTGAGCCGACAGGCAAGGCTCTGTGGGAGCACAATATTCCTACCTTTGAGCCGTTCAGAAAGCTTCCGTTTGAAACTGCCGAGATTACTTCAAGCGACGGACTTACGCTGCGTGCGGATTTCCTGCGCGGCAGGTCCGACACCGATGTAACCGTAATCTTCTGCCACGGATATAAATCTAATACGGCGCACGATTTTGCGGCGATGTACGATTTTTATCACGGAACGGGCTGCAACCTTATGTATGTGCATATGCGCGCACACGGAAAAAGTGAGGGCAAATACATAGGCTTCGGCGTGCTTGACAGATTTGATATGCAGCTATGGGCAAAAAAGGCCACGGAGCTTTTCCCCAACACCTCGATTTTCCTGCACGGTATGTCCATGGGCGCGGCAACGATTATGCAGTGCGCTGACCTTGATATGCCCGACGAGGTATGCGGCATAATCGCCGACTGCGGCTTTTCCAATGTCAATGAGGTTTTCAGAAACCTCATCGGCGGAATGTATCATTTGCCCGCAACCCCGTTTGTGGATATCTTCGAGTATGTCAATCGCAAAATTGTCGGCTACGGCTTTAATGACGCCGACTCCGTGCGCAGTATGCAAAACTCAAGGCTTCCGCTTGCTTACATCTGCGGCGACCGCGACAGATTTGTTCCATTCGATATGGCAATGCGCATTTACGATGCCTGCACGCAGGAAAAGGAGCTGCTCATCTCCGAGGGCACGGGCCACGCGGCAAGCTTTATGCGCGATAATGAAAAGTACACTCAGCTCGTAACGGGCTTTATTAACAGTCACAAAAGGAAGGCATAGCTATGGGAGAAAAATTATCCACCAAGAAAAAGGGCATCGGTCCTCTTAACTGGACTCTGCTTCTTGTAATCGGCTTCACCGCTCAGATTGCCTGGGTCATCGAAAACAACTGGTTTGCAAACTTTCTGTATTCCGACTTCGGCGCACAGCTCGGCGTTGTTACTGCAATGACCATCTGCTCGGCAACGGCAACCACCTTCTCGGCACTGTTCTTCGGAACGCTGTCCGACCGTATGGGCTCGCGCAAAAAGCTCATTGTCTGGGGCTCAATCGCCTGGGGTATTTTCACGATTGCCTTCGGTATGACCCATTATCTGCGCGACAGCATTTACAACAATGTAATGCTCATCGGTGTTACCATTGTTGCCGCCGACACAATTATGAGCTTCTTCGGCTCAATGGCAAACGATGCAGGCTACAACGCATGGTACGCCGATATGATGGACGACTCAAACTCCGGCCAGATTGGCGCAGTTGCCGCTACGCTTCCCGTAATCGGCACCCTCGTCGGCACTCTCGTCGGCGGTATGTTCGTTACAAGCGAATACTTCACCAAAACCAATCCTCAGGGCGGCTACATTGCCTTCTTCTCAATAGTCGGTGTCATCACAATTATCATCGGCATCGCATCTATATTCCTGCTTAAAGACGACCCGAAGCTCAAGCCCGTAAAGGACGGCTCGTTCTGGCATCAGTTCGGCTCAACCTTCAATTTCAAGCGCTTTATCTCGAACCGCGAGCTTGCACTCGTATTCGTCACTCTGTGCGTATTCTTCATCGGCTACAACTGCTACTTCATCCACATTATGAACTGGATGAACTACACTCTCGGCTTTGAGGACCCGAGCCTCATTCTCGGTATTCCCCTTGTTCTTGCTGTGCTGATTGCCATTCCGTTTATCAGAATCATCAACAACAAGAAGGTGCCCGGCGTTGCGGCATTCTCAGTCATAATCAGCATCCTCGCTTGCCTGTTTGTATTCTTCGTTGTCGGCAAAATGTCCGACAGCCTTGACACCGCAAACGCACTCAACCTTGCTGCAAACTGGCCCTGCTTTGTTGCCATTGTCGGCTCCGGCATCGGCTATGTTGTATTCATGCAGTCAATGACCGTATGGATGAAGCGCCTCTACCCCGAGGAGCATCGCGGTCAGTTCGAGGGCATCAGAATTATGTTCTTCGTATTCCTCCCTATGATTGCAGGTCCTCTGATTGCAGACCCCATCTGCCGCAGCTTCGGCGAAAAGGTATATCAGGTTGTCGTTGACGGCTCACTCAAGTTCGTAACCGGTCCCGAGGCGCAGGCTCTCGGCTACGACATAAGCAAGATTGCAGAGGGCTACCTGCCCGTAAACGAGCTGTTCATCGCAGCGGCAATCGTCAGCACACTTTCTCTCATCCCCATGTACTTTGCAGCAAAGATGTACAAGGAAAGAAACAAGTAAACACTCAGCAAAAAGCTCACAGACAAAAGTCTGTGACCTTTTTTCATATCATTTTCATTATTGTTTTTGCTACACCGAAATCGTTGTTCGTTTCGCAGATATAATCCGCCGCCTCTAAGCAGGCGGGTGATGCATTTCTGACCGCTACACCTAAGCCTGCAAATTTCAGCATATCCGCGTCATTATCGCCGTTACCGAAGGCTGCGATGTGCTCGGGCTTTACATTGATATAGTCTGCAAGAAATCGCAGCGCAGCACCCTTGCCCGCTCGGCAGTCTGAAATCTCAAGCAAGCGCGGTGATGAGCTTGTGACATAAACATCATCAATAAGCTTTGCTCTCTCCCACAGCCTGTTTTTGTATTCAACCGTTCCGCACAGAATATCAACGCTGTCAAGTCTGTCAATGTTCCGCTCTATAAACGCAGGCATATCGTCTACGGGCAGACGCGTTGTTTTCACATAGTCGATATACGCCTCGGAGCAGCCGAAGCGCACGGGGTCTGCTATGTACTCACTGTCGCAGTAGGGCTGACCGTCTATAAACGCCTCAAAGTGTTCACCTGCAAAAAGCTCGAGTATTCTGTTAACGGCAGCTTCCTTGAGGGTAAGGCTCATTATTCTGCTGCCGTCGTACACCTGCTCAATGGCTGCGCCGTTTGAGCTTATGGCATAGCGAATCCCCTCTATTGACAGCACCGACTGCGGCAGCGACCTGAAGGCTCTGCCCGAGGCAACAACGACCTCAATGCCGTTTGCAATCGCGGCTTTAATTGCCGCTGCGGTTTCCTCGGCGAGTGTTGCGTCTGAGCGCAGGGTTGTATCGTCAAGGTCGAGGGCTATAAGCTTAATATCCTTAAAATCAGTCATTTTTCATCACCATTCCAATAATATCATCAATGCACGCTCAAGTAAAGTTGACGAACGGTGAAAATAATTGTATAATTCGCGTGAACCAAATATCGGATCAGGATCTGTCCTTTGCGGCAGTTAACAGGGGAATGGAGGTGCAAATCCTCCGCGAGGCCGTCACTGTGAAGCGGAAACCTTTTCCCGAAGTCAGATAACCTGCCTGATGTGTCGTGCAAAGGACCGCGGACCCCGGTAACCTTGCAGTATCCGCCCACGCTGCAGCCTGCTCTTCTTTTCTTTGTACGGCCTTCCGACAAATTAAAAGGAGAGAATTTTTTATGTCAAAAAGCAAGAAAACATTAATCGCCGTTGCGATTCTTTTAGTCCTCGTAGCGGCAGTCGCACTCATCTGGCACTTTGCCAACCCCGCAAACGATGCAAACAGTGCTGACAAGACCATTTCCGTTGTAGTCGTTCACGCTGACGGCAAGGAAGCAAACTTCAGTATAGCCACGAACGAAGAATTCCTGCGCGGCGCGCTTGAGCAGGAAAACCTTGTTTCCGGCGATGAAAGCGAATACGGTCTGTTCGTCAAGACAGTTGACGGCGAGACCGCAGACGATGCAAATCAGGAATGGTGGTGCATCACCAAGGGCGGCGAGATGCTCAACACCGGTGTTGACGACACTCCCATTGCAGACGGAGAAACCTACGAGCTTACACTGACAGTCGGATATGACTTCTGATTTTTCACTGCGCGAAATGTGCCTTCTGGCGCTCATGGCCGCATTTATGGTCGCATCTCAGGTTGCGCTTGCGGCTTTGCCGAATATACACATTGTTGCGTTGCTGATTATCATCACTGCGCTGTGCTTTTCATGGCGCGCTCTGTTCTCTGTTGCAATTTTTGTTCTGCTTGAGGGACTTATATACGGCTTCGGCATATGGTGGATAAGCTACATCTACATATGGGCTTTGCTTGTGCCGGTCGTAATACTGTTCCGCAATAATGACTCTGCGATATTCTGGGCGGTAATCGCAGGCCTGCACGGACTGTTTTTCGGAGCGCTTACTGCGATTCCGTATCTGTTTATAGGCGGTTGGGAGATGGCAGCATCCTACTGGGTTTCGGGTATTCCCTTTGACCTTGTACACTGCGCGGGTAACTTTACCCTTACCCTTATTCTCATCAAGCCGCTTACCAAGCTGACAAAAACTTTATTAAAAAAGGGATATGCTTAATGCATATCCTTTTTTACGCTTTCAGCGCCTATTATTCTGATAAAGCGCGCGGTATAAAGAAGAAAGCTCAGTATAATCAACGCTGCGCAGAGTGTAATCAGCGCATTTGAGGTGTAGCCTGCCATATTGGGCTGCAGGATGTGCAGCATCATAACGGCATAGATGACTGCGTTGCACAGCTTGCCGTACCAGCAGGCGCTGTTAACAGTATCTGTTTTTCGCAGAACATCCCAGCTTATTACAAGCATAGCCGCTTCCTTGACGACGAGAATTGCAAGCAGCGACCACATCATCGGAAATTGCGAGGCAAGGCAGATTATCGCCACTCCCTGCGTCAGCTTATCCGCAACGGGGTCAAGAAGCTTTCCGAAATCCGTAACCGCGTCGTAGCTTCGCGCTATGCGCCCGTCGGTTATATCACTTAACACAGATGCAATCAGCACCAGCACTGCCGAGGTGAAATCACCCTGCGCATACAAAACCGCAAAAACGGGTATTAACAATATGCGCAGGTAGCCGATTATATTCGGAATTGACATTGCCTCCGCCCTTATCTCGAGCATAATATCGCGTTTTTTTATTTCATCCGTCATTTTTAACACCGCCTTTTGTTTATAATCTCACCGGTTATTTTTCGCATTGAAGCGCGCATTATACAAGGACTTGAAAATGTCCAAAAAACGCTTGAAAATCAAGAAAATTTACAGTTTGTTCAAGTCTTTTTTCTATTGTATTGTATAATACGCAAGGTTGATTTTTAATTACAATTTCAGGAGCGTTTTTGTGATGAATACTACTTATGATGTTGCCATTATCGGCTGCGGAACAGCAGGCATTTTTGCCGGCTATGAGCTCATTCGTCAGCACCCCGAATTGAAGATTGTTGTTCTCGAGCAGGGCGGCGATATTTATTCACGCCACTGCCCCATTGTTGCGGGCAAGGTAAAGGAGTGCATTCACTGTCCCGTGTGCGACACCATGTGCGGCTTCGGCGGCGCAGGCGCATTCTCTGACGGCAAGTACAACTTCACCACACAGTTCGGCGGTTGGCTTACCGACTTCATGGACGACGACGAGGTCATGGAGCTTATCAACTATGTTGACACCGTCAATATGAAATACGGCGCTACCGACAAGACCTTCTCCACCGACACTCCCGAAGCAAAGGCTCTCGAGCGCGAGGCTCTCAAATACGACCTGCATCTTCTGCAGGCAAAGGTAAAGCATCTCGGCACCGAGAACAATCTCCGCATACTCCAGAATATGTACGAGGACCTCAAAAAGGTCATTGAATACCGCTTCCGCACCGTTGTTGAAAGCATCGACAAAAAGGGCGAGGGCTACTGCCTCACTCTCAAGAACGGTGACAGCGTCGACTGCAAGTATCTTATTGCAGCTCCCGGCAGAAGCGGCGCTGAGTGGTTTGCAAACGAGTGCAAGAAGCTCGGCGTTCGCCTTATCAATAATCAGGTCGATGTCGGCGTTCGCGTTGAGCTTCCCGCAACCGTATTCGAGCACATCACCGATGTTGTATATGAATCCAAGCTCATCTACCGCACCAAGCAGTACGGTGACAAGGTCAGAACCTTCTGCATGAATCCCTACGGTCATGTTGTTGCCGAGAATGTCGAGGGTATCAACACCGTTAACGGTCACTCCTACTCCGACCCCGCACTGCGCAGCAAGAACACAAACTTTGCGCTGCTCGTATCCAACCGCTTTACCGAGCCGTTCGACGAGCCCTACCGCTACGGCAAGCACATCGCATCACTGAGCAATATGCTCTCCGGCGGAGTTCTTGTTCAGCGCTTCGGCGACCTTGTAAAGGGTGTTCGCACAAACGAGCACCGCCTTGCACAGTCCTACACCCGTCCCACTCTCTCCGCCGCAGTTCCCGGCGACCTCAGCCTTGCCCTTCCCAAGCGTCAGCTTGACGACATCATCGAGATGATTTACGCGCTCGATAAAATCGCACCGGGCACGGCTAACTACGACACCCTGCTTTACGGCGCAGAGGTCAAGTTCTACTCCTCACGCCTTGAACTGAGCGGCAGTCTTGAAACCGGCTTTACGAACTTCTTCGCCATCGGCGACGGCGCAGGCATCACCCGCGGTCTTGCTCAGGCGGCAGCCTCGGGCGTAAAGGTTGCAAAGGTAATTTCCGAAAGAATTTAAAAAACAACAAAAAGGCTGTTCAAATGAACAGCCTTTATTTTTATATTATTTTCTCT
Organism: Oscillospiraceae bacterium; assembly: GCA_045642545.1. Taxonomy (GTDB): domain Bacteria; phylum Bacillota; class Clostridia; order Oscillospirales; family Oscillospiraceae; genus F23-B02. Next base: position 13,177 of record JAZUJB010000084.1, read on the forward strand.
ACGCCGTACATTGATTCAAGCACCGCGAAGCCCGCTCGGTTCGAATAATTAATCGTCCAGTAGCTTATACCCGCAAGGTTGTATTCCGATACAAGTGCAAGGCGTGCGCGCACGCTTCTTGCGTCCTCAAACCACACCTCGTGCCGCACACCCGACGGGTCGGTGTAGTTGAAAAACGGAGCCTGCGCCGCCTCGTTGAACTTAATCTCCGAGAAGTTTGCAGCTGCAAGATTTGCCGCTGCGGTGTTGGATATTACGCTTGCGGCCCTGCCCTGCTTCCACGGCAGAGTCCAATTGTAGCCGTAGTTTGAAAAGCCGAGCAGAATCTTGCCCGACGGAATTTTCGTTACCGCGTAATCGAGCACTCTGCGAATTCTGTTTACGGGCGAAACCGCCTGCGGTGCGCTGTAGGTGTAGCCCCACTCGTAGGTCATGATGATTACTCTGTCGCAATACCTGCCGTGGGCTTCATAGTCGTGGGCTGTGTACAGAAGCCCGTACTGCTCATCGGATTCCTTTGGTGCAATTGCGGTGCTGAGATAATACCCGCGCGAGTGCAGCTCCCCGGACAAGCGTCGCAGAAAGCTGTTGTAGCCCTCGCGGTCAAAGGGATACACATACTCAATGTTCAGATTAACTCCGTAGTAACCGCGCTGTCGCAGCGCGCTGAGGATATTTTCAATCAGGGTGTCCTGTGCGGTCATATCGGTGAATATTGCGTGCGCAATTTCGCTCGAAAATCCGCCCGAGGGAGCTATATTCGTCAGCGTCAGCATCGGCGCTGCATTATTTGCATACGCCGCACTAATCATACGCTCATCGTCAATGGGCGTTATGCCGCCTGCCGAGTCAATGTGCCACGAAAACGGGCATAAAAAGGTCATAAACGGCAGCGCTTCATTCAGCACCGAATCGCTTATATTCGGGTAAGCATAGCCGTTTACCTCGATTTCGCCCTGCGGCGAGCCTTCACCGGGGATTACAAGTGTCTGCCCTACCGTCAGCCTGCTCGGGTCCGAAAGACCGTTTATGTAGGCAAGCGTGTCGACCTTTACTCCGAATTTTTTTGCTATTGAATACAGGGAATCGCCCCGTCTTACAACAAAAATTCTCATACCTTCACCTCTCGGTTTATGGTATGAGAATTAAGCGTCAAATGTTCTTGCCGTTGAGTAATGCGGATTTAAGCTCATCGCCGTCATAGCACAGCTTCAGTGAGAAAAACGGCTCGTTTTCATCTAAAAGGCGCAGGAAAATCTTATCGCCCTCCCACAGCGTCAGCTTCATAAGCTCGGATTTTTTAATCCATTCAAGCTCGCCCTCATTGCAGGGGCCTATCTCGCCCTCAAAGGCGTCTGCCGTGAAAAGGTGCATATACTCCGACTCGCATACGGTGTTGACAAAGGTTACTATGCCGCGGTAGCGCCACGATTTCAGCTTCAGTCCCGACTCCTCGTACACCTCGCGCAGCAGGCATTCGTCGGGGCTTTCGTCCTCCTCAAACTTGCCGCCGAGTCCAATCCACTTGTCGCGGTTAATATCGTTTTCCTTTTTCACGCGGTGCAGCATCAGGTACTCATCGCCGCGCTCGATGTAGCATAATGTTGTATTCAGCATAACATCACCTGCAAATTTCTTCTAATGTACGAAATATAATAGCATAATACGCAAACAGGTGCAACAACAGCGAATTTTTCTGTGGAGTTGCTTGAATTACTGTGGTATAATTCTTCAACAAATGTTTTGCTAAGGAGATACTATGAAACGATTATTCGGCGGATTGAAAATGAGCTGGCTTACGGTAATTCTGTTTGCCGTCATTGCAGGTGTTTACACCGGACTTATTTTGCTCGTTCCGTTTTTGGACAACACCTCGTTTCAGGACATCGGCATAAGCTACGAGTGGTGGGTAATCTTTGCGGTTATCATCGTTGTCAACTGCAGCAAGAGCTGGGACGCAATGCTCAAGTGCTTCGTGTTCTTCCTCATCAGCCAGCCTATTATCTATCTTGTTCAGATTCTGTTCGGCTCGCTGTCGTTTGACATAGCAATGAGCTATTACCTCGCGACCTGGCTTCCCATGACCTTCCTTACCCTCCCCGGCGGCTTTATCGCATACTTCTGTAAGAAGCAGAATGCCCTGGGCGGCATTATTCTCGGTCTTGGAAATACAATTCAGGCAGTTGTCGGCTTTGTCTATTTTGGAATGGCATTCAGAAGCTTCCCGCATCACCTGCTCAGCGCGCTTGTCTGCGTTGCATCCATAATCGTAATGAGCGTGTTCATTCATAAGGAGAAGAAAAATCGCCTGATTGCTATTTTGCTCCCCATAGTGCTGACCGCCCTGCTTCTGGTGTTTGCGAAGGCAACCGGCCGCGTTCCTATATAATAACTGTAGTATGAAAACAACCGCTGCGAAATTGGCGCAGCCGCATATAGATGTTTTTTGACATAGCAAAACCCGCCCAAGAGTTGGGCGGGTTGCTTTTTATAGTTTTATGCAATTGCGGTATAGCTGATTACGAACTCGGCTGCAGCACCCTTTTCAAGGGAAACCGTGAGGCTTCCGCTGCTCTGAGAAAGATATGCGGTCTGAGTTTTGCCTATACCGAGCAGACTTCCGAGCTTGGTGTAGCTTGTCTTTATGCTTGCGCTGAACACGCCGTTATCAAAGCTCCACACAAAGGGTTTGTCGGAGAGCGCGAGCTTTTTGCCGTCAACGGAAACATACCTTCCATCTGCATTGCAGATGCTCCAGCCGTTGTTGTACTGTGCGAAGGTAAACTCGCCCATGTCCTTGCCGTTGAGAACGAGTGTGCAGGTGGTTTCGCACAGTTCAATCTCATCTTCCACTGTTGTTAGCCTAATCTTATCGGCGGTAATGGTATTTGTTGCAGATGCCTTTGTCCAGCCGCCGTGAGTGGTGTAAATCTTAACGCCTGCATTCTTTACAACGCAGCGGTACTGCTTTGCGGTGTTTTCTTCAGTTGCCGCAAGCTTGAGCGTTGCAGCCGTTGCGCCCTCGATATCGGCCCACTTCTTGCCGTTTTTGGAGCTCTGCCACTGATAGGTGTTATCCTGATTGCCCTCGGTGAGATTTACGCGCAGAACAACGGTGTCCTGATTTGACAGCGCCTGCGTGATGCTGCCCTCGGGAGTTTCTGCATAGAGGTGGTTGGAAAGCCACAGCACGCGCTTGGTGCAGAACTCCTTGAGGTTTGCCACATAGTCATCCCATTCGGTTGTAACCACATAGTTGAGCTTGTAGCTGCCGGTGCCGAGTGCGCTGAAAACAGTGGGAGATACGGCATAATCCGCGCCGATGTGGTTGGTGCCCCACAGGACATTGTTCATCAGTGCGGAGCCCTCAATCAGCTCCTGCTGACGGTCAACATTTGCCGCGATATCCTCGAATGCCCACTTGTATTCGTTGTAGATTTCAGCAACTCGCTTGATAAAGCTTTCGTGCATACCCAGTCCCTGCAGTATGCTGTAGGGCTCGCTGCTTGCAACAAAACCAACGCTGTCGTTGTACCAGCCCTCAGCATTGAGCTGATTGTGCTCGGTCACACCGACAAAGAACTTATGCAGTGTGCGGCCGAATGCAATATCATAGTCCCATACAGGTCCTGCAATGAGCTTGTCGTCATCACTGAGGCCGTCACGATGCATGATTATATTGCCCGCATAGCAGTCATAGGTCTTGGAGACCTCAAACATGAGGTACATCTTTGCCCATGAATCGAGGTCAAAGTAGTTCTGGTATTCTTCGGAATCGGTATCAAGCACAGTTGCCCATGCCTTAGTGAAATGCTCCTCGACATACGCTACATCAACGCCTGCCTTGACTGCATCGTCGCCGATATCCTCAACATTAAGTCTGTTGTGCTTGAAGGGCATCTCTGCGATGTCGGGGAAATCAAACTGATTGTCGAGAGTGTCGTCGTCGATATGGTCATTTTCGATAATGTAACCGTTGTCGGGAGTGTTGTAGTCCTTCTTCGGCGTCATAAGGTAGTTGCCGAGGTACTCACCATTCATCCAGACATCAACAAATCTTGAGTCAAGACCGATGCCCAAATCCTGAGCGAGGTCAAAGGCTATCTTGTTTCTGAGCAGAGAGCTGTCAAGGTAGTTTGCAAGAAGTGTCCACTTCTTTGCCTTAACGCCGTCAATCAGGCTGACATTCTGCTTCTTATCGTAGTCGGCCTTCTTGTAGAAGGTGATGTTGTACGGCTTTTTTTCGAAAACCCATGTGGAGTTTCCGCGGCCCTTCATGCTTATGTAGGGGTAATCATCGCCGTCAAAGCTAACAGCGCCGAAGCACTGAGTTTCGTGGTCGGAGTCAGAGTTCATGGCATCGATTGTACCCATGCTCTCATCGATGTTAATGAACATACCCGCAACGGCCTCTGCGCCCTTGACGGTGGTAATCATAACATTTACGGAAATTTTGCCCTTGGTGATGTTGTAGATTGCCGTGCCGGAGTCCGGAGCAATGGGTGCGGTGCCGTTTTCGTATACCGTGCCGTTTTTGGCTACAACGAGGGAATCGTTATCCCATGACAGAAACAGCTTGCTCGTATCGGCGCTGCCGGGCAGGTAGACCGTGCCGTTGCAGCTGAGTGTGTCGAAGGACACAACAACATCGCCGTCAAGGCCTGCGTCCTTGTTTGCCTTTACATACAGCTTGGCATTGATAAGGCTCTTGAAGTCGCAGCTGTCATCGGCTTCTGCTGCAAATGCCGCGCCGGGAATCAGCGAGATAAACATACAAAGCAGCAAAACAACCGAAAGGATCTTTTTCGTCATATTATCACCTCTGTGTCTGTATTTCTGTGTTTTTTATTCTAACACACGGCCCTGCACCTATCAATAATTGTTAATTGCATCTATAAAATCTTGTGCATTTCCCGAAAATTGCGATGTCGGTTTTTGACACAATTGGCAAAACAAATTTGTATTTTGCGTTTACGGCAACAGTTGTGGTATAGTATTCTCATAACGAACGAACTATTTTTCCCGCGCGAAACGCAAACGCACGGCTTTGGGGAGACAATACCGATATGACAAGAATACTTTTCGTTTGCCACGGCAATATATGCCGCAGTCCGATGGCTGAGTTTGTTTTTCTCGATATGCTGAAAAAGCGGCATATTGACTCAGACTTTGTTGTCGGCTCAGCGGCAACAAGTACCGAGGAAATCGGCAACCCCGTCCATCACGGCACCGTTTCTATTCTTCGAAAAATGGGCGTGCCCTGCGGCGAGCACAGAGCCGTTCAGCTCAAGCGCTCGGATTACGACCGCTACGACCTCATAATCGGCATGGACGAAATGAATCGCCGCAACATTATGAGAATTCTCGGCTCGGACCCCGACAACAAGGTTTGCCTGCTTCTCGACTATTCCGACAACCCTCGCGGCATCGCAGACCCGTGGTACACCGGTGATTTCACCTGCAGCTACAACGACATCGTCGAGGGCTGCACCGCGCTTCTTGAACATCTTGAAAAAAATCCTGAGGTTTAATTAACCTCAGGATTTTTTATTACAGAACATATTTCTTATCGTACTCGGCAAGATACTTCTTGAACTGTGCGCTCTCGCCTGCCATAAGTCTGTTGGAGTACTCATGTGTGTCAAGTGCGCCGCTTGCAAGCTCAATCATTGCAACGCCGATATTTGAGCAGTGGTCGGCGATTCGTTCAAGATTCGTGAGGAAATCATTGAACACGAAGCCGTGCTGAAGGGTACAGGTGCCGTCGCTTATGCGGTTTATATGATGCAGCTTCATCTCATCGCAAAGCTGGTCGATTTTTTCTTCGAGAGGCTCGATGCGGTAAGCGGTTTCAAAGTCGCCGTCGATAAACGCCTTGATTGCAAGCGCCATAATCTCCGAAATGGCCGAGCGGAGAATGTCAAGTTCAAGCTTTCCCTGCTCGGAGAATACAATCTTTTTCTCATGCATCTCCTGCGCACCCTCTGCGATATTGAGGGCGTGGTCGCTCATTCGTTCAAAGTCCGTGATAGCGTGCAGGTACTTGGTGGCAATGATATTCTGCTCATGATTCAGCTCGCGGCGGGTAAGCTTTACAAGATAGGTGCCGAGCTTATCCTCGTAGCGGTCAATGAGGTCCTCCTGATTTTCAACCGCGGCAAAGCCCTCCTTGGAGTATTCGTCAATAAGCGCGAGCGCGTCGGTGATATTAAGCGCAACATTGCGCGCCATGGAGTTTACGACCTCACCCGTCTGCTCGATTGCAAGCGCGGGGTGAGCAAGGAAGCGCTCCTCAAGGCGGTCCATATCCTTGAGCTCCTGCAGGTGCGCAGGGTCGTCCTTTACGAATAGCTCAACGAACTTCTCGATAAGTCCCGTTGCGGGGGCAAGCAGCACAACAACTGCAACTCTGAAAATTGTGTTAACAAATGCGATGCTGACTGCGGTCATTGTTGCCGTCATAAAGCTGAAGTCAATGAATGCATTGAGCACATAGAAAATGATGCTGACAAGTATAACGCCGAAGGTGTCTATTACCAGATATGTCAGCGCGGTGCGCTTGCCGTTTGCGCTTGCGCCCATTGCCGAAAGCAGTACGGGCACGGCAGCGCCGATTGCAATACCCATAATAATGGGGAATGCCACATCAAACTCGACAGCGCCGGTAATTGCAAGTGCCTGCAGAATACCGACAGCAGCCGATGCGCTCTGCAGAATGCTTGTAAACACAAGGCCGACGAGTATTCCCAGTACGGGGTTTGAGAAATTAGTGAGCAGGCTGACAAACGCGGGATCATCGCGCAGGCCCGAAACTGAGCCGCTCATTGCCTTCATGCCGAACATAAGAACGGCAAAGCCGAGCATTATTCCGCCGACATGGCGGTTTGACTGCTCAGATGAGAACATATAGAGCACTATACCGATAAGCGCGATGAACGATGACAGCGTTTCGGTTGAAAGCAGCTCCAGCCAGCCTGACGATGCCGCGCCGCCGATACCGGAAAGGCAGATAATCCAACCGGTGATGCTCGTACCGATGATTGCGCCCATGATTATGCCGATAGCCTGCTTAACCTTCATCATACCCGAGTTAACAAAGCCGACCACCATAACAGAGGTTGCCGATGATGACTGGATAACGGCTGTTACGCCCGTGCCGAGAAGTATGCCCTTGAGTTGAGTGCCGGAAAGCCTGTACAGCACAACCTCGAGTCTGCTGCCTGCAACCTTTTTCAGACTGTCGCCCATGAGCGACATACCGAAAAGGAACAGCGCGACGCCGCCGAGAAGTGCAATCACTTCAGAAATTCCCATAAATTCAAGTCCTCCATAAAACTAACGGATGCCTGTTGATATCTGATTTCGTGAGAAAACCCAATTTTTCCACATATACATTATTACGGCAAATTCAAGCGATGTAAAGCAAATTTTATTTTCATTTATTATTTTCGTTTGTTTAGACAACAAGCGCTTCGGGCAGGCGCTTTGCAGGTATGCAATTTGTTTATTTTTCCAAGCTGCAGATAAAACAAAAAAAGTCTGAGATAACAATCTCAGACTTTTAATTAATATTATTCGCCTGCGAGCCAGTTGCGGTAGCGCTCAAGCTCCTTGTCAACGCACAGCTCCATGACGACATTGATGATGAATGCATCATCAACAAAACCCAGAAACGGAATATTATCAGGAATGAGGTCAAACGGGCTTAAAAGATATGCAACGATTGCAAGCGAGCCCAAAAGCACGACGAAGGGCAGCTTTCTGTATCTGCCGTGGTAATAGTCATTGAGCATGGAAATAATGTCCTGCACATCGGTGATTGAGCCGCCGATGATAGGCAGAGATGCAAGCGGCTCAAGCTTTTTGCTTGCCGACTCAATAGCATCGAGGGTTTTGCCCGTGCCTCTGCCGATTGCCGACATTACTTTTCTGAATTTTGAAGCTTCGTTTACTGTCAATGCTGTATCCATATCTGAATTCTCCATCAATATGACTTTATATGTCTTATTTTATCACATCGGGACTCTTTTGCAAGCGGGAAAATATACACTTTTTGTCAAGCAGCCGCGGCTCGCTCAAAATTGTGGTATTTATTACCGAAAAAAGTAAAATCATACTGGATTTTGATACAAAAATATTATATATTAAGTAATTGAGACTAAATAATTGATTTAGGAGAATTCGGCATTGGGAATTAGTGAAATATTCGAATTGCTTACCGGTGTTGCACTGTTTTTATTCGGTATGGCGCTCATGGGCGACGGTCTTAAAATGGTTGCCGGCAGCAAGCTTGAAATCATTCTGTACCGTCTGTCAGGCACACCTATGAAGGGAATAATTCTCGGCACGGGTGTTACCGCCGTTATACAGTCATCATCGGCTACCTCCGTTATGGTTGTCGGCTTTGTTAACTCCGGCATGATGAAGGTCAAGCAGGCCATCGGCGTAATCATGGGCTCCATAATCGGCACGAGTATTACCGGCTGGGTAATATGCCTTTCGGATATCGGCGGTTCAAGCATGGGCTGGCTGGAGCTTGTTTCTACTGATACGCTGACAGCCGTCATTGCTCTTGTAGGCATTATTTTCTATATGTTCTCAAAAAGTCAGACCAAGCATCATCTTGGCGGCATACTGCTCGGCTTTGCTGTTCTTATGTACGGCATGAAGGCGATGAGCGGCTCGGTATCCGGTCTGCGCGATGACCCTGCGTTTATCGCAATGCTCACCGCTTTTGAAAACCCGATTATCGGCGTTATCGTGGGTATCGTATTCACCAGTATAATTCAGAGCGCCTCCGCCGCTGTCGGCATTCTTCAGGCTCTTGCATTTACAGGCGCAATAACCTTTGATATCGCTTTCTCTCTTACAATGGGTATTGCAATCGGCGCCGCTGTCCCCGTACTTTTGGCAGGTCTCGGCGCAAATGCCGAAGGCAAGGAGGCATCCTACTCTTATCTCGTTGTAACCGTAATCGGTGTATTTGCAACCTGCGTGATATTCTATCCCTTGAATGCTCTGCTGCACTTTGAGTTTATGGGCGCAATTATGACCACTGTTTCCATTGCGCTGATGAACACAATTTTCCGTATCATAAACATTATCATTACCGCTCCGTTCCTGACTCAGATTGAAAAAATCTGCGCAGGTATGGTCAGAAAGCACGGTTCCGAAAACGAAGCACTTCAGGACATTGACCGCCTTGAGGAGCGCTTTCTCGCTCACCCTGCTCTTGCGGTTGAGCAGAGCCGCCTTACCGTTAATTCAATGGCGGAAAAGTCCAGGCTCAATCTCTTTGATGCGTTCAAGCTCATCGACAATTACACCGACGAGGGCTTTGCCGCAGTTGACGAGGCTGAGGACATCATCGACAAGTATGAGGACAAGCTCGGCTCCTACCTCATTCGCATTTCAAGCCACGAGCTCAATCCCGAGCTGAGCGGCACCGTCGGCAAGTATCTTCACACTATCAATGACTATGAGCGAATTTCCGACCATGCGCTGAACATCGCAGAATGTGCAAAGGAGCTTCACGACAAGGACATCAGCTTCTCCGAAATCGGCAGCCGCGAGCTGAGCGTGCTGATATCCGCCGTTACCGAGGTTGTAAACACAACCGTCAGCGCATTTACCGAAAACAATTTGGAGCTTGCCTACCGCGTTGAGCCGCTGGAGGAGCTTATCGACAATCTGTGCGATGAAATGAAGATGCACCACATCGACCGTCTGCAGAAGGGCGAATGCACCCTCGGCCACGGCTTTGTTTTCAATGACCTGCTCACAAACCTTGAGCGCGTTTCCGACCACTGCTCAAATATTGCGGTTGCAATGATTGAGCTTGAATCCGAAAACTTTGACGCTCACGAATACATAAACAGCCTTACAACTGTTCACACTCAGTGCTTCGACGAGTACTTCGCCGAATACAGTGCTAAATTCGAATTGTAATCAGTATTCTATGAAGAACACCAAAGAGCTTATCAAGTTCATAACCTCCATGGTCATATGGGGTGCAAACGGACTGCTTGTTGCCAACATCGCTTTAAGCAGTGCGGAAATTGTGCTGCTCAGAACCTTCCTCGGTGCGCTGTTTCTGGTTGCTGTGGTGCTCTTCAAACGCAGCTTCAGCTTTTCCGACCTCAAGGCGGACATTCTGCCCGCAAGCATAGGCGGCACGGCGCTCGGACTTAACTGGGTGCTGCTTTTCGAGGCATATCGCACCGCAGGCGTCAGCCTTTCAACGCTTACATATTACTGCGGTCCTATTCTCGTGCTTGCCCTCTCCCCCATTCTGTTCAAGGAAAAGCTTACATGGAGCAAAATCATCGCCGTTATCGCCGTTGCAATCGGTATGCTATGCATAACGGGCAATGTTGAGCTCGGCTCCGAGGTTTCAAAGGGCCTTGTCTACGGCGGCGGCGCTGCACTTCTTTATGCGGTCATCATCGTTACAAGCAAAAAGGTAAAGCACCTTTCGGGACTCAACTGCGCGGTTTACGAGCTTGTTCTGTCCTTCTTTGTAGTACTGCTGTATGTGGTTTTGTCGGGCATAAAGGTGCCGGTAATCCCCGCAAAGAGCGACATTGTCTATGTGCTTATTATCGGTTTCGTGAACACCGGTCTTGCGTACTATCTGTACTTTTCCTCGCTACAGAAGCTGCCGGGGCAGACGGTTGCGCTTATATGCTACATTGACCCGCTTACCGCGCTTTTCGTTTCAGCCGTATTCCTCAACGAGCTTTTGCTTCCCGTGCAGATTATCGGCGCAGTGCTGATACTCGGCGGCGCAATACTCGGCGAGCTTAAATTCAAAAACAAATAAATATTACTCGGAGGTAATAGTTAATGTTCATAGCACTCATTATTATCCTTGCACTTGCCTGCTTCTTCTGCGGAAAAAAGTTCATTGCCGCAATGGAAGCCGGTGAGGACCTCAAGGCAACCGTCCTCAAGGGCCTGACCACCGTCTGTGTCATTCTGATTGCAATAATCTCTCTTGCACACAGCGACAACAAGCTCTTCGCAAGACTCATCATCTTCGGCCTGTTCTTCGGTTTCCTCGGCGATGTGCTGCTTGCTCTGCGTTTTGTTTTCACCGAGAAGTTCAATATGTACTTCCTCACCGGTGCAGGCGCATTCCTTGCAGGCCACATCTTCTATGTCCTCGCACTTTACGGCGTTGCTCCCAAGGCATGGATTGTTGCTCTGCCTCTGCTGGTTGTTGCTCTTGCAATCGAGCTTCGCAACACCAAGAAGCACAACCTCGATATGGGTAAGCTGTTCATTCCTCTCGGCATTTACGCCGCATTCGTCTGCTTCATGGGAAGCTCCGCCGTCGGCTCTGTATTCTTCAACTTCAGCCTCGGCACCCTGCTGTTCGGTATTGCAGGCGTATGCTTCATCGCAAGCGACAGCATTCTCTCCATACAGTGCTTCAGCGACCACCCCAGCAACAAGAAAAACCGCGTTCTGCATGTTTTCTACTGGGTTGCTCAGCTTCTGATTGCATTGAGTCCTATGTTCATCAAGTAATCAAATACAGTAAAAGACGACCGGACTTGAAGCCCGGTCGTCTTTTTATTTTAATCCATTATTTTAAGGCCCATCATATATCGGCGCATCATATCAAACACATAGTTGCCCGATACGCGGCGGATATAGCTTCTTGTGCGGCGGTTGCCGACATGGAGCTCGCGCACATAGGTTCCCTCGGCAGTTGCAAGCGAAACGAACACCGTGCCGACCTCGTGAACGCCGTCACCGTCGGGGCCTGCAAGTCCCGTTACGCCGATGCCCATATCGGCACCGATAAGCGCTCTTACGCGCTCTGCCATTTCCTTTGCAACCTCGTAGCTGACCGCGCCCTTTTCTTCAATAAGCTCGGGGTCTATTCCGAGGATTGCGGCCTTTGCACCGTTTGTGTAGGTGGTAACGCCGCCGAGGAAAAATTCGCTTGCGCCGGGCATATCCGTAAAGCGCTTTGCAATTGCGCCGCCCGTGCAGCTTTCTGCCGCGCAGAAGGTCATCTTCTTTTCCTTGAGAAGCTGCATTACGCGCTCCTCAACGCACTCGACATCAATGCCGAATACTATATCGCCGAGCACCGAGCAGGCGTGCTCGATGACGGGCTTCATCATTTCCTCAGCTTCCTCAACGCTTTTCGCCTTTGCTGTTATCTGCAAAAGGCAGTCAGCCTCCTTGGCATAGGGCGCCATAGTCGGATTTGTCATTGAGTTCATTTCCTCGCGGAAAAGCTGGTCCATCGCGCTTTCCGACATACCGAAAACGCGGATTGAATGGGACACAATCTGCTCATCGGACAGAGAGCGCAGGTAAGGCATTGCGCTTGCGCGGAACATTGTGTTGCACTCGCGGGGAGGTCCGGGCAGCATAACAACAATCTTGCCGTCCTTCTCGAATGCGCAGCCGGGCGCGGTGCCGCAGTCGTTGTGGAAAACCGTGCAGCCCTCGGGCAGCATCGCCTGCTGGAGATTGTTTTCCGTCATTTCCTTACTGTAGCCCTTGTTTGTAAGGTAATCGTACAGGCAGGACTTTTCGTACTCGTTCATTACAAGCTCAAGACCGAAGCTCTTTGCAAGGGTCTGCTTTGTAAGGTCATCGCAGGTAGGGCCGAGTCCGCCCGTTGAAATAATTATATCGGCTCTTTCCTTTGCAATCTCAATACAGCGCATAAGCCGCTCGGGATTATCACCGACAACGGTGTGGTACTTGACATTTATGCCTATCTCCGAAAGCATCAGCGAAATATCGCGCGCGTCGGTGTTAGTTGTATGACCGAGCAGAATTTCGGTGCCTACGGACAGAATTTCCGCATTATAAGCCTTTGCCATCAGCCGACCTTAATCCTTTCTATGCCTGCAAGTGCCTCTTCAACGAGTCCGTCAATATCCAGCACCGACTCAATCTCCGCAACCTCGTGCACCTTGGGCTTGGTCTTGGGGTGCTTGGGGGTGAATACAGTGCAGCAGTCCTCATACGGCAGGATAGATGTGTTGAAGGTACCGATTTTGCGCGCAAGGCGTACAATCTCTTCCTTGTCCATACCAATCAGCGGCTGCAGCACGGGCAGGTCGATGACCGCCTGAGTAGATGCCATCGCCTCCATGGTCTGACTTGCAACCTGACCGAGATTTTCGCCCGTTACGATTGCCTTTGCGCCGTTTGCCTCGGCAATGCGCTGGGCAATGCGCATCATAAATCTGCGCATAATCAGAGTGAAATAGTCCTCGGGGCACTTATCGCGTATCTCCTCCTGAATGTGCGTAAACGGCACGACCTCAACGGTCATCTTGCCGCAATACGCGGTCAAAAGCTCGGCAAGCTCAATATCCTTCTGCTTAGCCTGCTCGGAGGTGTAGGGGAAGGAGAAAAAGTGAACGGGAATGAGTCTGACGCCGCGCTTTGCAATCATGTAGGTGGAAACGGGACTGTCAATGCCGCCGGACAGCAGCGTTACGCCTACGCCGTTTGAGCCGACGGGCATACCTCCTGCGCCCTGCGTGGGTGCTGCGTGAACATATGCAGCTAAGTCGCGCACCTCAACATGAACGGTCAGCTCGGGGTTGTGGACATCGACCTCGCACTCGGGATAAGCCTCGGCAAGCTCGCCGCCGACATACTGCGCAAGCTGAATTGAGGTCATGGGGAAGCGCTTATCGCTGCGCTTGCCCTCAACCTTGAAGCTCTTAGCATTAAGCATATCGTCCTTGAGGTAGTTGATTGCAAGCTCTGCAATCTTTTCAGGCTCCTTCTCGCAGCCTGCTGCGCGGTTGAGTGTTGCAATGCCGAACACCTTGGTCAGCGCCTCGAAGGCCTCGTCCATATCGCTTGTTTCGTCAACGGGCTCGACATATATGGTCGACTGCATACAGTAGACCTTGAATTTGCCGATTACCGCAAGGCGGCGGTTAATATTGCCGATGAGCTTCTGCTCGAAGGACTTGCGGTTGAGGCCCTTGAGCACAATCTCGCCCAGCTTAAGAAGAATAATGTCATTTATCATATTTTCAGTCTCCCTGAATTTTTTCTCGAACAGATTCATTATATCATTTTCGCATTGCAAACGCAACAAAAGCCGTAAGCGGAATAAGCTTACGGCTTTCTGTTTTTGACTCACAACACTTACATTATATCTCTCAAATTTTTCATAGTCAATATGCATCGGCAGAGATTAATAAATTTCAGATAGCTGCATAATTTTCGCACTTTAAATTCGTAAATTATTGCTCTTGAAACCCGGCAGCCGATTTGGTACATTATAGTCAGAAAGGGTGATACCGATGAACAAATGAAAAGGCCCTCAGAGTATAGGTGAGGGCAGACGCCGAGGTCAGAAGCAAGAGTTTTTGATAAGCGGCAAATACAACGAAAGAGAGGTAACCAATGATGTTAGATACTAAGATATCAGCAAAATAACCCTTGACTGCTTTAAGAAACGGTGTAAAGAAACCGTGCGGTCAAGGGTTATTTTTTTATGCCTTTTCAGCTGTCGTTTTCGCGAAAATCGTAGGTTCTGTACTGTATAGCCTCGGCAATGTGCATTGCCTCAATGCTCTCA
>JAZUJB010000085.1:0-2414 GCA_045642545.1 Oscillospiraceae bacterium
GCAATGCTCTCGGGCTGCACTCCCGACATTGTGCTGACCGAGGCAGAGGGCGCAATGAACGCACTCGGTGAGCTCACGGGCCGCACGGTGCGCGAGGATGTTACAAACCGCATATTCGAAAGATTCTGCGTGGGTAAATAAAAAAACATAGCAGTTCAAACGAACTGCTATGTTTTCTATTTTGAACACTTATTGACTGCGATTACAAAGATTATTGCCACAACTATTGTCAGCGCTGCGCACGCGTCGGAATTAATTGTTGCCCAGAAATAAGTAAGCGCAATAACCGCAAGCAAGCTTGCAATTGCAATAACGGCATAGGCTCCTCGGGACAGGCTTTTCATACAAAGCTCCTTTCACACTTTTGCCGTTATTATTAGCTTTCTGCCACAGGATATGCACAGCAGACCTTATTTTTCAATTCCCCAGCCTGCAAGCGGCAGACGCTGCATTGCACCGAACACCTTGCTCTTCATATCGGGATAATCCTCCGCCATTGTCTTCAGCAGCTGCTTAATCTCATAGCGCTTGCTTGCCTTGTCCTGCGGGCAGGGATTTTCAACAATGGGCAGCTCCAGCTTTTCGGCAAGGTTTGTTATCTTGCCCTCGCCTGCGTACACCATCGGACGAATCTGCGTTACGCCGCTGCGGTCCATATATGTTACGGGTCTGAAGCAGCTGAGTCTGCCCTCAAACAGCAGGCTCATAAGGAAGGTTTCAACCGCATCGTCAAAATGGTGACCGAGCGCAAGCTTTTTTATTCCGCGCTCGCGTATTGCGTCGTTGAGCGCACCGCGGCGCATCTTTGCGCACAGTGAGCAGGGGTTATCCTCCTTGCGCACATCAAAGACGATTTCCTTAATATCGGTCTTGAGGCAGGTGTACGGAATGTCGAGCTGCTCGCACAGCTCCTTTACGGGCGTGAAGTCCATACCGTCAAAGCCAAGCTCAATGGTAATCGCCTCAAGCTCAAAGTGCTTCGGGTAGTAGCTCTGCAGGTGCTTGAGCGCAAGCAGAAGCAGCAGACTGTCCTTGCCGCCCGACACGCCGACGGCAATTCTGTCGTTTTCCTCTATCATATTGTAGTCGTCGACTGCACGGCGGATTATGCCTGTAAATTCGTTCAAAGCCTTTATATCCATATTTCTACCTCATTTTTGTTAAAATGATATTTAGAATTGATGAGCATTTGCGAGCATTCAAGAGTATTTGAGAGTTTTCAAAACGAGAATTAAAATTAGTGTTGACACTGTTTGTTACATATGGTATAAAAATAAAGCACGCTATTTGAGAAACCACGGTTTATTGTAATAGCGCCCCGTTAAATTGTCAAAGATATTATTTATTTTTTTGGAGGCACAAATATGTCCACAACCATGCTTACCAAGGAAACCGTTGAACGCAAATGGTACATCCTTGACGCAGCAGGCAAGCCCCTCGGCAAGACCGCTGCAGTAGCCGCTGACCTTCTCCGCGGCAAGCTCAAGACCGACTACACTCCTCATGTTGACTGCGGTGACTATGTCATCATCATCAACGCAAAGGACGCAGTTCTGACCGGCAAGAAGCTGGAGCAGAAGTACTACCGCACTCACTCCGGTTGGGTTGGCGGCCTTAAGGAAACCCAGTACAAGCACCTGATGGAAAAGCGCCCCGAGCTCGCAATGCGTCTCGCAGTCCGCGGCATGCTTCAGAAGAACACCATCGCACAGTGGCAGCTTAAGCGCCTGAGAATCTTCGCAGGCTCCGAGCACACTCACGCAGCCCAGAAGCCCGAAGTTTGGGATCGCTACTAATAGGAGGTAAATAGTAATGGCAACTTATAAGTGCAAAAGACCCTATATGTACGGTACCGGACGCAGAAAGCACTCTGTAGCACGCGTTCACCTCATCCCCAACGGCACCGGTGCTATCACCATCAACGGCCGTGATATCGACGACTACTTCGGTCTCGAAACCCTTAAGCTCATCGTTCGTCAGCCTCTGGTCACCACCGAAACCATCGGTAAGGTCGACATCGAGGCAACCGTTCACGGCGGCGGCGTTTCCGGTCAGGCAGGCGCAATCCGTCACGGTATCTCCAGAGCTCTGCTTCTGGTTGACGAGAGCTACCGTCCCGCACTCAAGGCCGCAGGCTTCCTGACCCGCGACCCGAGAATGAAAGAGCGTAAAAAGTACGGTCTCAAAGCAGCACGCCGCGCTCCCCAGTTCTCCAAGAGATAATCTGCTTATTATACTCCCAAGGTTCTTCCTTGGGAGTTTTTTATTCGGCATGCTGCTTTTGTCATCCCCGAGCGGTTGCCGATTTATCGGCGAGCGAGTGGGGACATTCTGCGCACGAAGTGCCGTATGGCGCTTCGCACGCCGCGCTCCCCAGTTCAACTATCACTAATACATCAACCGCCATTCCAACG
>JAZUJB010000086.1:0-3413 GCA_045642545.1 Oscillospiraceae bacterium
TGGAGCTTATCGTAACAGGCTCCTCTGTTAACGATGACGGCACCGCGCTCAAGGTAACCTACAAAATGGGCGAAAGCGCAGGCGAGCAGTCGACCACTCTCCCGCTCGTCAAATCCGAAGGCTGAGGAGAACGAATATGAATAAAACAAAAAACCCGATGAGGTTAAGCCTCATCGGGTTTTGCTATATCTGTTTTACTTTTTGCTGTACTCGGCGAAGGTGGTGTAGTGGAAGCCGTCCTTGTCGAAGAACTGGGTGAAGTCGAAGTTTGCGTACTCGCTGTTGAACTTTGCGTTGCCGGTTACATCCCATTTTGCCATCACACCGTCAAAGTCGTAGGATGCCGCCATCTGACCGAGAGTGTAGCCGTACTGATTGTTGACATCGATGTCGCTTGCGGTGGTGGGCAGGCGCATAATGATGTGGTAGCCATAGCTGGACTCAACAACATCGGAAATCTCGTAATCCTTGAGAGCCTTGGTGGTGTCGGTGTAGATTGCAACCATTGTGCCCTCGGTGAAGCAGTAGCCGTTGGGATTGGTGGTCTTGCCGGGGTCATCGCTCTTTTCCTGCATTACGGAAAGGAACTTCTCTGCGCGCTCGTCCTTATTGCTTATTGCCTTGAGCTCTGCGCACAGCTTTTCAGCCTGAGCCTTCTTCTCTGCCTTTGCCTCATCGGAGAGGGGCTGAGTTGTAACCTTGCCGTCCTCGCCCTCAACATCCTCGGTGGTCTTGAACAGAATGTGGGCGCTGGTCATATAGCCATTATCCTCAACATACTTCTTGAAGGTCTCGTCGCTGACATTCT
The DNA here is from genome assembly GCA_045642545.1 of Oscillospiraceae bacterium. Lineage (GTDB taxonomy): Bacteria > Bacillota > Clostridia > Oscillospirales > Oscillospiraceae > F23-B02. The sequence continues at coordinate 809 of JAZUJB010000086.1, forward strand.
CGCCCTTTTCGCCGTAGAGAGCGGCAAAGATGTTGCTGAGGGTGAAGTTTACATTATTGACGGACTTGAAAACATCCATAGTCAGGCACTGTTCGTGGAGTGCCGCGTTGAGCTCCTCATCGGTTGAGTAGTTTGCCTTGATGGTTGCGATGTTGTCCTCAAGGGTCTTGGTCTGCTCGTCGGTAACCTCGGCATTCATGCTCTTGCCCTTGCTCATGATGATGCAGCTCTGTGCTGCGGTGTAGAGAGCTTCTCTTACGCACCATTCGGCGTTGGTAAGGCTCTTATCGTAAATGCAGGTGCCGTTCCAGTCGACACCGCCGCCGGTTGCGGACTGATAGTAGTTTGTGAGGTTGTAGACAGCCTCGCCGAGATAGTACATATACTCGTCCCAGCTTACATTTGTTCCCTCTGCGGACATAACGGTGTCCTCCTTAGGTGATGAGCAGCCTGCAAGGCAGCCGAGTGCCATAACAAGCACGAGTGCGATTGCTACATATTTCTTCATTTCATAATCTCCAATCAATTGGGATAGATTTCATTTTAATACAAGCCGTACCAATAGTCCAGTACCGCAAATGTTAATTTATTGTGTACTTGCCGATGCCCACGCGGCAACGAAGCGCCGCGCCTCGTCGATTGTGCGCTGCTTCGACTGAATCTTCAGACTTACGCAGGGCTGCGAGCCTGCCTCAACCTTTAGCTTACCCTTATACTCGGGTCTTGCATACAGAAGCGACACCTTTTCCATATCAAAATCGGTGAGCGTGAAGCGCAGTGTTCCGCTTTTCTGCGAAATATCGCTGATGCCCGCCTTGCCTGCCCCGCCGCGCAGCAGCGCGACATGGATAAGCGCGTTGACGCTTGCAGGAGGGTCTCCGAAGCGGTCGATTATCTCGTCGGTGAGGTCGTCGGCCTCCTCCTCGGTGCGTATAAGTGCGATGCGGCGGTAGATATCCATTCTCTGCTCGGCAGAGGCGATATACCGCTCGGGAATGTTCGCCGCAACGGCGAGGTCAGCCGAGCAGTCCGCGCGGTGCTCGGGCTTTATGCCGCGCTCTGTAAGCACTGCCTCGTTGAGAAGCTTCATATACATATCGTAGCCGACATCAATCATATGTCCCGACTGCTCAGCGCCTAAAAGATTGCCTGCGCCGCGGATTTCAAGGTCGCGCATTGCAATCTTGAAGCCCGAGCCGAACTCGGCAAACTCGCGGATTGCGGTAAGTCGCTTTTCCGCGACCTCGGTCAGCACCTTGTCCTGACGGAAGGTGAGATAAGCCGAGGCTCTGCGCGTTGAGCGGCCTACTCTGCCGCGTATCTGATGCAGCTGCGCAAGACCCATCTTGTCGGCATCTTCAATGATAAGCGTGTTGACATTCGGAATGTCGATGCCCGTTTCGATTATCGTCGTGCAGACAAGCACCTGCACCTTGCCCTCGGCAACCTCCTCCATAACGGAGGCAAGCTGCTCCTTATCCATCTGACCGTGGGCAACGCCGACGGTAACCTCGCCGCCGAGCATCTCACGGATTTTCACCGCGGTGCGCTCAATGTTGTCAATGCGGTTATGCAGATAATACACCTGACCGCCGCGCTGAATTTCGCGATTTATGGCATCGCACAGCACCGACCAGTCGTGCTCCATAACGAAGGTCTGCACGGGCAGGCGGTCTTGCGGCGGCTCATCGATGGAGGACATATCGCGTATGCCCGAAAGCGCCATATTGAGCGTGCGCGGAATGGGCGTTGCCGACAGCGTCAGCACATCGACACCGCGCGACATTTCCTTTATATGCTCCTTGTGGGAAACTCCGAAGCGCTGCTCCTCATCGACAATGAGAAGACCTAAATTCTTAAACAGCACATCCTTCTGCAGCAGTCTGTGCGTGCCGATTACAAGGTCGCACTTGCCGCTGCGGATATTCTGCAGGGTTTTTGTAATCTGAGCGGGAGTTCTGAAGCGACTCAGCACCTCAACCTCAACGGGGAAGCCGAAAAAGCGCTGAACGGCGGTCTGATAATGCTGCTGGGCAAGCACCGTTGTCGGCACTAAAATCGCCGCCTGCTTGTTATCGAGAATGCACTTCATAACTGCGCGCAGGGCAACCTCAGTTTTGCCGTAGCCTACATCGCCGCACAGAAGTCTGTCCATAGGTACGGACGACTCCATATCCGCCTTAATCTCGTTTATGCAGCGAAGCTGGTCATCGGTTTCGGTGTAGCCGAAATTATCCTCAAACTCACGCTGCCACGCGGTGTCCGCGCCGAAGGCGTGGCCCGGCACTCGCGCGCGCTCGGCATAGAGCGCAATAAGCTCCTTTGCAAGCTTTTTTGTCGCGGCTTTTGCACGGCTGCGTGTCTTTGTCCACTCCGCGCCGCCCATCTTCGACAGCTTTACCTTTGCGTCCTCGCCGGCGCCGAGATATTTCGTTACCATATCAAGCTGCGTGGCAGGGACATAAAGCGTGTCCGAGCCTGCGTAGCAGATTTTTATATAGTCCTTTTCAAAGCCGTCCACCTTCATCTTGTGGATGCCCGCAAAGCGGCCTATGCCGTGCACCTCGTGAACAACATAGTCGCCTGCCGACAGGTCAGCGTAGGA
>JAZUJB010000087.1:0-2214 GCA_045642545.1 Oscillospiraceae bacterium
TTGAAGGTGCCGACGGTGGACGGTCCGTAAATGGAATACTTCTTGTCCTGCTCGGGAAGCTCGCCGCTTTCCTGAAGGTCGGTTACTATCTGACGCAGATAGACATTCACGCGCTGAGAGCACTTGAAGCCGAGATTAAGCTGAATTCTGAAGATATAATCCGTGCCGTAGGTTTCGACATTGTAGTTGAGCGCATCGGGCTCATCAAGGACATTGACGGTGATGAACCAATAGGCCGAGGCTCTCTTGTAATCCTTGTCGAGAATGGAATAGAGAATATCGCGGTCGATGTACTCGGGGTTTTCGTTTCTGTCGAGGAATACGAGGTTGTGGCAAAGCAGGGGGACCTCTGTGTCGTTTCTGAGCTTGCCGAGGTTTTCGATGTAATCGCCGAGGCGGAGCTTGTTGCTGTAACGCTGCTCAAGCTGAGTACCTCTGTACCATACAATCATAATCCACAGCAGGAGGAGCGTAAGAATAACGCTGACATAGCCGCCGTGCACGAACTTGCCGAGGCTGGATACGAAGAACACGACCTCTATAAGTCCGAATGCAATCATCGTCACCCACGCCGTAATCGGCTTGTGGCAAATCGAGCGCAGGTATTCAAACAGCAGCACCGTAGTCATCAGCATTGCAATGGTGATTGCAAGGCCGTAGGCGGTTTCCATGCGCGAGCCTGAGCGGAAGTACAGAACAACGAGTGCGCAGCCAATCCAGAGGACATTGTTGACGGAGTTGATATACAGCTGACCCTTTGTGTCCGCGGGGTAGCGGATTTCAAGGTGGGGCAGAAGGTCAAGGCGAATAGCCTCGGAAACGAGGGTGTAGGAGCCCGTGATGAGCGCCTGCGAGGCAATGATTGCCGCCATTGCGCCGAGCACTACCGCGAAGGGTCTTGCTGCGGAGGGAAGCATGAGGAAGAACGGATTCATATCCTCAATGCCGATAAGCGCACCGTTTGTTTTGTTAAGAATTATCCACGCGCCCTGGCCGAGATAGTTGAGGATAAGGCAGATTTTAACCACGGGCCACGAGTAATAGATACTGCCCTTGCCGACATGGCCCATATCGGAATAAAGCGCCTCGGCGCCTGTTGTACACAGGAACACGCTGCCGAGAATCATAAAGCCTGCCTTGTTGTTGGGGCTTACCAGAACCTCAATCGCATACAGGGGATTGAAGGCCTTAAGTACAACGGGGTTTGTGAATACATTGAGCACACCGACAACGGCGAGGAAGCCGAACCACAGCAGCATAATCGGGCCGAAGGCCTTGCCGATTTTGCTGGTGCCTGCGTGCTGAATGAAAAACAGCGCCGATATTATTATCAGCGTGATGATTACAACCTTCACCTGACCCGTGCCGAGGAATTTCTCCATAACGGGAATACTGCGCAGACCCTCAACGGCGGTTGTAACGGTAACGGCGGGAGTCAGAACGCCGTCAGCAAGCAGCGCAGCGCCGCCCAGCATTGCGGGCAGGATGAGCCATTTGCCGCAGTTTTTAACCAGAGAATAGAGAGCAAAAATGCCGCCCTCGCCGTGGTTATCTGCCTTCATTGCAATCAGCACGAATTTGACGGTGGTCAGAAGCGTTATCGTCCAGATTATGAGTGACAGCGAGCCGATGATGAAGCGCTGGTCAATCATATTGATACCGCCGTTGCCCTCTACGATGGATTTCATTACATACATCGGAGAGGTGCCGATATCGCCGTATACTATGCCTATCGCGACGAGGAGCATACCGAAGCGTATGCCCTGTTTGTCTTTATCTTTCATCGTATAATCTCCTTTGCAGCGCACGGACATCCCGTTCGTGCGCTGCCGGATAATAATTTGCTTTTATCAGCAGAGGCGGAAGCCTGCGGGGATGCTGTCATCGAGCATCAGCAGGTGAAGCTCTTCTTTTCCGTCGTGTTCGTGCACTGCGGACAGAAGCATACCGCAGGAGTCCTGACCCATCATCTTGCGGTTGGGCAGGTTGAGGATTGCGACTACGGTCTTGCCGACGAGGTCCTCGGGCTCATAGAACTTGTGGATGCCGGAGAGAATCTGACGGGGAGTGCCGCTGCCGTCATCAAGCTGGAACTTGAGCAGCTTTTCGGACTTCTTGACTGCCTCGCAGGAGAGCACCTTGCAGACGCGCATATCGCACTTTGCAAAGTCATCGATGGTGACATTGGGCTCTACGGGCGGGAACTTGGGAGCT
>JAZUJB010000088.1:0-25100 GCA_045642545.1 Oscillospiraceae bacterium
CTCGGGGATGACAAGGTCGTGCGTTCGATGACTTCCACAATAAAAAAAGGAACACTGCCTCTTGGCAGTATTCCTTTTTGGTACGCCCGCTGCGATTCGAACGCACGGTGCGCCTGCGGCACTCCGTGTCGCTTATGTCCCCACTCGCTCGCCCTTGCCTGCAAGGGCAACCGCTCGGGGATGACAAGGTCGTGCGTTCGATGACTTCCACAATAAAAAAAGGAACACTGCCTCTTGGCAGTATTCCTTTTTGGTACGCCCGATGCGATTCGAACGCACGACCTTCAGAGTCGGAGTCTGACACTCTATCCAGCTGAGCTACGGGCGCATTTGCCCGATTATTATAGCAAAGCCGCTGCTCAATGTAAAGCGGGTTTTGTCGGCGTCAGATTATAATGCCGTTGCAGTGGTCTATCTCGTGCTGGATTATCTGCGCGGTAAAGCCCGAGAAGGTGCCGCGCTGCTTATTGTACTGCATATCGCGGTATTCCACGGTTATGCTCTCATAGCGCTGCGTTTTACGAACACCGCTCAGGGACAGACAGCCCTCCTCGGCGGTATAGATTTCCTTTGAGTGGGCGCAGATTACGGGATTGAGCATGACCATATAGCCGAGTCCTGCCTGAAATACGATTATGCGCTTGAGCACGCCAATCATATTTGCCGCCATACCCACGCAATGCGCCGAATTTGCACGCAGCGTATCTACAAGGTCCTGCGCTACAGGCAGGTCCTCGCGTTTTGCCATTTCGGATTTGCGCGACAGAAACATAACATCGCGCATAACAGGTCTTACCATCAGAATTCGATTACAACGGGTGCTTCGGTGAAGGAGCTGATAGTTGCTACACCTGACTTGAAGTAAAGGACAACACAGTTGCCGTCGCCGGGTGCGTACATACCTCTGAGATTCTCATACTGAGAAAGCATATGCTCGCAGGCATCGATGCTGTCATCGGCATAGACCTCACCTGCTACGCGAATCCATGCGCCGCCGTTGAAGGCGCAAAGCTCAAGCTTGGGATTCTTCTCAAGCTGCTTGAAAAGCTCCTTTTTCTTGCCCGTCTGAATGCCGAGCTTGCCGTTATAGAGGTCGATTGTGCCGAAGGGGCGGACTCTGGGCTGGTCGCCGTCGGTCGTGGCAACGAAATATGTGCCTGCATTCTTGATGAAATCGTAAATTCTCTGCATTGTTTTTCCTCCTATGTTTTGTTCTTTGTAATTAATATACAGCCTTTTCGGCACTTTATCAAGCTTGACTTATAAGCAAAAATCTGCTACCCTTTCTAACCGTGAAGGGAGTCTTTTTATGGAACTCAGAGATATTTACAACCTGGACAGAATACCCCTCGGCAAGACCGCCGTGCGCGGTGAGCCGATAGGCGCTGACGAGTTTTTCATGGTTATACATGTCTGCATTTTCAACTCAAAGGGTGAGATGCTCATTCAGCAGCGTCAGCCGTTCAAAAAGGGCTGGTCAAATATGTGGGACATCACCTGCGGCGGTTGCTCCGTTTCGGGTGAATCAAGCCGCGACACCGTTCACCGCGAGCTATCAGAGGAGCTTGGCATCGACATTGATTTTACCGGTGTACGCCCGAATATGACCGTTAACTTCGACCACGGCTTTGACGATTTCTATCTTATAAACCGTGACCTTGACCTATCTACGCTTAAGCTTCAGCCTGAGGAGGTTCAGGCTGTCAAGTGGGCATCGATGGAGGAGATTTTCTCAATGATTGATGACGGAAGCTTCATTCCCTTCTTCAAGAGCTTCATTCATCTTCTGTTTGATATTCGCAACAAGCCCGACTGTCTTAATATATAATGCAAAAAAGACGCACAATGTGCGTCTTTTTTTATTCTTCGGTTTCTTCTGTTTCGTCGATTTCCTCGTCGGGCTCCTGGATATGTCCGTTGTAGCTGAGCGGCTTGCCGGAGATGAGCTTCTTGTGGGAAATGCTCTTTGTGATGCTGCCAACAACGCCCTTGACAAGCGCCTGCGCTGCCATATGCTTGCCGATAATGGCGGCAAGGTCGGTATCGGGAGCAAGGTCTGTTACCGTGCCCTCCATAATGCCCATGCTGCGCCAGAACATTGTCATTGAGCGCGGTACCTTGATGCAGAAATCGTTGGCAATATGATAGAGGTCTGCAAAGATATCAACCGTACTGCTCATCTCGGCCATGCTGATGACTCTGTACTTATCGAGATACTTGCGCATACGCTCGTAGTATTCGTCCATATTGATGTTCGGGTCATGCTCGCATATGCGCAGAACATTATCCGCAAAGCCGATATAATCGTTGGAGAAAATTGCTCTCATGCACTGCGTTACAAGCTCGGCATCCTTTTCGGTGAGTCTGCCCATCATACCGAGGTCAAGCCACACAATTCTGCCATCCCAGACGCGGATGTTGCCGGGGTGCGGGTCAGCGTGGAAGAATCTGTCCTCGGCAAACTGCTTTATGTAGTTATTGATGAACTTCGTGCAGACCTCGTTCAAATCGTAGCCCTGCTCCTCAAGTGCCTGAACATTGTTGAGCTCAACTCCGCCGATATACTCCATAACGAGCACATTGCGGGTTGTCAGCTCGTCATATACCTTCGGGCAGTAGACATACTGAATGCCCTCAATGTTTCGTCTGACGGTGCGGATATTCTCCGCCTCGCGCAGAAAGTCCATCTCCTCCTGCGCAACGAGCCACATCTCGTCAATGCAATCGCACAGGTCCATAACATCATTGATGTCCTTAATCTTTACAATGCCGAGAGCCTTCTTGAGCAGCTTGCAGTCGCGCTCCATGGTTTCGTAAATGCCGGGGCGCTGAATTTTAACCGCAACATGGGTGCCGTCAAGCAGAATTGCCTCGTGCACCTGCGCAATTGATGCCGCACCGAGAGGATAAGGCAGGATGCGCTCAAAAACGGTGTTCCACGGCTTGCCGTACTCCTCGCTTATAATCTCGCGCATCTGTGCGGTTACAAGCTGAGTTGCGTTTGTGCGCAGGCTCTTGAGTGCCTCGCAGTATTCCATCGGCAGCACCTCGGGGTGCATAGACAGAAGCTGACCGAGCTTTACAAAGGTAGGGCCGAGCTCCTTGAACATCTCACAAAGCTTGTCGGGGGTAATGCCCTGCATAACCTTGTATCTGCTCATTACTCTAATTATTTCAAGCAGGCGTTTGGTATCGCCGGTAAGTTCAGTTTTAGCGTTTGCCATAGCTTATTCCTTCGTCAAATTTTTGTATCTAAAATATAGCAGGTATGCATCTGGTTGCCGTCATCGGTGAAGCTGACAATATGTCCTTCGATGAGCTCAAAGGTATCCGGTCTGACTACAATTACCTCGGAGCTTCCCTTTTCCCACAGATAAACCGCATCCTCATAATCTATCTCGCCGTTGCGCAGTCCGACACGGACGGACATACTCACCTTATTGTAGGTAAACTCATCGGAATTTACAAGCTGAATTCTCCCGAGCTCCTTGGGCTGCACCGTGGGGTCGATTATATAGCCCTTGAGTCTGTTGCCTTTATCATCCGAAAACCGTACGCCCGTAAAGTTAATCTGCTCATCATCCGCATTGATTTTCAGCGCATCGGTTTTGATGAGATACAGCTTTTCACCGCCTGCCCATACCCATGAGCAGCCGGAATGCTCTGAGGAAAGCTTTGCAAAGCGTTCATAGTCCTCTCTCAGCTCCGCCTGAGCCTGCGCCGGTGTTTCGGCTGTAAGCCCCTTGACCTCGAACACATATGCGGGCACCTTCGATTTTGCGTTCATAATGACGGCGAAAATCACGGCAAGAACTGCAAGTGTAGCCGCTGCGTACAGTATTATCAACTTTTTTGATGCGCTTAATTGCTCAAGCTTCTTTGATAACATAGCGTTTCCCCCCGCAAGTGAATATCCAATACATTTTATCAGAAAAAGCTCGATTTAACAAGGGTTTTGCCGCACAAAGTAATGTTACACATTTGGCCCCTGAATGTTGAAAAAGCACCATCCAATGGATGATGCTTTTTGGTGACCCGTACGGGAATCGAACCCATGTTACCGCCGTGAAAGGGCGGTGTCTTAACCGCTTGACCAACGGGCCATATGAAAGGCGCAGTTTTTTGGGCTGCGCCTTTTTTGGTAGCGGCACCTGGATTCGAACCGGGGACACTGCGGGTATGAACCGCATGCTCTAGCCAACTGAGCTATGCCGCCATTTCTCAAATGAGCAATTGGAATTTTAACAGACATAGCGTTTGTTGTCAACAGATTTTTTCAATTTTCTTAAAATTTCTTATGACGGCAGATAATTTGCAGGGTTAACGCTCTTTCCGTCCTTGCTCATTGCAACATGAATATGGCTGCCCTGACTTATCTCGCAGATGGCAGTTGAGCCGACTGAGCCTATCACATCGCCTGCTTTTACGCTGTCACCTTCCTTGACGGTGGGTGTATCGGCAAGGTTTGAATAGGTTGACTTTATGCCCATGCCGTGGTCGATAACAACGGTTGTACCGTAAAGGTCATCCTTTGTAATGCTCTCTACCTTGCCGTCAGCGGCGCTGCGGACTACCTCACCCTGCTCGGCGAGAATATCAATGCCGTCATGAGTGCGCCAGTCCTGCATGGTTACATCGTAGGAGAGAGTTTCAACTGCATAGTCGCGCTCTACCTCGCCTCTCACGGGCCACACCCACGCCGCAGGCTCCTTCCAGACATCGTCTGAGGTCCAAGTGCCGGTTGCAATGATATCGTCCTTCTCGGTATCCACAACCGCCTCCGGCGGCTCCTCGTTGATTACCGGTGCTGTTTCGGTGATTACCTCGGTCGGATTTTCAAGTGTCATTCCGGGATTGAGGTCAATATCGGTATTGTCGCCCGAATTGAGCGCAATTGTCAGCGCGGATACGCCGATTACTGCCACACATAGCGCAAGGACTATGTAGAAGCCCTTGCCTGCAAAAAACTTATCTGTCCTTTTGGATTTACCGTTTTCCATACAGAAACCTCCTAAAAATCAGGTTGCTTCTATTTTTGACTTAATTTTTCGGGAATATACACGGCAAGTAAAAAAATACCCGCAGTGTATATGCACTGCGGGTGTTAATTCAGTATTTTTGATTATTGCATTTTGACTGGCAGCTTGCGCAGTCCTTACAGCAGCCCGCTCCGTTTTTCTTAATGGAGCGAATTGCAAGCAAAAGCCACACAACAAGGCCGACGATTAATACTATTTCCATATTACAGCACCATCCCCGCTACGGCATAGACTATGTACGCTACAAGCCATGCAACACAGCACTGGCTTATTACCACGCCTGCGGTTTTAACAACACTGTCAAGCTCGTGCTTGATTGTGGATATTGCCGCCACGCAGGGTGTATACAGAAGCGCAAACGCAAGAAAGCTGAGCGCAGAGCGCATTGTGAATATGCTTCCGATTGCAGCGACGAGCGCATCGGAGCCGACATTCATAAGCACGCCGAGGGTGCTGACCACGGCTTCCTTTGCCATGAGTCCCGTTATAAGGCTTGTGACAACGCGCCAGTCGGCAAATCCGAGCGGTCTGAACACAGGTGCCATCCACATGCCTATCATGCTCAGAAGGCTTGTGGTGCTGTCAGAATCGACAACATTGAGTCGGGCATCAAAGTGCTGCAGGAACCATATGATTATCGTTGCAATGAAAATGACGGTAAACGCACGGCGAATGAAGTCCCATGCCTTTTCCCACATAAGCAGCATCACGCTCTTGAACGAGGGCATACGGTAGTTGGGAAGCTCCATTACAAATGGCACGGGATTACCCGTAAATGCGGTTTTGCTGAGTATCTTTGCCGCAATTATGCCGACAAATATGCCGCCGAGGTACAGAAGCGTCATCACAAGGCCGCCGTTATGCGGGAAGAATGCCGCCGTGAACACCGCATAAATGGGTATCTTTGCCGAGCAGCTCATAAACGGAATGAGCAGCATTGTCATTCTGCGGTCGCGGTCCGAGGACAGTGTTCTTGTTGCCATTATTGCAGGCACCGAGCAGCCGAAGCCGATGAGCATAGGCACAAAGCTGCGGCCCGAAAGACCTACCTTGCGCAGCAGCTTATCCATGACAAACGCCACGCGGGACATATATCCGGTATCCTCCAGAATTGCAAGGAAGAAGAACAGAACAAGGATTATCGGCAAAAAGCTCAGTATACTGCCTACACCTGCAAACACACCGTCAATGACCAGACTCTGCACAACGGGGTTTAAGCCGTAGGCGGTGAGTGCATTGTCAACTATGACCGTGAGGCTTTCGATGCCCATTGCAAGCAGGTCGGAAAGGCGCTGACCTACAACGCTGAAGGTCATCCAGAAGGTGAATGCCATAATGGCAATAAACATCGGAATTGCAAGGTATTTATTGGTGAGCACCTTGTCAATTTTTATGCTGCGCTGCTGCTCCTTGCTCTCCTTTGCCTTGACAACCGCTTCCATACATACAGCCTCAATGAAGCGGTAGCGCATATCCGCAAGCGCTGCATTGCGGTCAAGAATACTCTCGGTTTCCATCTCAACAACCGCGTGCTCAATAAGGTCAAGCTCGTTATCGCTGAGCTTCAGTGAGTCTATTATTTCCTCATCGTTTTCAATTACTCGCGTTGCCGCAAATCTTGAGGGCACGCCTATGTTTTCGGCATGGTCCTCGACGACATGGCTTACTGTATGTATACAGCGGTGAACGGGACCTGCCGAGCAGAAGTCTATTCTGCGGGGCTTCTGACGCTTCTGCGCTGTTTCGATAACGACCTGAACCAGCTCGTCAACGCCGTCATTCTTTGCCGCCGCAATGGGCACAACAGGTATGCCGAGGCGCTCGGACAGAAGCTTTATATCAATAGAGCCGTGATTGCCGAGCAGCTCATCCATCATATTGAGCGCAAGCACCATGGGCTTGCCCATCTCAATCAGCTGCAGGGTAAGATAAAGATTGCGTTCAATGTTCGTTGCATCAACAATGTTCAGTATCGCATCGGGATTTTCATCGATTATGAAGCTTCGCGTTACCTTCTCCTCACCCGAATACGGGCGGATGGAGTAAATGCCGGGAAGGTCAACTATGCTGCAGTTTTTATAGCCCGTAACCTCTCCCATTTTATGCTCAACTGTTACACCTGGGAAATTGCCGACATGCTGGTTTGAGCCGGTGAGCTGATTGAACAGAGTTGTTTTGCCGCAGTTTTGGTTTCCTACAAGTGCAATTACCACGGCTTACACCTCCTCGCTAGGTCTTACCTCAATTTTCGAGGCATCGTCCTTGCGGATTGTCATCGTGTAGCCTCTGAGGTAAATCTCAATGGGGTCACCGAGGGGTGCCATCTTGCGCACAGTAACCTCAGTGTGCGGTATCAGTCCCATATCAAGCAGGTGGCAGCGAAGATTTCCCTCTCCGCCGACCGATATAATTACAGCCTTTTTTCCAATAGGCAGCTTATCAAGTGTCATAATTCGCCTCCACGTTAGCCTGTGCTAACCGTAGTTAGTTTATGCTAACTCGCTTTGTTTGTCAATAGGCTAAATAAAAAAGCAGAAAAGAAATTTCTTCTTTTCTGCTTTTATATTCAATTATGCACCGAGATATGCAGCCTTTACCTGCTCGTTTGTGAGCAGCTCTGAGCCCGGTCCGCTCATTGTGATTCGGCCGGTTTCGAGAACATAGCCGGAATGTGCAGTCTTAAGAGCCATATTTGCGTTCTGCTCAATCAGAAGAACGGTAACGCCCTGCTTGTTAATCTCCTTGATGATATCGAAAATACCGCGGACAACAATAGGTGCAAGGCCGAGTGAGGGCTCGTCCATCATGATAACCTTGGGACGGCTCATGAGTGCTCTGCCGACTGCAAGCATCTGCTGCTCGCCGCCTGAGAGAGTGCCACCCTCCTGCCATGAACGCTCCTTGCGTCTGGGGAACAGGTCGTAAACCCACTTGAGGTCCTCCTCAAGGTCATCGTTACGCAGGTATGCGCCGATTTTCAGGTTTTCAAGAACGGTCAGGTCGGGGAAAATTTTTCTTCCCTCGGGAACGAGGGTGATGCCGCGGGTAACGATAGTGGTCGGGTCCTTACCGGTGAGGTCCTCGCCGTTGAACACTATGCTGCCGCCTGCGGGCTTTACAAGACCTGCGATTGCACGCAGAGTTGAGCTCTTGCCTGCGCCGTTTGCGCCGATGAGGGTGATAATTTCTCCCTCAGGAACATCAAAGCTGATGCCCTTGACGGCCTCGATGCCGCCATAATTGACCTTGAGGTCATTGATTTTCAGCATTGTATCACTCATCTTCAACAACCCCCAAGTATGCATCTATAACATGCTGATTGTTCTGAATTTCGCTCGGTATACCCTGTGCAATCTCACTGCCGAAGTCGATTACATAGATGTAGTCGGAAATCTTCATAACGAGGTCCATGTGGTGCTCGATGAGGAAGATTGTGAGGTTATACTTGTCGCGGATTTCGTAAATAAACTGTGCAAGCTCCTGAGTTTCCTGCGGGTTCATACCAGCTGCAGGCTCGTCAAGGAGAAGGAGCTTCGGGTCTGCTGCCAGTGCGCGCGCAATCTCAAGACGGCGCTGCAGACCGTAAGGCAGGCTTGTTGCAATCTCGTCCTTGTACTTATCGAGGCCCTGCTCTTTAAGCAGTGCAAGGGTCTCCTCGCGCATACGCTTCTCTTCCTTTGCGTTGCCGCGGAAGGTTGCAGAGAAAACATTCTGCTTTGCATTCATATGCTTTGCAATAAGTACATTTTCAAAGACGGTCATGCTCTTCCAGAGTCTGATGTTCTGGAAGGTACGGGCAATACCCTTCTTGGTGATTTTATCGGGGGTATTGGATATAACCTTGCCGAGATACTTGTCGCCGTTTGCGCCCTTGTAGTTTTTCTTCATCTTGCCCTGCGGGTGATTGCGGACAATGGGCTCGCCCATAAACTCGACGAGGCCGTTTGTGGGCTCGTAAACGCCGGTGATGCAGTTGAACGCAGTGGTCTTGCCTGCGCCGTTGGGGCCGATGAGTGCTACAATCTTGCCCTCGGGGATATCCAGAGAGAGATTATTGACAGCTACAACGCCGCCGAACTGCATGGTAACATTTTCTACATGAAGTACACTATCACTCATTCTGCTGTACCTCCTGCCTGTGCAGCATTTACTTTTGCTGCTTTCTTTGCCTGGATTTTACGGATAAGTCCTGCGAAGGACAGCTCCTTGTTGCCCATGATGCCCTGTGAGAAGAAGAGCACGATAATCATGATAACGACGGAGAATACGACCTTACGGAAGCCGTCGCGGAAGAAGGAAACCTGAACGCTGCCGATTGCGCCGCTGTCGAGGAAGCGCAGCCACCACTCAGAGCATGCGATGTACAGGAATGCTGCAATGCAGCTGCCGGATATGGAGCCGATACCGCCAATAACAACGATAAGCAGGATTTCATAGGTCATTGCGGACATGAATGCCGATGCCTGAACGGTGGTCTGGAACATTGCCAGAAGTGCGCCGCCGACACCTGCGAAGAAGCTGGAGATTACGAATGCCAGCATCTTGTGCTTGAACAGGTTTACGCCCATTGCCTCTGCTGCAACCTCGTCATCACGGATTGCCTTGAAGGCTCTGCCGTAGGAGGAGTTGATGAGCAGAATGATGATTATGATACAAATCATCGCAATGAAGAACGGGAAGATTGTGCCGAACTTATAAGCAGTTGCGCCAATCTGAATCTTCATATCGCTGAATGCGGTGTACTTACGCAGCAGGTTTGAGCCGTTGGTGACAACACCGAGGCCGTTCCACTGGAAGATTGCGCGGATGATTTCAGCAAAGCCGAGAGTTGCAATTGCGAGGTAGTCGCTCTTCAGACGAAGCACGGGAATACCGATGAGTGCTGCAAATATTGCAGCGACAAGGCCTGCGATTATGATGCAGACGATTGCGCCGAAGAAGCTGCCTGCGTTTGCGCCCAGCACATTGCTGAACATCTCGGGGATTGAGAACTGGATAATGCCGCCGTCAAAGTACTGATATACGGAGGCGTGCTGTGCTGCGGGGATTGAGAAGATGGAATATGCGTATGCGCCGATGAGCATAAAGCCTGCCTGGCCGAGTGAGAAAAGGCCGGTGAAGCCGTTAAGCAGGTTCATGGATACGCACAGAAGCGAGTAAATTGCGCCCTTCTTGAGCACGGGAATAAGCATAAGCGTTGCCTTGCTGGGCTTCATAAAGTTATCAAGCACAAACAGCACTGCATACAGTGCAACAAGGCACACGATTGTTATCCACATACCCTGACGCTTTGCGATTTCGTCCGGTGTTTTGAGGACTTTGGTATTCTGCATTGTTTTGTTCATTACCGTCACCTCACACCTTATCCGTTGCCTTCTCGCCGAAGATGCCGGTGGGCTTGACAAGAAGGATAACAATCAGGAGAACAAAGGTAAATGCATCGGAGAAAATGGTCCATTCCTGACCGATGCCCTTGATGATGTTCTCGCAAATACCGATTATGAACGCGCCTATTACCGCGCCGGGAATTGAGCCGATACCGCCGAATACCGCTGCAACGAAGGCCTTGAGGCCGGGCATTGCGCCGGAGGTGGGAACGACTGTCTGGTAGTTTGAGAAGTAAAGCAGTGAACCTACTGCTGCAAGGAAGCAGCCGATTATGAAGGTAAAGGAGATAACGGAGTTAATCTTGATACCCATAAGCTGGCTGGTTTCAAAGTCCTTGGAGACAGCGCGCATTGCCATACCGATTTTTGTGTACTTGATGAGAAGCACGAGCACAACGATGAGAACGATTGTAAGCACGGGAGTGATTACGGTTACCATCTTCGTGGTTGCTCCCCATATCGTTACCTTGCGGGTAAGGAACGGGATTACGGGGTATGTACGGGGCAGACCGCCGGTGAAATACAGTGCGCAGTTCTGCAGAAGGTAGGATACACCGATTGCGGATATCATAACCGACATACGGGGTGCGCTTCTAAGGGGCTTGTACGCAACCTTTTCGATTGCAACGCCGAGTGCAACGGTAAGCACCAGTACGAGAATAATTGCCAGCCACATGGGCAGGCCGCCTGCAATTGCGTAAATCATGATAAGACCTGCTACCATGAATACATCGCCGTGAGCAAAGTTGATGAGTCTGAGTATGCCGTAGACCATCGTGTAGCCGATGGCTATCAGTGCATACTGACCGCCAACTGAAATGCCGGACAGCAGGTACTGCAGATTGTTATGCAAAAAATCAATCATTTGAGGACCTTCCTCTCTATTTATAGGAACGCATAAATCCGCTCCAGAGCTATTTTGGAGCGCATTTACACGTTCCTTGTGGTAATTTGCGACATTTAATATTATCCCATAAACATCGCATATGGTGGGGACGCAAAAAGCATCCCCACCATTTTATATGCTTTTAATTAATCTGTTGCTGTGTGCAAGTCAGACTTAGGCCTTCTGTACTGCTACGAAGTCCCAAACGCCGGTCTCGGTATTTGCAGACTTGATGAAAGCGGAGTCGCGGTTTGCGTCGCCGATTTCGTTGAAGGAGATATCACCGGAGATACCTGCGAAGGTAACGCCGGGCAGTGCTGCCATAACAGCTGCTGCGTCAGTGGAGCCTGCTGCCTTGATAGCTTCAACTGCTACCATGTATGCATCGTAACCCATAACGGTAACTGCGGAGAGCATATCGTTGCCGCCGTTGTTCTCGAGGCGTGCTGCGTCAGCGTTCATCCATTCCTTGATGCCCTTTTCGAATTCGGGGTTGCCGCCCTCTGCGTAGAAGGTGGAAACATAGAGCTCAGTGCTCTTGCCTACGGTTGCACCTACGATGGTGTTGTTGTCCCAAGTGTCGGAGCCGAGGAGAGGAATTTCAACGCCCTGTGCGTCTGCCTGCTCAACGATGAGCTGTGCGTACTGGATGGAAACAGGAGCAAAGATTGCTTCTGCGCCTTCCTTCTTAGCATTGTTCAGGTAAGAAGTGAAGTCGGAGTTGTCCTTGGGGAAGGATTCGGTGATGACCTTCATGCCGAGCTTTTCAGCTGCTTCCTTGAAGTAGTTGATGAGGCCCTGGTCGTAGTCGTTGCCAAGCTCGCCGAGGCAGTAAACAGTGTTTGCCTTCAGTACATCCTTAGCGAAGTTTGCATGTACGGTGCCCTGGAAGGGATCGAGGGAGCAGATACGGAAGTAGTGCTCGTTACCCTCGGTTACCTGGGGGTTGGTGCAGGTTACGCCGATTGCGGGAACGCCTGCTTCTTTGAATGTATCGGATGCTGCGATGGATACGCCGGAGCCGTAGGAGCCGAGAACAACGGATACGCCCTCAGCAATGAGATTGGTAGCTGCGGAAACTGCCTTCTCGTTTGCGGACTCATTGTCAGCCATAACGAGCTCGATCTTGTAGCTCTCACCGTTGATGTCAACAGTGGGGCACTTATCGTTTGCATACTGCATACCGAGAATTTCCTGCTTGCCGCCTGCGCCGTTTGCGCCGGTCTGAGGCTCATAAACGCCGATTTTTACGACCTTTTCGCCTGCGTCGCCGTTGCCGCCGCATGCGCACAGTGCAAATACCATGAGCATTGCGAGAACAAGTGCTATAACTTTTTTCATTTGTGGATTTCCTCCTAAATTTTCTCTCAACTTTATCTGTCCGCGTTACGCGAACATTTGTCTTTTCGTTGATTACAGATGCATTATAAACTAATGGCACTAAAAAATCAACAGTTTTTTGTACGATAAAATGACTATTATTTGACTATTTTTGGGCTATTTCGCCAATCCGCACCGCCGCGGCGCTCTTCCTTTGCCGTATATCCGAGGGAATAAAAATCGTGCGCGGCGCTGCATATGTTAAATATATGCTGACAGTGCTCGTCGAGCTGTCTTACGCTTGCGGGCTTTGTTATGACCGGAACCTTAGACTTTTCGCTCATTTCCCTCAGCAGAGCGCAGCCCCGCTCGGTAGCCGCGAGAACTCTTGCATAAGGCGGTATTCCCTGCGCATCCTCGGCCTTAATTCCGAGTGCCGCGGAAAGCGTCATTCTGCGTATTCTGCTCAGAGCATAGCGCTTGCTCTTTGCCGCTGCAAGCACAGCATCAAGGCCGCTTTCCTCCCTCGCTGCTCTGGCAAGGCGGTTGTTCAAGCCCTCCGCAGCGTCGGGAAGCGATGCAAACGCTTCGTCGTCAAGCATACGCAGCCTTGATAAAATTGCGGTTTCGAGGTTATCGCTCAGAATGGGGCCTCTGCCGAGCTTATCCTCACGCATATATATATTGTATGCGCTCTCGGGCACCGAGCAGCTTATATCAACGCCGTCCGCAAGCGCTCTTCGGATTTCCGATGCCGAGCGCGGTCCGGATTCGGAGGTTGAATCGTGGCCCGAGCCGAAGCGCTGTACGGTTACAGGCGTAAGGTCAAGGCACTGGTCGTATATTGCCTTGATATATTCAACGGCAAGGATATTGTTCGGGGTTTCCAGCTGACTTGCAAGCTCCCCTACCTTTTTTGCCGCTGCTCTCTGACGGGCAAGCGCAAAGGGTATTCCCTCATCGCTGCTCAGCTCCGCGCGTATATCATTTATAAATAAGGGATTCATAAGAAGCTCGGCAAGCTCGGCAAGCGGGGTAACTTCTCCGCATTCCGAGCCGAAGCTCAGGTGCGTAACAACGCCCGTTGCGCCGAGCAGACCTACCGCACCGCGCGCAAAGCCCTCAGCCGAGGACAGTGTCCACGGCAGCGGAAGCTCGAGTACGAGGTCAACTCCGCTGTTTACGGCAGCCTCCGCTCTTGCGAATTTTGAGTAAACCGCTGCCTCGCCGCGCTGAATAAAATCGCCCGACATAACGCACACGACAGGGCAATCCTCACCCATCTGCTTTATCGTTTCCTTAATATGGTGTTTATGACCATAATGTAACGGGTTATACTCGCCTACTATGCCAATAACGCTCAATTTTCCCGTCTCCTTAATAATTCTCTTGCTTTTTAGATAAAATGTATTAAAATAGGTTTCGTATGTTCTTATAATACAATTAAATATGTACTTTTACAACAAGAAAGGAATTTTATAATGAAGATTCTTGTAATCAACGCAGGCAGCTCTTCCCTCAAGTATCAGCTTATCGATATGGAGACCGAGTCCGTAATGGCTAAGGGTCTCTGCGAACGTATCGGCATCGACGGCCACCTCAAGCACAGCCCCCTGGTTGGCGGCAAGCCCGTATTTAACGAGGATATCGCTCTTCCCTCCCATGCTGAAGCTATTGCAGCTGTTATCGACAAGCTCACCTCCGCTGAATTCGGCGTTGTTGCTTCCATGAAGGAAATCGACGCTGTCGGCCACCGCGTCGTTCACGGCGGCGAGAAGTTTGCTTCCTCCGTTCTCATCACCGATGAGGTTATGGCAGCTCTCGAGGAGTGCACTCCCTTTGCACCCCTGCACAATCCCGCAAACATCATCGGCATCAATGCCTGCCGCGATGTTATGGGCGCTGTTCCCATGGTTGCAGTATTCGATACCGCCTTCCATCAGACCATGCCCGGCAAGGCATTCATGTACGCTGTTCCCTATGAGTACTACCAGAACGACGGCATTCGTCGCTATGGCTTCCACGGCACCTCCCACCGCTATGTTTCCGGCCGCTGCGCAGAGATGATGGGCAAGCCCATCGAGGAACTCAAGATTGTTTCCTGCCACATGGGCAACGGCAGCTCCATCGCAGCTATTGACGGCGGTAAGTGCGTTGACACCTCCATGGGCTTCACTCCCCTGGTAGGTCTTCCCATGGGCACCCGCTGCGGCGACCTCGACGCAGGTGTTATCCAGTTCATCATGAACAAGTACGGCATGAACATCGACGAGATGCTCGCAGTTCTCAACAAGAAGTCCGGTGTTCTCGGTGTTTCCGGTGTTTCCTCCGACTTCCGTGACCTCGACATGGCAGCAGCAGAGGGCAACGACCGCGCACAGCTGGCACTCGATATGTTCCATTACTGGGTTGCAAAGGTTGCAGGTTCCTATGTTGCAGCAATGAACGGCGTTGACGCAATCGTATTCACCGCAGGTGTTGGCGAAAACTCCAAGTCCTCCCGCAAGGCAATTGCTGAGTACTTCGGCTACCTCGGCGTTACCATCGACGAGGAAGCAAACTCCAAGCGCGGCGAAGACATCATGATTTCCACCCCCGACTCCAAGGTCAAGGTATTCGTTATCCCCACCAACGAGGAGCTCGTTATCGCACGCGATACCAAGGAAATCTGCGGCTGATATATTATAATAGTATGAAAACACCAAAGAGGCAGGTTAAAACCTGCCTCTTTTTTATTTCGCTGTAAATATTTTATCGTATTGCTCTGCCCATTCAAGCACTGCTTTCCGCTCAAATTCCTTCGGCATTTTTCTGCACACTTTTATAATTTTAATGACATCTTTTACCACTCTGATGCCTTTTTTCGTCAAATCCTTGTCCTTGAGGAGCGCAAGGCCTCTGCACAATATCTTGGGGTCAAAGTTTATGAACTTCCAAATACTTGTGTGATTTGCGGTTATTGTCATCTCGTGATGAGTCAGTATTCCCGCATCGATTGCATAGTCAAGCTGCTGCCTTGAGATGCGCGTGAGAAGCAGCTTAACAGCCGCTAAGGGAGCAATTCCCGCGCCCATATTTTTGTAGTAGCAAACCTGATACGGCCACAGTGTCTGAGCTGAATAAGCCTCGGTTTTATCGGCAATTATTGTATCTGCCAGAAGCTTCGAGTTTTTGATTGCATTGCCTATGCCCGAGCCGATTATCGGAACTGTCATAAACGCCGAATCGCCTATTGCGGCATAGCCGTCGGCAACCAGAACTGACAGTGGCTGCCGAACGGGAATGAGCGTAAACTGTCCTCCTCGAAGCAGTTTTCTGCCGAGCTGCGGATTGGCTTGGCGGTACTTTTCGGCGGTTTTTTCCGCTTCCTCAAGAGTGAACGGGTCCATTCTTCCGATGAGCAGGTCAGAGAAGTCTTTTTCAGTTGCAATCCAGCCTATTCCGACGCTTTCCTCATCGGGCAAAAGCATAACCTTGTACTTATCCTCGACCGTTTCGGGGTCTACGGGAAGGTCAAAAAACGCTCTGTAAACATAGAACTTTTCGCCCCATATTGCGTGCTTCTGTATGCCTAAGCTTTCGGGCAGCTGAGTGCGTATCGGAGACTCAGCGCCTGCTGCATCAATGACCATATCGCCGATAAAATCGCCCTTGTCGGTATGTATTCCGACCACTCTTTCACCCTGCATTACGGGCGACAAAATGTTGACTCCGTACTCGAACTTAACTCCGTTTTTCTCAGCAAATTCAATGATTAGCGCGTATATGTCCCTGCGCTCCATCTTGATTTCCATCTGCTCAGGATCGTTTGGAACGCGCTGACGAATCTTGTGCTCATCATCGGTATGCGGGCCGAAAAAGGTCATATCGATTTTCCACTCGAATTTATCCTCGGCAGGTCTCGGACAGCCCACAGCATCAAGCGCCTTGGGATCAAAAATATCCGTCCAGTCGTAGCCGAGCTTGCCCTTCTCGCCGCGCTCGTAAACGGTTACATCGAAGCCTTCCTTTGCAAGCAGTGCCGCGCAGGTTATTCCGCCGTGTCCGGCGCCTGCAACTATGATTTTCTTTCCCATTTTCATCACCCGCGAAAAGTTTATCACATTCCACTCGTTTTTTGAAACAAAAATTGTAAAAAATCGAAAAAAATCTTAGATTTTTCAATAAAAATCATTGACACGCAGTCCTTTGGGTTGTATACTACTAAAGCCGCATTGAGTGGGTCGAAAGTTGAGGAGCTGCCTCACACCTATGAGAGCGAGACCTGAAGAAAGGATTGTTAAGTTCATGAAGCATGCTATAATCGAAACCGGCGGCAAGCAGTACCGCGTAGCAGAGGGCGATGTCATCTTCATCGAGAAGCTCGATGTTGAGGCAGGCGAGTCTGTTAAGTTCGATCGCGTTCTGGCTGTCATCGACGAGGAAAACACCGTTTTCGGTGCTCCCGTTATTGAAGGCGCAAGCGTTTCCGCAAATGTCGTTAAGAACGGCAAGGGCAAGAAGGTTCGCGTTTACAAGATGAAGCCCAAGAAAGGCTATCGCAGAACTCAGGGCCACAGACAGCCCTATACCAAGGTTCAGATTGAAACCATCAACGCATAATTTATTCCGCTACTACTGATATGGAGGTGTAACCTTAATGGCACATAAAAAAGGTATGGGTTCTACCAAGAACGGCCGCGACAGTGAGTCTAAGCGTGTTGGACCTAAAAGAGCAGATGGTCAGTTCGTTCTGGCCGGCAACATCCTTGTCAGACAGCGCGGAACTAAGATCCACCCGGGTACCAATGTTGGTAAGGGTAAGGACGACACCCTGTTCGCTCTCGTAGACGGCAAGGTAAAGTTCGAGCGCATGGGCAAGGACCGCAAAAAGGTCTCTGTTTACGAAGAAATCGCTCAGTAAATGAAGATTTGACAATGCCGGACAGTATAGTCCGGCATTGTTTTTGCCTATCATTAATTACGATTATTATAAGGAGGCAACGCTATGGCTTCTTTTGTAGATAAAGCAAAAATCACGGTAAAGGCAGGCAACGGCGGTAACGGCGCAGTCGCCTTCCACCGCGAAAAATATGTCGCTGCAGGCGGTCCCGACGGCGGCGACGGCGGCAGAGGCGGAGATATTGTTTTCGTCGTTGATGACAACATGTCCACCCTTATGGACTTCCGCTACAAGCGCAAATATGTTGCAGGAAACGGCATGGACGGTCAGGGCAAGCGCTGCTCCGGCAAGGACGGCGAGAGCATGTATATCCGCGTTCCCCGCGGCACTCTCATCCGTGATACAGAGACCGGCGGCATTATGCACGATATGTCCGACGGTGAGAATTTCGTTGTCGCAAAGGGCGGCAAGGGCGGCTGGGGCAACAAGCATTTTGCCACCCCCACCCGTCAGGTTCCCCGCTTTGCAAAGCCCGGTCTTCCCGGCGAAAGCCACGACATTACTCTCGAGCTCAAGCTGCTCGCCGATGTCGGTCTTGTAGGCTTCCCCAATGTCGGAAAATCCACCCTGCTGAGCGTTGTCAGCAAGGCTCATCCCAAGATTGCAAACTACCATTTCACCACCCTTTTCCCCAACCTCGGAGTGGTGTATGTTGATGAGGGCAGATCCTTTGTAATGGCTGATATTCCAGGCATTATTGAGGGTGCGTCCGAGGGCGCGGGACTCGGTCACGACTTCCTCAGACACATAGACCGCTGCCGTCTTCTCATCCATCTTGTTGATGTTTCCGGCAGTGAGGGCCGCGACCCCGTCGAGGACTTCGATGCCATAAACGCAGAGCTTCAGGAGTACAGCCCCGAGCTTGCAGAGAGATATCAGATTGTCGCTGCAAACAAGTGCGACCTGCTCGGCGACGACCGCGAAAATATCGACAGACTCCGTGAGCATGTCGAGGCTCTCGGCTACGAATTTTTCGAGATGAGCGCCGCTACTCACAACGGCACTCACGAGCTTGTAAGCGTTGCGGCGGCAAAGCTTCAGGACCTCCCCCCTGTTCTGCACTTTGAGGCAGACTATGTTCCTCCCGAGCCCGTTATCGACACCTCCGAGTCGCTCACAATCGAGCAGTACGACGATGTCTGGGTTGTTGAGGGTGCATGGATGCAGAAGCTTCTTGCAACCGTCAATTTCTCCGACAACGAAAGCCGTATGTACTTTGACCGCGTGCTGCGCGAGTCGGGTGTATTTGAACGCATGGAGGCAATGGGCATTCAGGACGGCGATACCGTCAGCATTTACGACCTCGAATTCGAGTACAAGGATTAACAGCAAAATCATAAGAAAACGATGCTTCCCGGGTGGAATACCGCCCATGAAGCATCGTTCTTTTTTTACTTACTTGAGGCCGTTCTCGTATGCCTCGATCATCTTCTTGACCATCTGGCCGCCGACAGAACCTGCCTGACGGGCAGTGATATCGCCGTTGTAGCCGTTCTTCAGGTTTACGCCGACTTCACTTGCTGCTTCCATCTTGAACTTATCCATTGCCTCGCGTGCTGCGGGAATGACAAGACGATTGCTGGAATTGTTAGACATAGCTTTACATCTCCTTTTCTGTATTGGGCCTTGTTTTTCAACCCGTGATTATCATTACCTGAAGCGTTTTTTATATGCATTTTCGGCCTATGCAAATTTTGTCAGAATCCAGACTATGTCTAAACGGAGTTTTTTGCATATATAGATATTTTTTTGAAAAAAAGCAAAAAATAATTCAAGATATAGGCCATATTTACTTGACTTTTAATATAATAGTATGTACAATAACGATGTATGATTGTCTACACTTTATATAATAATAATATTTACTGATTGTTCCGTCATAATACATGCCGGATTCGTACTATAATTACTCTCGAGCACGATAGGGGTATTCTTCGCTATGCGTAATGTTTTTAAAATCTTCAGAAACGACTTAAAGGCGCTGTATAAGCACTTCTTCGCCTTTCTCATAATCCTGGCGATATTGGTTCTGCCTGCACTGTATGCATGGTTCAACATCTACGCCTACTGGGATCCTTACAGCAAGACCGACGATGTCAAAATCGCGGTTGTCTGTGATGACCAGGATTACATGGACGAAGACGGCCAGATAATCAATATAGGCAATGAGCTTGTCAAAGAGCTTAAGGAAAACAAGAACTTCGGCTTTGAATTCCTCGATGATGCTGACCAGGCTGTTGAAGATGTATACGCTGGCAAGTACTATGCCGCTGTCGTTATCGGTCCCGACTTTACATACAACATGTACAACTTCCTCAAGACCGATATGTTCAGCCCCACCATCAACTTCTACCAGAACGAAAAAACAAACGCCATCGCCGTCAAGGTTGTCGAGGCAGCCGGCGATACCGTCAAGCAGAGCGTTAACGAAAAATACATTGAAGCCATTGTCGAAACTCTGTTCGGCAAGCTGAATACCTTCTCTGAAGATGTTCAGGGCTCCTCCTCCCTCGAAACCCTCAAGAACACTCTTGCCAAGATTGACAAGAACCTCAATGCTTACGGTACAACTCTTGATTACTTCATCACCGCAAACAATTCCCTCGTAAAAACTCTTAAGGATACCAACGGAACACTCAACTATTCAATCTACCTCCTCGGCAACGAGAGAGTTAACATTTCAAAGCAGATTTCCTACCTCGAGTCTACCCAGGGCGACCTCAGCCGCTTCAACGAAGAGGTAAACAACCTGCTCACCGGTCTGCAGGATTCAGTTCAGCAGGCAATATTCAGACTTGACAGACTGTACGACGGCTCCTCCGAGGACGCTGAGGCAGCTCAGACCGCTCTTGCAGAGCTTGAGCTTCAGTATCAGGAGCTGATTGACTACCTCACTCACTCCGGTCTTTCCGGCCCCGAGGCTGAGGATGCTCTGTCCGCACTGAATACTCTCAAAGACAAAATCACTCAGCTGCGTACCGTAATCGGTCTTAACTCCACCGAGGAAGCAAACCAGTCCGCAATCGACTCAATC
This sequence comes from Oscillospiraceae bacterium, assembly GCA_045642545.1. Taxonomy (GTDB): domain Bacteria; phylum Bacillota; class Clostridia; order Oscillospirales; family Oscillospiraceae; genus F23-B02. The sequence goes on from JAZUJB010000088.1 coordinate 20,609, forward strand.
CTCGACGGCTACGAAAGTGTAGCAGTTCCCACTGTTTACACCGCAGTTACCGGCTATGATTACAACGACCTCGGTCAGCAGGGCATGGACACTATGATGTCCTATATGGCTGACGATGTCGAAGACCGTATCGGCAACATTCAGGATAACCTTTCACTTGCCGAGAAAACAAAGAGCAGCTCCGTTCGCGAAACCGCTCTCCAGTCCGCTAAGAGCGATACAGACATTGTTCAGCAGGAGCTTTCCTCTCTCGGCACTGCATTCGATGCAGTTGAAAAGGCAACCGGAAACAAGGCTTCAACCTCCTCTGCCACCAAGAAGGCCGCTGATAACGCAAGCAAAGCAAGCGATATCCTCGAGGATCTCCTCAACGGCAACCGTGATATTGACCTCATCCGCGACCTGCAGCTTGTAAGCGATGCACTCGGCACCACCCGCGTTACCGTTACCGAGATTGTTTACCCCGCAATCGATACGCTGCTTGAAAATGTTCAGGACAGCCTCGGTGATGTTTCCTCAATCGTCCTCGATCTGAGCAATGTCATCGGCAAGGTTACTCCCATTGTTTCCGAGCTCGGCAACACCTTCACCGCTGTTAACAGCGCTCTCGTTCAGGTTAAGGATCTTATCGGTTCCTACAGCAGCCGTATTAATGATCTCATCGGCATTCTGAACGGTGACACCGATAACACCTCTATTCAGCAGATGCTCGACTTCTTCACTGTCGACCCCGAGACCATCGGTGAGTTCTTCGCCAGCCCCGTATCCATCAGATCCGAAAGCATCTACACTGTTGATTCCTACGGTACCGCAATGGCTCCGTTCTACACCATGCTCGCTATCTGGATTGGCTGCATCATCATCAACGCTATCATGAAGATAGATAATCCCGTTGAGCTTGAAGGCGCAAGCGAAAGACAGAAGTTCTTCGGCAGATATCTGATTTTCCTGCTTCTGAGCGAGCTTCAGACCATGATTATCATGCTCGGCGACCTGCTCATTCTCGGTGTCGGCTGCCTGCACCCCGGACTGTTCCTGCTGTCAGGCGTTGTAACCGCGCTGGTCTGCTCCATGATTGCCTACTCCCTCGCAGTTGCATTTGGCAACATTGGCAAGTTCCTGGTCGTTGTATTTATGATTATTCAGATTGCAGGCTCCGGCGGTTCCTACCCCATCGAGCTTCTGCCTGACTTCTTCCAGCAGGTTTACCTGTTCTTCCCCTTCCCCTACGCAATCAACGCTATGCGCGAAGCAATCGCAGGTCTGTATCAGAACAATTATCTGATTTATCTGCTTCAGCTTATGATTTTCTTCGCAGCAGGTCTGTTTGTAGGCACCGTTGTAAAGCGTTCCCTCAATGGCCTCAACACCTATATGAACGAACAGCTTGAGAAGACTGAAATGATGTAATTTCAGCGTTTCAATTTACCAAATAAGCATTTAGGAGTATGTATAATGGATACAGAATCCAAGTACGAAAAACTGTATAATGACCTGGTCGATGGTTTGGAACAAATGCATCAAAGGAATGTAAAGCGAACAAGTGACGCGCTTAAGAGTCTGCTGATTATTCCGACTATATTCCTCATACTGCTTTTCCTGACCAAGACTTCAAAGACCATCTTCCTTGTTCTTTGGATTGCATCAATGTTTGTCATTGCTGCCGTTCTGATTATCGTTGAGTATCAGGACTATCTGCTGAGAAAGATGTTCTCCGTAGTGGATACCGACAACGAGGATGACACCGAGCCCGAAGAAACAGTTGAAGCCGCAAGCGACACTGATGAGGCTCTTATGCGTGCAGGTCTGATTCTTGACTCAGTTCAGCATCGTGCTCCTGAGTTTGACACCTCAGAAGAAACTCCTGCAAAGGATTTCGAATACGATAACCCCGAAGAAGCACCTGCGGCTGCCGATGAGGCTGACGCCGGAAATGAATCTGAGGTTAACGCAAACAGCTAATTACACTACGGAAGAAACGATGTATTGAATATGAAGAATTTTAAGCAGACAACTTCAAATATTTCAGCCGTCATTCGCTCTGATATCAAGCGTCTGAGCAAGAGCGTCGTCGCCGTCGTGTGCGTGTTTGGCCTCGCTCTTATCCCCTGTCTCTATGCATGGTTCAATATCATGTCAAACTGGGACCCCTACACGGCAGACTCAACCAAGAATCTTAAGATTGCGGTTGCTTCCGCCGACGAAGGTACCAATTTCGCCGGAGTTAACTTTAATGTCGGCAATGTCATAATTGAAAGGCTTGAGGCAAACAATCAGATTGACTGGCAATTCCCTGATACTGTTCAGGAGGTTATGGACGGCCTGTACGCCGGTGAGTACTATGCAGGACTGATTATCCCCGAGGACTTCAGCGAATGCATGCTTGGCTTTGCCGACGGTGAAATCGACCGACCTGAAATCATCTACTACGATAACCAGAAGATGAACGCAGTCGCATCGAGAGTTACCGACAGAGCTCAGGGACTTATCAAGGACCAGATAAACAGTATCTTCGTTGCAACAATTGTTGATGAGCTAAGCACCTTCACCTCCGTATTTACCGGAATGGGTGTCAGCGCCGAGGATTCGCTTATCAAGCTTGAGCAGCAGCTCAGTAATATTTCATCTGACCTTCGCGCCTACTCGGCAATTATGGACTCCATGGCCTCTGTAACCAAGTCCGCTTCGATGGTCACAAGCATGACAAGTGACCTGCTGCCTGATATATCCGATATGCTTTCCAAGAGCCGCAGCACAATAAGCGATATTCAGGAGCGACTCTCCACAAGTAAAGAAGATATTGTCTACGCCGCTGATGCAATAAGAAACAGCTCCGAGGAGCTAAGAAATACTGCAGAACGCCTTGATAAAGCGGTTGACGGTGACCCTGCTGCAGCAGGCAGCGGATATGTCGACTGGGAATCCCTGTACGGTGAGGGTGGCATCACCCAGTACGAAGGCGAAATTCTCGACGACCTTTATTATGATGTAAACGAACAGCTTCACGAAAGCTTCATCAGATTTGATGATATTCTGCAGCAGACCACAGTTGACAGCAATCTGATTGCTTCTATGAGCACTCTGCAGGATTCACTCTCTAATCTCGATGCTCTCCTCGCTAAAGTTCAGGGCAATGTAAAGGGTCAGTCAATGACAATTGACCAGTTCTCAAGCGCATTGAATTCCTGCTCTCAGAGCATTGAAGGAACAAAGGATGTTCTTGATTACATGCTCGACATGGTCAACAGCATCCAGTCCAGTGTAAATTCCCTGCGTACCAGCGAAAGCTTCTCCAAGCTTCTTGACCTGCTTGATGAAGATGTCAGCGGTCTGGTTGAGTACCTCGGCTCCCCCGCAAACCTCGAGGTTGTAAGAGTTTATGCTCTTGACCACTTCGGTTCCGGTATGGCTCCGTTCTACACCGTACTTTCTCTGTGCGCAAGCGCACTGCTCAGTGTCAGCCTGCTGCACACTCATGTCAAGCGCAGAAAGGATCTGCCCCAGCTCACAAATACGGAAGCATTCTTCGGCAGATATTTCACCTTCTTCGCAATCGGTCAGTTTACCGCACTCATTACTGTACTCGGCAACCTGTTCTACATTGGAATTCAGTGCTACAACCCGTTCCAGTTCTGGCTGGCAGCTGCAATTGCAAGTATGCTGTTTACCATGCTGAACTACGGTCTGGTCTTCGCCCTGGGCAATATCGGCGAGGCAATTGCAATCATCATTCTGGTCATTCAGGTTGCAGGCTCCGGCGGCACCTATCCTCTGGAGATGCTCCCGAAGTTCTTCCAGAACCTGTACAACATTATGCCGTTCAAGTACGCAATGACAGCTATGCGCGAAACCATCGCGGGCAGCTACGACCACACTTATCTTAAGAGCATACTTGTAATGCTGCTTATGACGCTGCTGCTCGTCCCCGCATCTCTGCTCCTTAGCGTTGCATTCAAGCGTCTCCGCAAGTACTTTGAAGAAAGTAAAGCTAAGACCAATCTTATGCACAACAACTAATTAAATAAGTTAAAACACCCGACGATGCCGTCGGGTGTTTTTCTATCTAATTTTCTTTGTGAGTCGTGTTTGAAACTCCTGATATGCATTCTAAATCATTTTTTCGATGTCTAGGACGCAGACCATAACCATCCGTAGCAGGCCTTACAGCACTGTCTGGTGATTGAGGACAGTTTGTACCGCAGCAATATTAGAGCGTTTTGGCAATGTTCGATAAGTATGCTACCTATGATATTATGATAAGTATACTGCCTATGATTTTATGCAGATATAAAAAAAGCAGACACTATCGTGTCTGCTTTTTTTTATTAAACTATCAAAGAATTACTTCTTTGCAAGGCCCTTCTGGCGTGCATACTCTGCTGCGCCGAGTGCGCCCATGAGCTGGGGGTCGGTCTTCAGGTTGACAACCTTCAGCTTCAGAACATGCTCGATTGCCTGCTTAAGGCCATCGTTCTTTGCACAGCCACCGGTC
>JAZUJB010000089.1:0-40558 GCA_045642545.1 Oscillospiraceae bacterium
CTCGGCGTAAAGGTGCTTGACCGCTCGGGACTCATTCTCGATATTTTCGCTCAGCGCGCGCAGACACGCGAAGGTCAGCTTCAGGTTGAGCTTGCACAGTACAAGTATCTGCTGCCGCGACTGACGGGTATGTGGACTCACCTTGTGCGTCAGACCGCCTCGGGCGGCTCCTCGCCCATAGGCACACGCGGCCCCGGCGAAACTCAGCTTGAGACCGACCGCCGCCATATCCGCAGAAAAATTCAGAAGCTCGAGGAGGAGCTTGCCGCAGTACGCAAGGTGCGCTCCACTCAGCGCAGAAAGCGCGAGAAGAACGATATGCCCATCGTTGCGCTCGTCGGCTACACAAACGCGGGCAAGTCAACCCTGCTCAACTGCCTTACCGACTCCGACATTCCCGCGAACAACCGCCTTTTCGACACCCTTGACACCACAACGCGCAAGCTGCGCATTGACGATTTCACCGAGGTGCTCATTTCCGACACCGGCGGCTTTTTCCGCAAGCTGCCGCATCATCTCATCGAGGCCTTCAAGGCAACGCTTGAGGAGCTTTCCTACGCAGATGTTCTGCTGCATGTCATTGACATTTCAAACCCCGATTGGGAGGAGCAGGCGCGCGTTGTCGATTCGCTCATCTCGCAGCTCGGCGCGGAGCAGACTCCGTGCGTGCGCGTTTTCAATAAGTGCGATGCCTATGTCGGCATTCTGCCGCACGGCGAGGATATAGTGTGTCTTTCGGCAAAAAGCGGCGAGGGTGTGCAGGAGCTTGTACAGAAGTTGTCGGCGCTTTTAGACCGCGGCAGCCACCATGTAACGCTGAAAATTCCGTATGCAAACGCGGGCATAACCGACCTGCTCAACCGCGAGGCATCTGTTATCAAGATGGATTACACCGATGACGGCATTGAGGCGGAGGTTATCGTGCCGCCCGAGATTTTCGGCAGAATAAAGCAGTTTATCCCCGGCTATACGGAGCAGAAGGAGGACTGGGAGGATTGAGCGAATACTTTATCCCCGCAGGAAACGGCGAGGCTGAATTTGTCGAGAAGCGCTCAAGCTTCCTCGGCCATGTCCGCATGGTTGAAACCGAGGACGAGGCAAAGGCCTTTGTCGCCGAGATGAAAAAGAAATACTACGATGCGCGGCACAACTGCTGGTGCTATGCAATACGAAACGGCGCAGTGCGCTATTCCGATGACGGCGAGCCGCAGGGGACTGCGGGCATACCGATGCTCGAGGTGTTCAAGCGCGAGGGCATTGAAAATTTCGTGTGCGTTGTAACGCGCTACTTCGGCGGTGTCCTGCTCGGCGCGGGCGGACTTCTGAGAGCCTACACCAAGAGCGCGAAGGACGCGCTCGATGCGGCAGGCGTGTGCGTTGTGCGCCGCTGGGTAAGAGCCGAGGTGCCGTGTACATACTCGCTGCTCGAGAGAGTCAAGCTCGAGTGCGCCGCGGTAAACGGCGTTGTCGAGGATATTGAGTACGGCGCGCAGGTCTGCGTAAAGGCGCTGCTGCCCGAGGAAAGCGTTGACAGCTTCACCGCGCGCATTGCCGATGTAACGGCAGGCTCAAGCGAGGTAAAAGCAGCCGGCGAGGCATTTATGCCCGTAAAAATAAAATAATTTATAAAAAATAAAGGGAAATAAGAATTTGCGTCGTATAAAGGTATCAGAGAGAAATCTTTGGTACCTTTTTTGTTCTGCAGGGAGGAATGAGTATGTCAAATCCGAGAGAGAAGCGAGAGGCGGTTGAGCATAGCTTTATCTGCGAATACGGCGTGCTTTCGGAAAACTCAAAGGGCAGACCCGAATACGAGCCCGAGAGCGAGATGCGCACCTGCTTTCAGCGCGATATTGACAGAATAACGCATTCAAAGGCCTTCCGCAGACTCAAGCACAAAACACAGGTCTATCTTCAGCCCGAGGGCGACCATTACCGCACAAGGCTGACCCACACCCTTGAGGTTTCGCGCCTTGCACGCACAATCGCAAGAGCGCTTGAGCTCAACGAGGATTTAGCCGAGGCTGCGGCGCTCGGTCATGACCTCGGCCACACGCCCTTCGGCCACGCAGGCGAAAGAGCGCTGAACCGTATTTACGGCGGCGGCTTCAAGCACTATGAGCAGTCGCTTCGCGTTGTCGATTCTCTTGAGCGCGAGGGCAGAGGCCTTAATCTGTGCTACGAAACGAGAATGGGCATTCTCAATCACACCCACGGCGCACCCGACGATACCCTCGAGGCCACCTGCGTGCGGCTTGCCGACCGCATTGCGTACATAAATCACGACCTTGACGACACAATAAGAGCGGGCATACTCAAGGCCGAGGAGGTGCCCGAGATTATACGCACCCGCTGCGGCGAGCGCAACAGCGAGAGAATAAACTCCATCGTTTCCGACCTGATTGAAAACAGCGGAAACGGCGTTATAAAAATGTCCGACTACATGCAGGAGGCGGTGGACTTTTTCCACAGCTTTATGTATTCAGATGTGTATACAAATCCCATTGCAAAAAGCGAGGAGAGCAAGGTTGACGGCATCCTCGGCGGCATTTTTGACTACTATCTGAAGCACCCCGAAAAGCTGCCCTCGGACTTGAACAGAATTGTCGAGCGCGACGGTGTTGAGCGTGCTGTGTGCGACTATGTGTCGGGCATGACCGACGGCTACGCAATGGAGAAGTACAGCGACATTTTTATCCCGATGTCGTGGACTGTAAAATAAACGAAGATATTTCATTTGAAAGGAAGGTGAGTGTGCATGGCGTTTCCCGAGGCATTTTTGCAGGAGCTTGTTGAGAGAAGCGACATAGTAGATGTTGTGGGCAGCTATGTGCGGCTCACTAAGCGCTCGGGCTCAAACCAGTTCGGTCTGTGCCCGTTCCACAGCGAAAAAACCCCGTCGTTTTCAGTATCGCCCGATAAGCAGATTTATCACTGCTTCGGCTGCGGCAAGGGTGGCGGCGTAATAAACTTCATAATGGAGGTTGAAAACCTCAGCTTCCCCGAGGCAGTTGAATTCTTGGCAAAGCGCGCGGGCAGGGCAACCCCCGAGGAGGAAAACAGCTTTGAATCGAAATAGCGCCGCAGAATGCTTGATTTGAATCGAGATGCGGCAAAGTTCTTCTACAGCTGTCTGTCAAAGCCCGAGGGCAAGCCTGCGCTTGACTATATGGCGCGGCGACAGATTTCACCCGCAACGGCAAAGCGCTTCGGCTTGGGCTTTGCGCCTGACACATGGGACAGCCTCCGAAACGCGATGAAGGCGCTCGGCTACTACGATAACGAGCTGTTCGAGGCGGGACTTGTCCGCAAGGGCAAAACAAGCGGATTCTACGATACCTTCCGCAATCGACTGATGTTCCCCGTAATCGATGTTCGCGGCGATGTAATCGGCTTTTCCGGCAGAATTCTCGGTGACGGTGAGCCAAAATACATGAACAGCCCCGAAACGCTTGTGTTCAACAAAAGCCGAAATCTTTTTGCACTTAATCTGGCTAAAAAGTCGAAGAACGGATACATAATACTTGCAGAGGGCAATATAGATGTTGTGATGATGCATCAGGCGGGTTTTGACTCGGCGGTTGCATCGCTCGGCACCTCGCTCACGCCCGAGCAGGCGCGGCTCATCTCGCGCTACACAAACGAGGTCGTGATTGCCTATGACAGCGACGGAGCGGGCAAAAAGGCCGCGCAGCGCGCAATCGGACTTCTTGAGAAGCTCGATGTCAAGGTCAAGGTGCTTAGCATGACGGGCGCAAAGGACCCCGATGAGTTCATAAAGACCAAGGGCGCCGATGCGTTCCGCAATCTTGTGGAGAAATCCGAAAACCACATCGACTACCGCCTGCAGAATGTTACCAATAAATATGACCTCGCGATTGATGAGCAAAAGGTTGCGTTCCTAAAGGAAGCGTCCGAAATGGTGGCGCGGCTGCCGGGCAGTGTTGAGCGGCAGGTGTACGCGATGCGCGTTGCGTCAATGGCGGGAGTTGCCGCCGATGTTGTCGCGCAGGAGGTTGAGCGCCGCCACAAAAAAGCGGTCAGAAACGCAAGGCAGGAAAACGCCAGGCAGCTTAACCATCCCGAAAAGCAGATTCAGCCGAGGGAAAAGGAGTTCCACTATGAAAATCCCGAATCGGCAACGGCCGAGGAGGGCATCATAAGGCTGATGTTCCTCGACCAGGGACTGTGCAGAGGCAAGGATTTGCCGAGCCCGACGGAGTTTTCTGCTCCCGTGCTCGCCAAGATATACTCGGTGCTCAAGGCAAAGTTTGAAAAGGGCGATATAATCAGTATGGCAACTGTGAGTGCCGTGCTGATGCCGCAGGAGGCTTCGCTGCTTGCGGGAATTCTGCAAAAGCCGGAGGCGCTTCGCAACGGCGAAAAGGCGCTGAGCGATTACATAGAGAGAATAAGAAAACAGCGCGAGCTTTCCGACTCCGCAGAGGATTTGAGGCAGCTTGCGGAAAAACTGAAAGAAACCAAAGGATATGAGGGGTAAGCTATGGAAAAGACGAAAGAAAACGAAATGATTATAGACGAAGCAGCTCTTGAGGCAGAAGCAGACAAGCTGCTTGCGGAAGCCGAGGAAAAGTCCGCACCGAAAAAGAGAACAAGAAAAAAGACCAAGGCTGCCGAGCAGCCCGCCGAGCCCGAAAAGACCACCGAGGAAAAGCTTGCAGAGCTGCTCGAAAAGGGCAAAAAGGCAGGCAAGCTCAGCACCAAGGATATTGCAAACCTCGAGGAGCAGGGCGTTGACGCCGACGCAATCAGCAAGTTCTATGAAACCCTCGAAGCCAACGGCATCGACATCGACCTCGCAGGCGACGATGTAATGCCCGCACTTGACGATATCGAGCTTCCCGAGCTTGCAGAGCTTGACGAGATTGAAGAGGTTACCGAGGAGGAAATCGTTGAGACCGAGGCTGAAATCATTGCCGACTCCAACTACTCCACCGATGACCCCGTTCGTATGTACCTCAAGGAAATAGGCAAGGTCCCCCTGCTCACCGCAGAAGAGGAGATTGAGCTTGCAACCAGAATGAGCGAGGGCGACGAGGAGGCAAAACGCCGCATGGCAGAGGCAAACCTCCGCCTTGTCGTTTCAATCGCTAAGCGCTATGTCGGCCGCGGAATGCTGTTCCTCGACCTCATTCAGGAGGGCAACCTCGGCCTTATCAAGGCAGTCGAAAAGTTCGACTACACCAAGGGATACAAGTTCTCGACCTATGCAACCTGGTGGATTCGTCAGGCAATCACCCGTGCAATCGCAGACCAGGCGCGCACCATCCGTATCCCCGTTCATATGGTAGAAACCATCAACAAGGTAATCCGCGTTTCCCGTCAGCTTCTGCAGGAGCTCGGCCACGACCCGAGTGCAGAGGAGATTGCAAAGGAAATGGGTATGCCCGTTGAGAAGGTACGCGATATTCTCAAGATTGCTCAGGAGCCCGTTTCTCTCGAAACTCCTATCGGCGAGGAAGAGGATTCCCACCTCGGCGACTTCATTCCCGATGAGGACGCATCCGAGCCCAGCGAGGCTGCAAGCTTCTCCCTGCTCAAGGAGCAGCTTATGGAGGTTCTCGACACCCTCACACCGCGCGAGAAGAAGGTGCTCGAGCTGCGCTTCGGCATCGTTGACGGCCGCACCCGCACCCTTGAGGAGGTCGGCAAGGAATTCAATGTAACCCGTGAGAGAATCCGCCAGATTGAGGCAAAGGCACTGCGCAAGCTCCGCCACCCCTCACGCAGCAGAAAGCTCAAGGACTTCCTGAACTAACAATAATAAATATGATTTCAGCCCATCCAAATTGGATGGGCTGAATTTTTGCGCAGAAATTTATATAAATATTCGCACGAGATTAGGAATAAAAGCCTTGACAAGTGCAAAAAATAATGGTATATTAGCACTCAGATAAAGAGAGTGCCAGCAGCTAAAAGCTGCGAGTGCTAAAAGAGGAAGAAGCAATGGGGATCAGCGACAGAAAAAAGAAAATACTTGCCGCGCTCGTTGAAGAGTACATCAAGACGGCGGAGCCCGTCGGCAGCAAGGCGATTGCAAGCATTGCAAACCTCGGCTGCTCCTCGGCGACAATCCGCAACGAGCTTGCAGAGCTCACCGCGATGGGCTACCTCGAACAGCCGCACACCTCGGCAGGCAGAATTCCGACTCCCTCGGGCTACAGAATGTATGTCAACGAGCTGATGGAGAAGCAGAAGCTCTCCCTTGAGGAAACTGAGGATATAAACCGCAGACTCAACGACAAGATGATTCAGCTTGACAGCATGATGAGCGATGTCGGCAAGATTGCCTCCCAGCTGACCGATTATCCCGCGCTTGCGCTTGCTACCTACGCACCCGCAACGATAAAGCGCTTCGACCTGATTTATATTGATGCCAACACATTCATAATAGTTGTGATGCTGAGCAACAATACAGTTAAGAATAAATTAGTTCATCTGCCCATCTCGGTTGACCAGGGCATGATAAACAAGCTTTCGACGCTGTTCAATGCAAACTTCACCGGACTTACGAATGACAAGATAACGCCGGTGCTTATTTCCTCAACCGAACGCGCCTCGGGCGACACGATGGGACTTACCTCGGTAATCGCATCGTTCGTGATGGAAACGCTCTCAAGTCAGCACGAGGTGCAGGCTTATGTAACGGGCGAGAACAGACTTCTCAGCCAGCCCGAGTACAGAGACCCGGACAAGGCGCACAGGCTTATGAATTACCTTGCCGAAGGAGGACATGTGCTGTCGGGACCTGCCGACGAGATGTTCGCAGGCGACTCCGAGGTCAAGGTGCTGATAGGTCCCGAAAATGTAGCGGAGGAGCTTAAGGACTCCAGCGTTGTAATCGCAAGCTACGATATGGGCGATAACACGAAGGGACTTATCGGAGTTGTCGGACCGACGCGAATGGATTATTCCGCAGTTGCCGCAAAGCTGAGCTTTCTGGCAGCGGGACTTTCAAGACGCCTCGGCGGCGGTGAGGCACCGCCCTCCGGCATGCACAACAAGCTTATAATTAAGGGAGATGACATTATAGATGAGCACTGAGAAAAAGGAAACCTCCGCAGAGGAGATAAAGGAAGAAAAGACAGAGGAAAAGGCTGAACCCAAAAAGGAGAAAAAGCCCAAGAAGGAATCCAAGAAGGAGACCGAAATAAAGGAAGCAGCCGAAAAGCTGATTCAGGAGGAGAAGGAAAAGTACCTGCGTCTGTGCGCTGAGTACGATAACTTCCGCAAGCGCAGCCAGAAAGAGCGCGAGTCGCTTTACAACGACATCAAGGCAGACACACTGCTCAAGTTCCTGCCCGTGTATGACAACCTCGAAAGAGCACTTGCTCAGGAAACCGCCGATGAGGCTTACCGCAAGGGCGTTGAGATGATTATGACTCAGTTCAACGCAACGATGGAAAAGCTGGGCGTAACCGAAATCGAGGCAGCGGGACAGAAGTTCGACCCCGCATTCCACAACGCGGTAATGCACATCGATGATGAGAGCTTCGGCGAAAACGAAGTAGTCGAGGTTTTCCAGAAGGGCTTCAAGCTCAATGACAAGATAATCCGTTTTGCAATGGTCAAGGTTGCAAACTGATAATAAAAAGTATACTAATTTTCATTTTCTATAGGAGGAAAAAACAATGGGTAAGATTATAGGTATTGACCTCGGTACAACCAACAGCTGCGTATCCGTTATGGAAGGCGGCGAGGCAGTCGTTATCGCAAACGCAGAGGGTGCACGCACCACTCCGTCCGTCGTTGCATTCGCAAAGACCGGCGAGAGAATGGTAGGTCAGGTTGCAAAGCGCCAGGCTATCACCAACCCCGACCGCACCATCGCTTCCATCAAGCGCGAGATGGGCACCGCATACAAGGTCAATGTTGACAATAAGGGATACACCCCTCAGGAAATTTCCGCAATGATTCTTCAGAAGCTGAAGGCTGACGCAGAGAGCTACCTCGGTCAGACCGTCACCGAAGCAGTCATCACCGTTCCCGCATACTTCACCGACGCACAGCGTCAGGCAACCAAGGACGCAGGCAAGATTGCAGGTCTCGAGGTAAAGCGCATCATCAACGAGCCTACCGCAGCAGCACTTGCTTACGGTCTTGATAAGGAAACCGATCAGAAGATTATGGTTTACGACCTCGGCGGCGGCACCTTCGATGTATCCGTTCTCGAAATCGGCGACGGCGTTATCGAAGTACTTGCAACTGCAGGTAACAACCGCCTCGGCGGCGACGACTTCGACGCATGCGTCACCAAGTACCTTGTTGACGAGTTCAAGAAGGCAGAGGGCATCGACCTGTCCGGTGACAAGGTCGCAATGCAGCGCCTGCGCGAGGCTGCTGAGAAGGCAAAGATTGAGCTTTCCGGCGTAACCACCTCCAACATCAACCTGCCCTACATCACTGCTGATGCAACCGGCCCCAAGCACCTCGATGTAACTCTGACCCGCGCAAAGTTCAACGAGCTGACTCACCACCTCGTAGAGAAGACCATGGGCCCCGTAAAGCAGGCACTGTCCGACTCCGGTCTGTCCGCAGGCGAGATTTCCAAGGTCCTGATGGTCGGCGGTTCTTCCCGTATCCCCGCTGTTCAGGAAATGGTCAAGACCCTCACCGGCAAGGAAGGCTTCAAGGGCATCAACCCCGATGAATGCGTTGCAATCGGCGCAGCAATTCAGGGCGGCGTTCTCGTCGGCGATGTCAAGGGCGTTCTGCTCCTCGATGTAACTCCGCTGTCCCTCGGTATCGAGACTCTCGGCGGCGTATGCACCAGACTCATCGAGCGCAACACCACCATCCCCACCAAGAAGAGCCAGATTTTCTCCACCGCAGCTGACAATCAGACCGCTGTTGAAATCAATGTTCTGCAGGGCGAGCGCGAGATGGCTCAGTACAATAAGAGCCTCGGCCGCTTCAACCTCGACGGTATCGCACCGGCACGCCGCGGTGTTCCTCAGATTGAGGTTACCTTCGATATCGACGCAAACGGCATCGTAAATGTATCCGCAAAGGATCTCGGCACTGGCAAGGAGCAGCACATCACCATCACCTCCTCCACCAACATGACCAAGGAAGATATCGACAAGGCAGTCAAGGAAGCTGAGATGTTCGCAGCTGAAGACGCAAAGCGCAAGGAAGAAATCGATGTCCGCAACCAGGGCGACCAGATGGTATATCAGACCGAGAAGACCCTCGAGGATATGGGCGACCAGGTTCCCGCAGAGGTCAAGGGCGAAATCGAAGCAAAGCTGCAGAGCCTCAAGACTGCACTCACCGGCACCGACACCGAGAGCATCAAGCAGGCAACCAAGGAGCTGACCGATGTTTTCGCAAAGCTGTATGAGGCAGCACAGGCAGCACAGGCTGCACAGGGCGGCGCAGGCTGCGACCCCAACTGCGGCAATGACTGCGGCGGTCAGGATTACTACGACGCAGACTACACCGTAGTTGACGACGACAAATAAGTTTTAGCAAACGCGGATTAAACCGACTGCGGCATCTTGAGATGATTTGTGCGTCGTAAATTCGTTGCTTCCCTTTGAAATACAGACAAGTATTCCTGCAGGAAAGCGCCTTTTTACGACGCAAAATCATTAATCAATCTGCTCTTGTCGGTTTTATCCTTGTCTGCTTTTTGAAGAAATTCACCTGCTGAGGTAATATAATGGCAGATAAAAGAGATTATTATGAGGTCCTGGGAGTACAGAAAAGTGCTACCGAGGACGAACTTAAAAAAGCATACAGAAAGCTTGCCAAGGAAAACCACCCCGACCTGCACCCCGGCGATAAGGAGTGCGAGGCACGCTTCAAGGAGATAAACGAGGCGTACGAGATACTATCCGACTCCGACAAGCGCGCAAAGTATGACCAGTACGGTCACGCCGCATTTGACCCCAGTCAGGGCTTCGGCGGCGGTGGCTTCGGAGGCTTTGGCGACTTCGGCGATATCTTCGGTGATATCTTCGGAGGCTTTGGCGGCTTCGGAGGCTTTGGCGGAGGCGGCGGAAGAAATCCGAACGCACCGCGCAAGGGCGATAACCTTCGCGAGACCGTCAGCGTAAAGTTTGAGGAAGCAGCCTTCGGCGTCAAGAAGGAAATCTTCGTAGGCCGTATTGAGCAGTGTCCCGACTGTAAGGGCACGGGCTGCGCAGAGGGTACAACCGCAGAGGTCTGCCCCGACTGTAAGGGCACCGGCTCTGTAAAGACCACCCAGCGCACACCCTTCGGCATGGTGCAGTCATCCTCGCAGTGTCCCAAGTGCAAGGGACGCGGCAAGGTTATCCACACACCCTGCAAGAACTGCCACGGCATAGGCAGCGTTCGCCGTCAGCACAAGGTAACCGTCAGCATTCCTGCAGGCATTGATGACGGCCAGACCATCTCGCTGCGCGGTCAGGGTAATGCGGGCGTGAACGGCGGCCCTGCAGGCGACCTGCTCGTTACCGTGCTTGTTCAGCCGCACGCACGCTTTGAGCGTGAGGGCGCATCCATACTGCTTGACCAGGATATCTCCTTTGCCGAGGCAACGCTCGGCGCAGAGATTGAGGTTCCGACACTTGACGGCAGAGTCAAGCTCAACATACCCGAGGGCACACAGACGGGCTCAATGTTCCGCCTCAAGGGCAAGGGCGTTCCGTTCCTGCGTTCAAACGGACGCGGCGACCAGTTCGTAACCGTGCGCGTAACCGTGCCCAAGAACCTCAATTCCGCTCAGAAAGAGGCACTGAGGCAGTTTGCCTCCACCCTCGGAGAGAATGTTGAGACGAAGGGCTTCTTCGGAAAACACAAGAAATAATGCAACATATAACTCCCCCAACTCGTTGAGTTTGGGGAGTTTTTTATATCTCCTATTTACAAAACGGATATTTTAGCTTAGAATGAATAAAAAAGTTAAGGCTTTGTTGAAAGGAGAATTTTCATGCTGCAGGAAAATTTTCTTAATGTTTACGATAAGTTCAAACTCGAGTTCTTCAGAAGAATATTTGAGCTCGTGCGCGAGCGCGAGGGCTCATTGAGCGCAATGGAGGCCTTTTCGATTGAGGTTATCCATGCCCTGCACGAGCCTACAATCGGCCAGTTTGCGGAGTTTCTTAATATCTCCCAGTCCAATGCGACCTATAAGGTAAATAACCTCATCAAGAAGGGTTACCTCATCAAGCAGAATTCAACCACCGACCGCAGAGAGTACCACCTTGTGCTCTCCGAGAAGTACTACGGCTATACCGATATCATGCGCAGCTATGTAAAGACCGTGGTCGACAGAATTTCCGACGACTTCACCGAGGAAGAGATTGCAACATTCGAAGAAATGCTGCAGCGCATCGCCGATGAGATGATGCCCGAGGTCAAAATCTGATAGTGCAATAACGCCTCTGTCCGAAAACAGAGGCGTTTTCATTTGTTGACTTTGCAGGGCATATGTTATAAAATGTAATTGTTAATTTGTCAACAAAATAATTGATATACAAGGAAGTGATTTGCCAATGAAACTTACCCCCGAACAGCAGGCCATGCTGAATGGCGAGCAAGGCGAAACAATGGCAAAGGTCGTCAAGACCCTCGTAATGTACGGAGAGACCTTCGGCGCAGAGCGTATGCTGCCGATTACCTCAAAGTACGGCCATACCGTTATCAGCTTCGGCCTGAAGGTTATGAAGCCCGTCTATGATTTGTATCAGGAAATCATTGATGCAGGTCTCGTAACCGACCAGAAGTTCACCGCTGACCCCAAGCCTCTGGACAAGAATGTCCCCAGCAGCATAATCGAAGACCTCGTATTCAAGAAATTCATGTACACCGAGCAGGACAGCTACGAGGAGCAGCTTCGCAAGCTCGGCATCACCAGTGATGACGATTACACCTGCACCTGCTATCTCGACCAGGTAGGCAACAAGCCCAAGAAGGGCGACATTCTCTCCTGGGCAGAGTCCTCCGCAGTTGTTTACGCAAACTCCGTCCTCGGCGCACGCTGCAACCGCAACTCCGGCATGATTGAGCTTATGGGCTCCATCGCAGGCTTTGTTCCCGAGTTCGGTCTGCTTATGGACGAAAACCGCAAGGCAACATGGATTGTCGAGGTTAAGACCAGCAAGAAGCCCGAGGCACAGCTTCTCGGCTCTGCAATCGGTATGAAGGTCATGGAAGAGGTCCCCTATGTCAAGGGTCTCGACAAGTGGATAGGCACCGAGCTTAACGACGAAAGCTGCACCTATCTCAAGGACTTCGGCGCAGCAACCGCATCAAACGGCGCAGTCGGTCTGTACCACATTGCAAACCTCACTCCCGAGGCAGTCGAGCAGGGCGAGAGCCTCATCGCAGAGGGCGCACAGGTCTATGTCATTGACGATGCAGAGCTCGAGCGCGTAAAGGCAAACTATCCCGTCATCTGGAAGAATCCCGATGCAGCACCTCAGCTGTGCTTCGTAGGCTGCCCGCATATGACTCTGCAGCAGCTCATTGACTGGACTGAAAATGTCGGCGAAGCACTTAAGAAGAACGGCCTTTCCAAGGTCACCGTTCCCACCGTATTCACCTCCTCAACTCCCGTTATCAAGGAGTTCGAGAAGACCCCGTACGCAAAGCAGCTCAAGCGTCAGGGCATCATTCTCAGCTATATCTGCCCGCTTATGTACATGAACAATCCTCTGTGCAAGAAGAAGGCAGTCATCACCTCCTCCAACAAGCTACGCACCTACACCAGCGCAAAGTACTACACCGAGGCTGATATCCTCAGCATCATCACAACCAAGAGGGAGGGCAAGAAATGAAAACATTCAAAGGCCGTGTAGTAGTTCCCGGCACCTGCACCGCTGAAGCTCTTGTTTCCAAGGGCGGCTTCAACACCCTCGCAAGCTATCAGATGGGTATGATGTTCGGCGACAAGCAGATGAAGTGCGGCGACCAGAACAATGCTGATATCTACAAGATGCCCATGATAGGCAAGGCACTGTGCCTGCCCATGACCATCGGCTCAACCACCGGCGGCATGGTACTGTTCACAGTCTGCTCGCTCGGCAAGCAGCCTGCCTGCATGCTCTTCAGCAAACCCATCGACCCCCTCGCAGCATCAGGCGCAATCCTCGGCGATGTATGGACCGAGGCAAAGATGCCCGTTGTTGACTCTCTCGGCGATGAGTTCCTCGAGTATGTAAGCACCGGCGCAAAAATCACCGTCAAGGAAGACGGCGTAGTCGAGGTCGGCTGATTCGATAATTATAACGACAACCCGGAAGGGCATTGTACTGCCTTTGCGGGTTGTCTGTTTTTGATTTTTTGTTTTTACTGTTGACTCTCCCCTTAGAGTATAGGCTATCATCGCAGATGTGATGGAAAGGAGATGTATCATGCTCAAAATCGGAGAATTTTCAAAGCTTTCTCTTACAACAGTAAAAGCTCTGCGCTTTTACGAGAAGGAAGGTCTTTTGATACCGGCTTGTGTGGACAAATGGACCGGCTATCGCTTCTATGAAACCGCGCAGCTTGAAACTGCGGCAAAAATCAAGTCCTACAGGCAGCTCGGCTTATCAATTGAAGAGATTAAAAGCATTTTTTCCGGAGAAGATGTGAATAAAATCCTGGCCGCAAAGGCAGAGAGTCTCCGTAAACTGCGGCACGATACAGAGCTTCAGCTTTCCGTCATAGAATTTATTCTGGAGGGAAATGAAATGAAGTATCAGGTAACAGTAAAAGAGATTCCCGAGATGATTGTTTATTCATCGGAAGCTGTGCTGAAGAAGTATGGCGACCTTATGCAGTGGATTCCGTCGGTGGGCGAGGAGTGCATTAAGCTCAATCCCGAACTCAAATGCGCGGAGCCGCCGTATGAGTTCTGTGAGTATCTTGACTGTGAGTATAAAGAAACAGATGTAAGAGTCCGACATAACGAGGCAGTCGTAGCCTTCGGCAATGAAAACGAGCATATAAAGTTCAGAACACTGCCTGCCGCCAAGGTGCTGAGCATCTATCATAAGGGCGCGTACGATAATATCGGCGAGGCCTATGCATTTATCGTGGAGTACGCGGAAGTAAACGGCTACGAAATTGCGGGCTTTGCAAGAGAAAGCTATATTGACGGCATCTGGAACAAGGAGTCGGTCAATGACTGGCTGACCGAGGTTCAGCTGCCCATCAAATAACAAAATTCCGGTAATACTTTTGCGTATTACCGGAATTTTTTGTGCCGTATGGGCGAAAAAGGAGTTTCAAAACCTATAAATCTCTGCGGTATGCCGCCCTTATTGAGTGGTCTCCAAAGGTCCGACAATGAACAGTTCAAAGCTTCCGCTTGCGGTGAGGGTGCCCTCGTCATCGTACACCGAGGTTTCAACAACAGCGATGCTTCTGCCGTCCTTGATAATTCTGCCCTCCGCACGCAGCTTGGAGCCCTTTGATGCATGAAGATAGTGCATATTGCCGCTGAGGGTCAGGCTTTTGCGCTTGTCCTGATTGACAACAACGCCTGCGGCGACATCGCACAGCGAATAAACAAAGCCGCCGTGGGCCATACCCCATGGGTTGAGCGCCTCTTCGCGCAGCTCACCCTCAACGATGCAGTAGTCCTCGCCGATATCCACTACCGTTATGCCGTTATATTTGTTGTAACCGCTCCGTTCATTGATGCGGTCAATAAGCTCCTGCTTGGTCATATTCTACCTCTGTTTTTATGATTTTTGCAGAAACAGTATAACTTATGCGCCGTCTTTCGTCAAAACTATTTTTTCACCGCTGAGACTTGCGCTCACACTGTCGCCGCGTCCTATTCTGCCGTCAAGCAGCAGCTCGGCGGCGTTGTCCTCGATGAGAGTCTGAATTGTGCGGCGCAGGGGACGCGCGCCGAATTTCTCGTCGTAGCCGCGCTCGGCAAGCGCATCGATTACGCTGTCGGGGACGCTTAAACGCATACCGAGCTCGGCAAAGCGTCCTGCAACGGTGCAAATCATGCGCTCGGTTATGCTGCGGATTTCCGCGCGCGTAAGGCGCTGAAAAATGATTGTTTCGTCAATGCGGTTGAGAAATTCGGGCTTGAAGGTCTGCCGAAGCTCCTCGTTGACCTTCTCCTTAAGCTCCTCGTTTGCGGCAGATATTCCCTCCGCGGCGGTAAAGCCGAGTCTGCGTTTGCCGTCGGTCATCGCCTTTGCACCGATGTTTGAGGTCATAACGATTATCGTGTTGCGAAAGTCTATTTTCTTGCCGCAGGAGTCGGTCAGATGACCGTCGTCCATAATCTGCAGCAGTATGCTCCACACATCCTCGTGCGCCTTTTCAATCTCATCGAACAGCACCACCGACCACGGTCGGCGGCGCACCTTTTCGGTCAGCTGACCGCCGTCCTCGTAGCCGACATAGCCGGGGGGCGAGCCGATAAGCTTGCTGACGGCGTGCTTTTCCATATACTCGGACATGGCAAGGCGAATCATCGCATCAGCCTCGCCGTAGACTGCCTCGGCAAGCGCGCGGCAAAGCTCGGTCTTGCCCACGCCCGTAGGGCCTAAAAACAGAAAGCTGCCGATAGGGCGGTTGGGGTCAGAAAGCCCAACCCTGCCGCGGCGAATTGCTCGCGCAACGGCTGAAACTGCCTCGCCCTGACCGATGACGCGGCGGTGCAGTATGCTCTCCATCTCGCGCAGCCGCTTTGATTCGTCGGAGTTAAGATTGGCAACGGGAATGCCCGTCCACAGCGAAACGATGTCGGCAATGTCCTCCTTGGTTACAAGGCTGCCGCGGTTAACGCGTATGCGCGCTGCCGCCTCGTCAATAAGGTCAATTGCTTTGTCGGGCAGAAAGCGGTCGCTTATATAGCGCACGGAAAGGTCAACGGCGGCATCGAGCGCGGGGTCTGAGATTTTGACGCAGTGGTGCTTTTCAAGATTGACGCGCACACTGCGCAGCATACTCATCGTCTGCTCGCGGTCGGGCTCTGTTATCTTGACGGGCTGAAAGCGCCTCTCAAGCGCCGCGTCCTTTTCAATGTGCCGACGGTACTCCTCGGGCGTTGTCGCGCCGATAATCTGCACCTCGCCGCGCCCTAAGGCAGGCTTCAGGATATTGGCGGCATCGATTGCGCCCTCGGCAGAGCCTGCACCGATTATCGTGTGCAGCTCGTCGATGAAAAGTATGACATCGCCCGCCTTTTTGACATCCTTGAGAATGGCCTTTACTCGCTCCTCAAAGTC
Organism: Oscillospiraceae bacterium; assembly: GCA_045642545.1. Lineage (GTDB taxonomy): Bacteria > Bacillota > Clostridia > Oscillospirales > Oscillospiraceae > F23-B02. The sequence goes on from JAZUJB010000089.1 coordinate 16,194, forward strand.
GCCGCGGTATTTTGTGCCCGCAAGCAGTGCGGGCATGTCCAGCGAAACGAGCCGCTTGCCCGCCATACTCTCGGGCGCATCACCGCCTGCGATGTAAAGCGCAATGCCCTCGGCAACGGCGGTTTTGCCTACTCCGGGCTCGCCTATTAAAACGGGGTTGTTTTTCGTCCTGCGCGAGAGTATCTGCACCGAGCGCTGAATTTCGTCGCTGCGGCATATAACAGGCTCGATTGCGCCCGAGGCGGCAAGCTGAGTTAAGTCGCGGCTGTACTGGTCAAGCACCCTCGTTTCGCTGTGGCGTGTGGTGGTTTTCGGGCTGCTCTGAGTCTGCTGCTTGGGACGCTGAGAGCCTGCGCCGAATACCGCCATTATGTCGGTGTATATCTCGTTAAGGTCAAAGCCTGCGGCAGTGAGCGCAATTGCTCCGCCGCATTCGGGCTGACGCAGTATGCCGAGCAGAATGTGCTCCGTGCCGACATAGTTATGCCCGAGCCTTGATGCATCTCCTGCGGCCTTTTCGATGGCAGTCCAGGCATTTTTCGTAAGCCCCTGCGCGGGCACGCCCGGAGCGCCGATGCCTGCCGAGCCCTCAACTGCCTCGCGCAGCCTGCGCTCTGTAATGCCGCGCTCGCGCAAAATTCTTGCGCCGAGGCCTGCGCCCTCGTGTACAATTCCGAGCAAAAGATGCTCCGTGCCGACATAGCTGTGACCGAGGCTGAACGCGGCAAGCCGTGCCTGCTCTATTGCCGACTCGGCTTTTTCCGTAAATTTTTCATTATTCTTCAAGGCAATATTCCTCCTTGCTTATTCTAATGCACAGGCAGCGGCCTATTCTGCCGAAATGTAGTATTCGCATACGGGATTATTGCCAAAATTATTAAGAAATAAATGCAAAGTGAAATTTTACATTTGCAATTTTCATATTATGTGTTACAATGCTTTTGCAAGTAAGTTGCTTGATAAATACATATGGAGGTAACATCATGGCATTTGTTATTACCGAAGAGTGCCTGTCCTGCGGTTCCTGCGCAGAGCAGTGCCCTGCTGAAGCTATCTTTGAGGGCGAAGCTCATTTCGAGATCAATCCTGAGAAGTGCCTGTCCTGCGGTTCCTGCAAGGCACAGTGCCCTGCTAAGGCTATCATCGAGACCGAGGAGTAATTTCTCAATAAAAATTCTGCGATATGCTTGTTGCATATCGCAGAGTTTTTATTATCTCAATCAAGGAACTTGTTATGAACGATTTTGTTGAGCTCTGGCGAAACGGACCTAAGTTTGCGCAGTCGGAGCATTTTAAGCTCGGCACGGACTCTGTGCTGCTTGCCGATTTTGTGAATACGGGTACGCGTAAAAACGGCATCGACCTCGGCTGCGGCTCGGGAATTTTACCGCTGCTGCTTCTGTGCCGCACGGAAAAGCTTGCGATGACGGGGCTTGAGATTAATCCCGACGCGGCAGACTGTGCGCGCGCAAATATTGCAGAGAACGGTCTTGCCGAGCGCTGCAATATAGTAACGGGTGATATCCGCCGCTGCCGTGAGCTGTTCAAGTCGGGTGAGTTTGACCTCGTTGTTTCAAACCCGCCGTATTTTGCCGAGGGCAGCGGAAAATCAAGTCCCGATGAGCAAAGGGCCGCCGCGCGCGGTGAAACAATGTGCACGCTCGAGGATATCTGCAGGGCGGCGTCATATCTGTGCCGCACGGGCGGAAGCTTCTGCCTTGTCCACAGAGCCGAGCGCCTTGCCGATGTAATATGCCTTCTGCGCGAGTATGGGCTTGAGCCTAAGCGCCTGCGCACGGTGTCGCACGATGCGGCAAAGGAGCCCTCGCTTGTGCTCGTTGAGGCACGCCGCGGAGGTGCGCCCGGAATGAAAATAATGCCGCCGCTGTTTATCAGAAACGCAGACGGCAGCGAAACGGACGAGATACTTAAAATTTATCACAGGGAGGCAGGAGTATGAGCGGTAAGCTGTACCTTGTCGGAACACCGATAGGAAACTTAGGCGACTTTTCGCCGAGAGCAATTGACACACTCAACGAGGTGGATTTCATAGCCGCCGAGGATACAAGAGTAACGCTCAAGCTGCTCAACCACTTTGACATTCGCAAGCCGATGGTCAGCTATTTCGAGCATAACAAATACGCCTCGGGTGCAAAAATATTCGAGCGCATCGCAGCAGGCGAAAGCTGCGCGCTCGTTACGGATGCGGGTATGCCCGCAATCTCCGACCCCGGCGAGGACATCGTGCGTATGTGCGCGGAAAACGGCGTTGAGGTCGTAACCGTGCCCGGCCCGTCTGCACTCATCTCCGCGATTGCGCTGTCGGCACTGCCCACGGGCAGATTCTGCTTCGAGGGCTTTCTGTCCACCGCAAACAAAAGCCGCCGCGAGCATCTTGAGAGTCTGAAAACCGAAAAGCGTACAATGATTTTCTACGAGGCACCGCACAAGCTGATGCGCACGCTTGAGGATATGAAAAACTGCTTCGGCGCGGACAGAAAAATATCGCTCTGCCGCGAGCTTACGAAAATCCACGAGGAGACAGTCCGCACAACGCTCGGCGGCGCAATCGAGCATTTCACCGAGAAGCCGCCCAAGGGCGAGTTTGTGCTTGTAATCGACGGCGCGCCCGAGGCGGAAAACGAGTACTGCCTTGAGGATGCGCTCGAGCTTGTTGCGAAGTATCGCGGCGAGGGCTTAAGCCATAAGGCGGCCTGCAAAAAGGCGGCAGCCGATACGGGCTTTGCCGCAAACGAGCTGTACGATGCATCACTGAAAAAGTAAAGAAAAAACAATCCGCTGTTCTCAAAATGAACGGCGGATTGTTTTTTGATAATCATATTTTTTCCTTCAGCTTTTTGACGCATTCGGGGCAGATATTCTTACCTTTGTAGTTGATAATATTCTTGGTGCTGTCGCAGAAGATGCAAGCGGGATGATACTTGCGAAGAACGATTTTATCGCCGTCAACAAAAATCTCCAGAGCGTCTTTTTCGGCAATATCAAGAGTGCGGCGCAGCTCGATAGGGAGCACTATGCGACCGAGCTCATCAACTTTTCTTACGATGCCGGTTGACTTCAAATACTTTTCCTCCGTTTCTGTATAGAAATCCCCACATTAATTCCCAATTATTATATCAAAACTGAACTGAGTGTCAATAAAAATTGCGAAAAATTTGACACATTTTTACGAATTGTGTATGATTACCATATTTTACTCATATTGCCGCCCTGAATTAATATACTGTACGGATAATTTGCACAAAGAGGGTGGAGCAATGCTGATGGGCGTAATATGGACAGGTATGATGCTTGTCGCGATACTGTTTTCGTGCGCTGCCGGCACTGCCGATGCGGTGGGCGCTGCGGCGCTTGAGGGTGCGCAGGAGGCGGTAACGCTGTGCATTTCCGTCGGCGGAATGATATGTCTGTGGTGCGCGGTGATGGAGCTTATGCGCGAGTGCGGCATTGCGCAGGCGCTGGCGAGGGCGCTTAAGCCTGCGCTGAGGCTTCTGTTTCCCGAGTCGGCAAAGCACGAGGAGATACTTGAGCCGCTGTCTGCCAATGTCAGTGCGAATTTTCTCGGCCTGGGCAATGCGGCAACGCCGATGGGAATAAATGCGGCAAAGGGGATGGCGGCGCTCGGGGAAGCGGGCAGCGCATCAGACGAGCTTTGCAGGCTCGTTGTTCTTAACACCGCGTCAATTCAGCTGCTGCCGACTACCATTGCAGCAATACGCGCAGCAGAGGGCGCATCGCTGCCGTTTGACATACTGCCTGCGGTGTGGATAAGCTCGGCAATATCGGTCGCGGTCGGCCTCATTGCCGCGTGGCTTATGTCAAGGGCAGCGCGATGAACATTCTTCTCACGCTTGCCGTTCCGCTGATAATTTCCGCGGTTGCAATCTGCGCGGCGGCAAAGGGAACGGATATGTTTTCGGCGCTGACGCGCGGTGCGGCCGAGGGCTTGCACACGGTGAAGGATATGCTTCCCGCGCTTATTGTTCTTTTTCCCGCGGTTTATATGCTGCGTGCCTCGGGGGCGCTTGATGCGCTGGCGGATTTCCTGCAGCCTGCGCTGTCCGCCGTTGGCATTCCCGCGGAAACGGTGTCGCTTGCGCTGCTGCGGCCGATAAGCGGAGGCGCTGCAACGGCTGCTGCGGCCGATATAATTAAAAGCTGCGGCGCGGACTCACTTGCGGGGCGCACTGCAGCGGTTATGATGGGCTCAAGCGAGACCACCTTTTATGTAATTGCGGTTTACTTCGGCGCGGCAAAAATCAAGAAAACGCGCTGGGCAATTCCCGCGGCGTTGTGCGCGGACCTTGCGGTGTTTTTGGCATCGGCGTGGGTGTGCCGTGCTTTTTGGGGATAATACGAAAACTAACGGGAAATAATAGCATCACTTGAGGAGAGTGATGCTATGCAGGGCAAGGTTGAGCTGTGCGGCGTAAATACATCCAAGCTGCCGCTGCTGAAAAATTCCGAAATGCGCTCGCTCATTGCGGCTGCGCAGTCGGGGGATACCTCGGCGCGCGAGAAGCTCATCTCGGGAAATCTGCGGCTTGTGCTGTCGGTCATTCAGAAGTTTTCGGGCCGCGGCGAGAGTATGGACGACCTGTTTCAGGTCGGCTGCATAGGGCTGATAAAGGCCATCGACTGCTTTGATTTAAGTCAGAATGTGCAGTTTTCAACCTACGGAGTGCCGATGATTTCCGGTGAGCTTCGCAGATTTCTGCGCGACCACGGTGCGGTCAGAGTTTCGCGCTCAATGCGTGATACGGCTTACCGTGTGCTGCAGGTAAAGGAGCGCCTTACGGCGGAGCTCGGCAGAGAGCCCGATGTTGAGCAGATTGCAAAGGAGCTTGGCATCAAGCGCTCCGAGGTCGTGTTTGCGCTCGACGCAATATGCGACCCCGTGTCGCTGTACGAGCCCATTTACAGCGACAGCGGCGAGAATGTCTGCGTTATGGACCAGATAGGCGATAACAGAAACACGGACGAGCACTGGCTTGAGCAGATTGCGCTGGGTGAGGCGGTCGAAAAGCTTTCCGAGCGCGAAAAGCGCATACTCTCAATGCGCTTTTACAGCGGCAAAACTCAGATGGAGGTTGCGCGCGAGATAGGCATAAGTCAGGCGCAGGTTTCGCGCCTTGAGAAAAACGCAATCAGCCGCATCAAAAGGGAAATACAATAAAAAAAGACCATTCCGAAAGGAATGGTCTTTAATCTTTGTAATCAGTCAGTTACATAGGGCAGGAGAGCGATCTGGCGGGCTCTCTTGATAGCCTCGGTGAGCTGACGCTGATGCATTGCGCAGGTGCCGGTGGTGCGGCGAGGCAGAATCTTGCTGCGCTCGCACATGTAGCGGCGGAGCCTTGCGGTATCCTTGTAATCGATAGCGGTAGCCTTATCTACGCAAAACTGGCAAACTTTTCTGCGTTTGCGGTTCTTGGGATTGTTCTTATCGAAAGCCAAAGCTGTATCCTCCTATTAGAATAATTAGAACGGCAGCTCGCCGTCGTCATCGCCCAGCTCGGAGAAGGCGGAAGCACCCATGCTGGGGCTGACGCTCTCGTAGTCTGAGTATGCGGGACGGGATTCGCTGCGCATGTCGCCGCCTTCGCGGCGCTTGCTTTCGCCGAAGTAGATATTGTCAACAACGACCTCTGCGCTGCGGCGCTTGCCACCCTCGCGGTCGGTCCAATCGCGGATCTGCAGGCGGCCGGAAACGACTGCCATGCTGCCCTTTGCGAAATACTTGCTGACAAATTCGGCTGTCTGTCGCCATGCAACGCAGTCGATAAAATCGGTCTGCTTCTCACCGCCGTCGCGGCCGCCGAAATCGCGGTCAACAGCGAGGGTGAAGCTTGTCACGGCTGTCTGGGACTGGGTGTACTTGAGCTCGGGATCACGAGTCAGGCGACCCATAATGGTAATGTGATTAAGCATATCTCGTCTCCTTACTCTGCACGCAGGGTGATCAGGCGACGCATGATGCCGTCGGGAATGCCGAGGATACGGTCCAGCTCAGCGGGGAAATCTGCGCCGCTGGTGAACTTCATCAGTACATAGTAGCCCTCAGAAATGTAGTTGATTTCGTAAGCGAGCTTGCGCTTACCCATCTCCTCCAGTTCATCCAGGGTACCATTTGCCTCAACGAGTGCCTTGAACTTCTCAACGACTGCAGCAGTCTGCTCTTCGGTGAAGTTCGGGTTGATGATGTACATTACTTCGTACTTTTCGCTGATTTTTGCCATGGTTTGCACCTCCTTCTGGTCTATTGGCCTCCGCTCAATGCGGAAGCAAGGATACTTGTCCAAATTAACAAGCTATATTATTATACATTTTCCGTTAGGAAAGTCAAGCGTTTTTTAATCAATTTGTAATTTTTAGCCTTGAATTGTGATGGTTTTTTCGGTGGAAAGGCGGTCAATCTGTCTACCGCCGTAGCTGCTCTCGAAATTCCATGTGGCTGAAATGGGAATTGCCACGGTTTCGCCGACATCGGCAGGGATTGTAACGCTGGTCTGATAGATAAGACTGTCGTTGAGCTGACCGTTGTCGGGAGCTGAGATTTCGGCGCTTACGAAGCTGTATTCCTGACCGCAGATGCGCAGCGTGCCGTTGTGCGGACCCTCATTGAGCGCATAGGAGCGAATGTAAATATCAATGCTGAGGGTCAACTCGGTGTTGCTTGAGGAGCTTACATTCCAGTCAAGGCGCATATTGAGGTCGGTGCCCGAGTCGGTGCTTACGCTGCCTGATTCATCAATTACTCTTGCCTCAGCCTTGTTGCCCGAGCCGGGGATAAGGCCGTGGATTCCGGAGGATTCAGCGGGCTGCGCGCTTTCGTCAGGGCTGCTCTTGACAATACTGCTGCCCGTAACCCATGCTAAAACGGCGGCGACTATGAGGAGCACCAGCACTAAAGCTATGAATACATTTGTTCTGTGCTTATCCATAACAAAACCTCCGGAGAATAATACAGCAATTATACACTAATCCGCTGCAAAAATCCATTATATTATACCTTGTGTTGACAAAATTATCTTGGAAAATATATAATTATCCCAATAATAACCGAAGGGAGTGCGGCACTTGGCAAACGGCGGAAAGCATTTGAAGCAAAGCAATCGTCGCATACGGATAAAACCGATAAGACCTACTCGCGAAAAGAAAAAACGCCGCGAGTTTGACTGGCGTCGCGGCGCACCGAAAATTATCATACTGCTGCTTCTGTGCGTGCTTATGCTCTCGCCTCTTAGAAGCTGTATGCTGCTCGGCGGAGATTATATAGGCCGCGACGAAGCGAAGAAAATCGTAATGCTCGATGCGAGAGTCAGCGCCGATAAGGCTGAGGATGTCAGCACTGAGGTTATAAAGCTTGATGAGCAGGTGTGCTACCGAGTTGAGTTCAGCTTCGAGGGCAAGGACTACAGCTATATAGTCACCGCGGATAACGGCAGGATAATCGCAAGCAGTATTGAATCAAATGAGAAATAACAAAATTCCGGTAATACTTAGGGTATTACCGGAATTTTTCGTAATTGCCGATTGTTGCCGTTAATCGGGAAAATTTACTTTGCGGCAGCTTCGTTGAAGGCCATAATCAGCTCGTCAATTGCCTGAGCCTGCTTATGTACATCCTCGAATGCGGTGCCGTACCACTGTGCGTTGAGCTCCTCGGAGGTCTTGCCCTGCTGCTCAACCCAGGTGTAGTACTTGAGGTTGTGTACGCGCTTGCGCTCGGGGTAGGTGAGCTCGAGAACATGGTCGGTCTTGAGGCAGTCAAGATGACGGGTGTAGTCGCGCATTGCGAGCTTTGCGTTGTACTCGCCGTCGATATCCTTAAGCTCTGCGATACGGCTCTGATACATCTCAGCGGAGTCGGTCAGAACGGTGCCGACGATGTCGTGCTCGGTGAACTCGTAGTACTTTGCCATCTTTATGCAGCACAGCAGATTTGCGATGCCGCTGATGCCGAGGAAGCTGAGCTGCTCAAGCCACTCGCGGTCGCAGCCGAGCTCCTCTGCGAGGAAATCACGGCCGGTAGGCTCGTTGAACAGACGGACGAGATTCTGGGAATCATTGTCGTCGATTGCAATGACCATGTCGGTGTTCTTGACATTGTGAATCCAGGGAACATGCTTGTCGCCGATGCCCTCGATGCGGTGTCCGCCGAAGCCGTTGTCAAGCAGGGTGGGGCACTGCAGTGCTTCGCCTGCGCCGAGCTTCAGACCGGGATGACGCTCCTTGAGCTTGTCGCCTGCGCCGATGGAGCCTGCAGAGCCGGTGGTGAAGCATGCGCCTGCAAAGCGGTCGCCGGGGCGCTTCATAATATCAAATACCTCGCACATTGCATCACCGGTAACCTCATAGTGCCACAGGTGATTGCCCATCTGCTCGAACTGGTTGAAAATCATGTTCTGGGGGTCCTCGGACAGCTCGTGAGTCTTGTCGAAGATTTCCTTGACATTGGACTCGCAGCCCGGGGTTGCGATGACCTCTGCGCCGATGGAGTGCAGCCAGTCAAAGCGCTCGCGGCTCATTTCCTCAGGCAGAATGCCGATGGGGTGAACGCCGAGAAGCTTGCTGTTGAATGCACCGCCGCGGCAGTAGTTGCCGGTGGAGGGCCATACAGCCTTGTGATAGTCGGCATCGAAGTGGCCGGTAATCAGCTCGGGAACGAGGCAGCCGAAGGATGCGCCGACCTTATGGCAGCCGGTGGGGAACCACTTGCCTATCATAGCGAAAATGCGGCAGGGAACACCGGTCAGAGATGAGGGGAACTCGATGTAGTTCGGCTTGCCGAAAAGGCCGCCGGACTGCTTCGGCTCGTTGTGCCAGCTTACACGGAAGAGGTTGACGGGGTCAACATCCCAAAGTCCGGTAACTGCGAGTCTGTCAAGGATACTCTGAGGAATCTTTGACGGGTCCTTCATCTGTGCGTAAGTGGGGATGATAATTCCCTGCTCCTTAGCGCGGCGAATGTTGTGTTCCAAACCAATTTTGTTAATTGACAGATCAATCATAATAGCATATCTCCATTTATTTGTTTTTCAGAGCTTCACGGAGAAGCTCCATATCCGGTGCAAGTCTTATGGGCTCACCGGCAGCTTTAATGCCGTTAGCGGTATCCTTAAGTCCGTTTCCGGTGACGATGCTGACAACGGTGGCACCCTCGGGGAGCTTGCCCTCTGCACGCAGACGGATAACGCCTGCCATGCCGGTTGCACCTGCGGGCTCGGCAAATACGCCGCACTCGCGGCCGGTGATGCGCATGGCCTCGAGGATTTCGTCGTCGGTTACCTCAACGGTAAGACCTTCGGATTCGATAATGGCATTGATTGCCTTATCGGGGTTACGCGGCACACCGACGGAAATGGAGTCTGCAAGAGTGTTTTCCTCCATCGGCTCCCAGGGCATACCGGTTTCAACAGCGCGGTTAATCGGGCAGGTTGCTGCAGCCTGAGCCGAAATGAGCTTCGGCAGACGGTCAATCAGACCGACGGCGTACATATCCTTAAAGCCCTTCCATACACCGGCTATCGTGCAGCCGTCGCCGACGGACAGCGCAACATAGTCGGGCATTTTCCAGCCGAGCTGCTCTGCAATCTCAAAGGAGACGGTCTTTTTGCCTTCCATGAGATAGGGGTTGATTGCGGCATTGCGGTTGTACCAGCCGTACTCGTCGATGGCGGCCTTTGAAAGCTCAAAGGTGTCCTCGTAGTTTCCCTTGACGGAAACAACCGTTGCGCCGAAGATGAGCAGCTGTGCAACCTTGCCGACAGGTGCGCGCTCAGGGACAAAGATGTAGGCGGAAAGTCCCGCGGCAGCAGCATTGCCCGCGAGGGAGGATGCCGCATTGCCGGTGGAGGAGCAGGCTACCTTGTCGTAGCCTGCCTCGATTGCCTTTGCAACTGCCATTGAGCTTGCGCGGTCCTTGAGTGAGGAGGTCGGGTTCTGTCCGTCATCCTTCACCCAGAGTCTGCCGAGACCGAGCTTGCCTGCAAGCCTCGGCTCGTCATACAGCGGAGACCAGCCGACGCGAAGGGGAGGCGCCTGAGTGCTCTCCTCAACCGGAAGAAAATCGCGGTAACGCCACATGGAGCGGTCCTCGCAGGCAGCGTATTTCTCGTGGCTGACATTCTGCTTTATGTAGTCATAATCATAAACAATATCCAGGATACCGCCGCAGGTGCAAACTGTTGTGCACGGCTCTGCGGGGTATTCCTTCCCGCAGCGAACGCAGCGGGCGCATTTAACATTTTTCATATTTATCTGCCCTTTGCGGCCTTAAGCTCGGCCTTTTCTGCTTTGCACTTGTCGGTGTACTCCTTCAGCATCTCAAGCACCTGCGGGCTGAGCAGCAGGAGAGCAATCATATTGGGGATGAAGATAAAGCCGACGACCATATCTGCAAGGTCCCAGATTACGGAGATGGGCAGTGCGCAGGAGATAACGGGAGGAATGAAGAATACCCAGCGCAGAACCTTTGCAACCTTCTCGCCGAATACATATTCAAGGCTGGTGCGGAATTCAACGAAGAAGCCGAGGTAGGAGGAGTAAGCAAACAGGAATACGCAGATACCCATAATGGCAACACCAACGGAGCCGAAGGACTCATTGAATGCTGCAAAGGTGAGGTATACGCCCTCTTCACCGCTTGACCATACATCGCCTACGCAGAGGATGGCCAGACCGGTCAGGGTGCAGATGATGATGGTATCGATGAAAACTTCAACAACGCCGTAGAAGCCCTGATGAATGGGATGGTCGGTCTTTGCGGTTGCGTGAACGGTAGCTGCGGTGCCTTCGCCGGCCTCGTTGGAGAAGATGCCGCGGAAGCCGCCCTTGGTCATGGTGAGCATAATGGTGGAGCCTGCAAAGCCGCCGACAGCGGACATGGGCTTGAATGCATAGGTGAATACCATGCCGAATGCATGGCCGATGTTGCCTGCGTGGGTTGCGATTACAACGATGCAAGCCACAATGTACAGAACGCACATGGGAGGAACGACCTTGGCGCAGAAGCCGCCGATGCGCTTTGTGCCGCCGATAACGACGAAGAGGCTGATTACAACGATTGCAACGCCGGTTACGATAAGAGGCAGGTTGAATGCGCTGTTAAGAGCGGTTGCTGCGGTGTTTACCTGAACGAAGGAAGCGTCGGTAAGAACGAGCAGCATAAGAGCGACGGAGTAAACGCCGGCCAGCCAGCCCCACTTCTTGCCGAGACCCTTGCGCATATAGTGCATCGGGCCGCCGTAGAATTCGCCGTCTTCACCCTTCTTGCGGTACTTGATGGAGAGGGAAACCTCTGCCAGCTTGGTCATCATACCGAAGATAGCGGTTACCCACATCCAGAACAGGGCGCCGGGGCCGCCGACTGCAATTGCGGTTGCAACACCTGCAATGTTACCGGAGCCGACAGTACCTGCAAGAACAGTAGACAGTGCCTGGAACGGGCTCATTGAGCCTTCAAGGTCGTCAAGATTCTGCTTTTTCTTGCCGAACATTTCGCCGAAGGTCTTGCGGAAAACAAGAGGCAGACAGCGAATCTGGAAGAAACCGGTGCGGATGCCGTAGTACAGACCGCCGCCGACCAGAAGTATCAGCATTGGGTAGCCCCAAAGCATATCAAAAAAGTCGTAGATTTGTCCCCACATATAATTTACCTCTCTAAATAAAAAAATTTACGCCTTAAAGCGCGTGTGAGTTCATTATTACTATAAATCATTGTTAATTGTTTTTCAATATTTAAAATAGTGTTATAAATATAAAACATATGTTTCTTTTTCGGCACTTCAGCCGATTGCACAAAAAAGATGCACCCCGATACAGCACAATGCTATATCGGGGTGTTTTTTGGTCGCTATAAAGCAGACCGAGCCTTATTTTGTGAACTTCTGCTTCAGGTCCTTAATGGCAATCTTAGCAGCGCGCTTTGCCATGTAGGGAAGCATTACCTTCATGGTGTCATCTCTGTCAACGAGGTTGGAGCACTCGGGCAGGTCGCGTGAGAGGTGAATTGCGTCGAACTTGCAGCGGGTGGTGCAGACACCGCAGCCGATGCACTTGTTCGGGTCGACAACGCTTGCGCCGCAGCCGAGGCAGCGGTTTGCCTGTGCCTTTACGCTCTCGCAGTCAAGCTCGCCGTCCTCGCGGGCAATATCCTTGCGCAGAGAATAAACGGGCAGAGCAAGATTGCTCTTGTCAAGCTCGATGTAGTCGCGGCGGTTTCTGCCAATCTCAAGGCTGGTGTTGGGACGCATGTAGCGGTGCATTGAGATAGCTGCCTCACGGCCTGCTGCAATTGCATCGATAACGAACTTCGGGCCGGTCTGAACATCGCCTGCGCAGAAAATATCCTTCTCAGCGGTCTGATAGGTCAGCTTGGATACGGTAACGGTGCCCCTGGCGGTGATTTCAACCTTACCGAGGTCGAGGCCGCCGAAGTCGGTCTTCTGGCCGATTGCCGCAATGACTGTATCAAATGCAAGCTCATCACCCTCGCACTTGAGTGCGCAGACCTTACCGTCCTTGCCGATAATCTCAACGGGCTTGTGCTCGAAGATGAACTCAACGCCGTCTTCCTTTGCCTCGGCAACTTCAATCGGAGTGGCCTTCATATCCTTTTCGGTTCTGCGGTAAACTACGGTTACCTTCTCGGCACCGAGCTGCTTTGCAATGCGTGCAACATCCATTGCGACATTGCCGCCGCCGATAACTGCAACATTGTTGCCTATTGCGGGAGCCTTATCCTCTGCTGCTGCGTGCAGGAAGTCAACACCGGAGAATACGCCGACGAGGTCCTCGCCGGGGATGTTGAGCTTTGCGCCTGCCTGTGCGCCGATTGCGAGGCAGAAGCTTTCGTAGCCCTCATCGCGCAGCTGCTGAATGCTGATGTCCTTGCCGACCTCAACGCCGCACTTAATTTCAACACCCATTTCCTTGAGAACATCGATTTCCGCATCGATGACCTTGCGGTCGAGCTTGTAGGCGGGAATGCCGAAGCGCATCATACCGCCGGGCAGCGGGTTCTTGTCGAATACGGTGGGATAATAGCCCATCTCGGCAAGGAAGTATGCGCAGGAAAGACCTGCGGGGCCTGCGCCGATAACGGCGACCTTGCGGCCCTCGAAGCGTCCGTGGCGCCTGAGAGACTTGATGGGGGGAACATAGCGGGTCTCGGCGTTCAGGTCGAGGTCAGCTACATATTTCTTGATTGCGTCAATGCTTACGGGGTCGTCTACCAGACCTCTGGTGCAGGCGTCCTCGCAGCGCTTGTTACATACGCGACCGCAGATTGCGGGGAAGGGGTTATCCTGCTTGATAAGCTCGAGAGCCTCGGCAAATCTGCCCTCGCCTGCCATCTTGATGTAGCCCTGAATTGCAATGTGGGCAGGACATGCGGTCTTGCAGGGTGCGGTGCCGGTGTCATAGCAGTTGGTGCGTGCGTCATAACGGTAGTTGGGGTTCCATCTCTCCTCGGGCCAGTGGTTGTCGTCGGGCAGGTCAACCTTGGGATAAACCACGGGGCCGTCCTTGGTGCAGAGCTTCTGACCGAGCTTGACAGCGCCTGCGGGGCAGACCTCAACGCACTTGCCGCAGGCTACGCAGTTTTCGGAATCGACATGTGCGACATATGCGCTGCGGGAGAGGTTCGGAGTGTTGAAGAACTGGCTTGCGCGGATTGCGCAGCAGGTGTTAGGTGAGCAGTTGCAGATACCGAGAATCTTCTCGGGACCGTCGAGGTTGGTAATCTGGTGAACGCAGCCGAGCTCCTCGGTCTTCCGGATTATCTCCATAACCTCGTCGTAGGTAACATAGTGGCCGCGGCCGGTGTCAACGCAGAACTTAGCCATTGAACCGACTGCAATACACATATCCTCGTAATCCTCGCCTGCGCCCTCGTCAATGATTTCCTTGGACATTCTGCACACGCAGGGGATGGCGGCGAACACCTTATACTTCTTCAGCCAGTAGCTGAGATGCTCGTGGCTGACCGACTGTGACTCGTGTTCGATTGCCTTTTCAACGGGTAAAACATGCATTGCCATGCCTGCACCGCCGGGGGGAACAAACTTGGTTTTGCCCAACAGAGGCATGAACGCCATGCGGTCAAAGATGTAAGCCGCGGTGGGCTCCTTTTCAACCATGCTCTTCTTCATGCCCATGTATTCGCCCGAGCCTACGATGTAGGGAGGAATGGAATACATCTTTTCACCCTCGCAGGTGAAGTCGTTCTCGAACTTGTACTCTGCGATACCAACCTGGCACATCTCCTCCATGAGCTCGATTATCTTCTCACGGCTGTGCTTGGGGTTGAGCTTCATAATCTCATCCACTCTGTATACCTTGTGGATTTTCATGGTCAGGGCAACCTCAGCCATTTCGTCGGTAACCCACGGTGCCATGCCGTAATACTCAGGGTCGCTGGTTTTGATTTCCTTGACAAACTTGCGGTCGGTAATGTGAAGACCCAGCTTGCAGATAAGCTCTCTGGGCTTTTCGTCATAAACAGTGCCGTAGCGTAAGTCCGGCCTTATGCCGTTTACCCAGCGCTCGTACTGTTCGTCCCACATCTTGTCGCCTTTTTTGCTGTACATGCGTCTCGTCCTTTCTTTAACAATGTTTTCGGTGTTTTAGCTGTTCTGTTTTTAACAATATATTAATTCAAGGGAAAAAACAATAGGAAAATTCTAAAAAAACAGACGCTTCGACGAAATCTCCGCGGATATGTGTGCGCTTTTCAATCATGAGTCCGTGCTGATAGTCTATGATGAGGCGGACGCTATCTTGTCAGTAACAAGCATGATAAATGATTAAAACCGCCCGGGGCGTTTTTGCCTCAGGCGGTTTGTGCTTGCTGGCCTTGTTATATGCCGACACCTTGAAAATGCAAGTGAAAGCGCATTAAAACACTTGACCGAAGCAGTAAAGTTTATTAGAATTGGTAATAAAGCAGGTAAAAGGAGAGCGAATATGGGCATAAAAGAAATTGCAGAGGCGGCAGGAGTATCGCAGGCGACCGTATCGAATGTACTCAACGGACGCAAGAATGTCGGCGAGGCGACCCGCAGAAAAGTTCTTGAGATTTGCGAGGAGCTCGGCTACGAGGGACTTACAAAGCGCCGCAATGTAGACAAAAATCGCACCATACTTTTTAATTTCTCTGATTTTGACCGCCAGTTTTATCTGAAGATAATTCAGGGCATCAGCGACTGCGCCTACGCAAACGACTATGACCTCATCATCTGCACCTCCCGCTCCTGCGAGCGCTTTATGTCGAAGAAGATAACCAGCGGCTGCATCATGCTCGACCGCCATTGCCCCGACCAGCTGCTTCTGGACAGCGCGGAGAGGGACTATCCCATACTTGCGATGGACAGAGTTTTAGACCAGCGCTGCATAAAAAGCCTTGTTGTCAATAACTACAAGCCCATGACCGAGCTTACAGAGGAGCTTGTCGCGCGCGGCTACCGCTCCTTTGCATTCCTCGCGGGACTTGATACAAGCGATACACAGGAGCGCTTTATGGCGTTCAGGAATGTGCTTGAAAAGCACAATATTCCCTTCAACCGCTCGGACTACCTGCTCGGTGACTTCCGCGAGAAAAGCGGCTACAAGGCGGCAAAGCTCATGATGCTGTCCGAAAGACTTCCGCAGGCGCTCGTCTGCGCAAATGACAATATGGCCATAGGCGCAATGCGCGCCTTCCGCGAGAGCGGCATCAGAGTACCGCAGGACATCGCCGTTACGGGTTTTGACGGCACTCCGCTTGCGGCGGAGCTCGGTCTTACCACCGTCGATATCCCGAATTACGAGCGCGGCTACCTCGCAGCGCAGCAGCTTATCGCCTTGCTTGACGGCAGCGATGATTACAGCACCTTTATGCTGTCTGCATCGGTGCATCTGAGGGACTCCGTGCTTCCGCATTGCCCGAAATGATAAATGCTTGTAAAATTACCTTGATATTTACTAAAATATCGAGGTAATTTTTTTACATTTAAGTAAAATAATGCGATTGTTCATCTCTATTAGACAATAGCATATGCGGCGATTTGGATATATCGGAGAAAAAGCCGGGTATGTATATACAAACACAGTCATATGGTATAGCATTAAATGGCAGATAGCCGTATTCGGCTTACGGAAAAAACAATATTTGGAGGATAACTATGAAGAAGATTACCAAGATTATCGCTCTGGTTCTTACTCTCTGCATGGTATTCTGCCTGTGCGCATGCGGCGCAAAGGAAGACAATGCCGAAGCAGCGAACAAGATTACTATTTTCCAGCAGAAGGCTGAAATAGCAGAGCAGCTCCAGGCACTCGCAGCAGAGTACACCAAGGAAACCGGCGTTGAAGTCGAAGTCTGGGCACAGGCCGGCGACGACTACTACGCAAACCTGAAGACCAGCCTCTCCAGCGAATCCGGTCCCACCATCTTCACCCTCAACTCCGATGCAGAGATTACCGAGGTTAAGGATTACCTCGCAGATCTCTCCTCCCTCACCTTCGTCGGCAACATCGACAGCAACCTCCTCGCAGTACGCGATGACAAGACCGTCGGTATCCCCATGACCGCAGAGGGCTTCGGCCTTGTTTACAACGGTGACCTCGTAGACCCCGCCAAGCTCACCGACATGGACGCACTTTGCGCAATGATTAAAGAGAACGGCAAGGACCTCACCACCCTCGGCCTCTCCCAGGAGGACTACTTCCTTGCAGGCCATATGTTCAACTTCCCGTTTGCACTCCAGTCTGACCCCGTTGCATTCTGCAAGCAGGTTATGGCAGGCGAGGTTAAGCTTGCTGATGTTGCTGAGTTCCAGCAGTACGCACAGCTTCTCGCAGCAATCCGCGCAAACCAGGTCAACCCCGTTGAGGTTACCTATGATAACAACTGCGGCGACTTCGCAACCGGCAAGACCGCAATGGTTCACCAGGGCAACTGGGCATACGGCGTTATGAAGGACTTTGAGCCCAAGTTCGATATGGGCATCACCGGCCTTCCCATCAACGGCAACGACAAAATCGCAGTCGGCGTTCCCAGCGTATGGGCAGTCAATGCAGACGCATCCGAGGCAGAGCAGCAGCTTGCACTCGACTTCCTGAACTGGCTGTACACCTCTGAGACCGGCGTTCACTACCTGATGGACGAATTCGGCTTCATCCCCGTTGTCAAGGGCATGGAGAACAAGAACATGGATCCCCTCTCCGCAGCAGTTGCAGAGAAGATTTCCACCGGCGACATTCTGCCTTGGACCTTCAACACCGAATGGCCTGCAGGCATCATCAGCGTTGACCTCGCACCCATCACTCAGCAGTTCTTCACTTCTGATATGAGCGAGGCTGACTTCCTGAACGCAATCAACGACGCATTCCTCAAGTATGCTGAGTAATTGCAGATAGCAATCAGTCAATAAGAGACCGTCGCCTATGGCGGCGGTCTCGGTATATATGGAGTTTTGCCAATGAAAATCAATAAGAAATGGTACATCGTGTTTGTTGTGCCTATCCTTATCCCATTCATTTTCACGGTTATACTGCCGTTTTTCCAGGGCATCGCATTCTCCTTCGTCAAATGGAACGGACTTGCAAAGGTAGAAAAGGTCTTTGTCGGTCTGCAGAACTTTACTGATGTCTTTAATGATGCAAGATTTATGACATCTCTCGGCAGAACGAGCGTTTTCACGCTTATCACGGTCGTTCTCGTCAATGTGATTGCCCTTGCGTTTGCAACATGGGTAACCTCGGAGATAAAGTTCAAGAACACCGGAAGAGCAATGCTGTTTATGCCCTACCTCATCGGCGGACTTATTCTCGGCTATGTCTGGAAATATGTTCTCGGTCAGGGTATGACGCTTCTTGCCGCAAACACCGGCAACGATACCCTGTTCTTCAACTGGCTGTCTGACCCGCAGTACGCGTTCATCGCAATGATTGTCGTTGCGACATGGCAGATGGCGGGCTATATGATGGTCATATACATCGCAGGTCTTGAAGCCATCTCGGGCGATGTTCTCGAGGCGGCAAAGATGGACGGCGCAAACGGCTGGAAGGAATTTGTTCACATCAAGCTTCCGCTTCTTATGCCGAGCATCACCATCTGCCTCTTCCTGACGCTGTCAAACTGCTTCAAGATTTACGATGTCAATGTATCATTGACCGGCGGCGGTCCTGCCAACGCGACGGAGATGATATCGCTGAACATCTACAACGAGATATTTGTTCAGTCCAACTTCGGCTTAGGTCAGGCTAAGGCAATCGTATTCTTCCTCATTGTTGCGGTAATAACCTTCCTGCAGGTTCGCGTAACCAGCAAAAAGGAGGTCGAGATATAATGCATAAGACAAGAAAAGCAATATCGACATTCTTCCTCGCGGTGCTCAGCCTCATATGGCTTTCGCCCATCTACATCATTTTGACCAACTCCTTCAAGTCAAGAGATGAGATGTATGCAAATGCGCTCGCGCTGCCGAAGAATTTCTCCCTGGGCTATTATCTCGATGCGATGGGAAGACTCGACTTCTTAACTGCATTTAAAAATTCGCTCATTCTGACCGTCGTAAGTGTCGTACTGCTTGTCATTCTGTGCGCCATGGCATCGTGGATGCTCGCGCGCTCTAACGGCAAGGTATCCAAGCTCATATACGCGGTTTTAATACTCACGATGCTCATCCCCTTCCAGACACTCATGATGCCTCTGATGCAGGAGATGAACAACATCACAAAGGCAACCGGCCTGCAGATGAAGGACTCCCTCGGCGGACTTATCTTCATGTACCTCGGCTTCGGTGCCGGCATGGGCATATTCCTCGGCTACGGCTTTGTAAAGGGCTCGATACCGAAATCGCTTGAGGAGGCGGCAATCATTGACGGCTGCAATACATGGCAGCTGTTCTGGCATGTTGTATTCCCGACCATGAAGCCCGTGCTCATTACACTCGCAATCCTCGATGTTATCTGGATCTGGAACGACTACCTGCTTCCGAGTCTGACCCTGAGAAGCCAGGCAAATCAGACCATACCCATCGGAGCACAGATGTTCTTCGGCCAGTACACAATCGAATGGAACCTCGCAATGGCGGCGCTTATGCTGACCATTATCCCCGTAATTATCTTCTATCTCTGCGCACAGA
The DNA here is from genome assembly GCA_045642545.1 of Oscillospiraceae bacterium. GTDB lineage: Bacteria > Bacillota > Clostridia > Oscillospirales > Oscillospiraceae > F23-B02. Next base: position 35,348 of record JAZUJB010000089.1, read on the forward strand.
AACACATCGTCAAGGGTGTTGCGGCAGGCGCTGTCAAGGGATAAGACTAAACGCTGAAAGGAGCAAGCGATGAAAAAGATATACCGTTTGAAGGACTTTCCAATAGACGAAAAAACGCTGATGCTCCAGGAGACCCTGTTTCACAACGCCAACGGATATCTCGGTGTGAGAGGCAACCTTGAGGAGGGACTTCCTCAGCAGCTGAACACGATGCGCGGAACATATCTCAACGGCTTTTACGATGTAATACCCATGAAGCAGTCGGAGAGCCTCTGCAATCTCGTCGAGGAAAAGGACACCATGCTGAATGTTGCGGACTTTCAGGGCATTGACCTTGTCCTTGACGGCGAGCGCGTTACGATGCTTGACGGCAGAGCAGGTGAGCTTTGCCGCACCCTCGATATGGACGCGGGCACAACCGAAAGAAGCTTCGTATGGAATACGGAAGGCGGAAAGCGGATTAAAATCAGCTTCAGACGAATGGCAAGCTTCGTGAGAAAAAACATCTTCACGATTGAGTGCCGAATCTGCGCTGATGCCGACTGCGAACTTGAAATACACTCGCAGCAGAAGGCCCTTGTGCGCAATTATTCAAACCCCGCGGACCCTCGCGTGGGACAGAACACAAGGCTTCTGCTCTGCCCGACAGCGCATATGCTTGAAAACGGCGCGAGTGTGCTTGAATGCCGCACAACTGTGAGCGGGCTCAGAGTCTGCACGGCGGTGCGCCACGAGCTTTCGCAGAATATGAGCGGGAGCATAAGCTATGACGAAAATGAGCATAGCTACACGGCAAGCTGGTCGGGAAGCCTCAAAAAGGGCGAGGAGCTCCGCTTCGTCAAGTATGCCGCCGTGTGCGATTCGCGCAGGGAGGCAGAGCCCGTGAATGCGGCGCTTGCGTATCTTGCAGACAGCTTCGGTAAGCTCGCTGAGCTTTACGCAGAGCAGGCGGAATATCTTAAAAGCTTTTGGGAGCACTCACTGCTTCGCATCGAGACCGATGACGACAGCGGCCTTGCAATGATTTTCAATCAGTATCAGCTTCTGCAGTCGGCAGGCAGAGACGGCATAAGCGGAACGGCATCAAAGGGTCTCTCGGGCGAGGGTTATGAAGGACATTATTTCTGGGATACGGGGATATATATCCTGCCGTTTTTAAGCTGCACAAACCCCGAGCTTGCAAGATATCAGCTCGGCTACAGATATGCAACCTTAGAGCTTGCAAGAGAAAACGCAAGGCTGCTCGGCCACAAAAGCGGCGTTCTGTTCCCGTGGCGCACTGTCTCGGGCAGAGAGTGCTCGGGTTTCTTCCCCGCAGGCTCGGCGCAGTATCACATCAACGGCGATATAGCCTATGCCGTGGTGCAGTATTATCTGATGACCGGCGATGTCGATTATCTGGCAGCGGAGGGCGCGGAGATACTCATCGAAACAGCAAGGCTCTGGGTTGATGCAGGCAATTACAGCAAGGGCAAATTCGTGATAAACGATGTTACGGGCCCCGATGAGTACACCTGCATCGTTAACAACAACTATTACACAAATGCCAGTGCAAAATATAATCTGACATGGGCGGTCAAGGCGGCAAGACTGCTTTCCAATTGCGGCAGGTGGGAGAAGCTCGCGGCACGGCTGGGGGTAAGCTCCGAGGAGCTTGAGGGCTTCAGTAAAGCCGCCGATGCTATGTTCTTGCCGTATGATGAGACTCTCGGCATAAACCCGCAGGACGACTCGTTCCTGTCCAAGCCGCTTTGGGACTTTGAGAATACGCCGAGGGAGAATTATCCCTTGCTCCTGCACTATCATCCGCTGTATCTGTACAGACATCAGGTGTGCAAACAGGCGGATACCGTGCTTGCGTATTTCCTCTTTGACGGCATCGAGTCGCGCGAGACAATGCTCGCCTCGTATGAATACTACGAGAAGCTGACAACCCACGACTCATCTCTGTCCAACTGCGTTTTCAGCATCGTTGCAGCCCGACTCGGTCTTAAGGACAAGGCAAGAAGCTACTTCGGTGACAGCATCAGAAGTGACCTCGTCAACAGCCACGGCAACACGGGTGACGGCATACATACCGCAAATATGGGCGGTAGCTATATGACTATCGTCTACGGCTTCGCGGGTATGAGGGTCACCGAGTCGGGCATAAGCTTTGCACCGAGCATTCCCGATGACTGGCGCTCATACAGCTTCAGAATAGGCTATATGGGACGCAGACTCGAGATAAGCGTTGACGCCGAAAAAGCCACGGTTGAGCTTCTTTCGGGCGAGGCGCTTGACATCAAGCTGTTTGGCAGAACAGTCCGTCTGAATGACAAGACAGAAGCCGGCATAAATTAATCAAATCTCTAAACTACGGCCGTGCGCGCTACTCCACAAAATAGTTCGCACGAGTCATAAGAAACGGAGGAAAATCCGCTTGACCTGCGGTGCGGCAGTGTGGAGACCTGTCGTAATGCGTGCTGTGAAAGCAGGCGCGAGACCGTTTTTGCGGAGGCAAAGCGGTTACGGTCAGATAATATGGCAGAAGTAAAACTCGTTAACCTCAAAAAAATCTACCCCAACATCGAAAAGAAAAAGAAAACCAAAAAGGGCGAGGAAGAAAAGAAGACAAATCTTCAGATTACCGATGAGGGCGTAGTTGCCGTTCAGGAGTTTAACCTCGATATCAAGGACCAGGAATTTATCCTTCTTGTCGGTCCCTCGGGCTGCGGCAAATCCACCACCCTGCGTATGATTGCAGGTCTTGAGGAAATATCCTCAGGCGAACTTTACATAGGCGACAAGCTTATGAACGATGTTGAGCCTAAGGACAGAGACATCGCAATGGTATTCCAGAACTATGCTCTGTATCCTCATATGACCGTGTATGAGAACATGGCATTCTCTCTGAAGCTCAAGAAAACTCCTAAAGATATAATCGACCAGAAGGTACGCGAGGCAGCGGAGATACTTGACATCACTCAGTATCTCGACCGTAAGCCGAAGGCACTGTCAGGCGGTCAGCGCCAGCGTGTTGCCATCGGCCGCGCAATTGTACGCGCACCGCAGGTCATGCTTATGGACGAGCCTCTGTCAAACCTCGATGCAAAGCTGCGAAACGAGATGCGCGCAGAGATAATCAAGCTGCGTCAGCGCACCAATACCACCTTTGTGTATGTTACCCATGACCAGACTGAGGCTATGACTCTCGGCGACCGTATCGTCATAATGAAGGACGGCTTCATTCAGCAGATAGGCACACCGCAGGAGGTATTTGACCACCCCGCAAATCTGTTCGTCGCAGGCTTTATAGGCACACCGCAGATGAACTTCTTCGATGCAAAGCTCGTTAAGAAAGACGGCAAATACGCAGTCGAAGCAGGTGGAATTACTGTTGAACTGAGTGCAGAAAAGCAGGCACGCCTTGTTGCAAATAATGTCGCAGAGCAGGATATAACCCTCGGTGTCCGCCCCGACCATATTGTTCTGTGCGAGGACGGCATAAAGGGCAGAGTAGATGTAAGCGAGCTTATGGGCTCAAGCGTACATCTTCACATATCCGCAGAGGGCAAGGATATAATCGTTATCGTTCCCACCAACGGAGCTGCCGCAAGCTTCCCGATGGGCAGCGAGGTAAACTTCACCTTCGGCGGCAATGTTGCTCATGTGTTCAGCAAGGACGGTAAAAATCTCGAGTGGTAAATTCGAATTATTGAAACCAATTTAGAACAAAAAACTCCGCAGTTATTACTGCGGAGTTTTTTGCTTTTGATCTTATCGTTGTTATCTTTACAAAATTTCGCAAAGACTAAAAAACAAAACTTGATTGAAAAATGACTCAATAACAGCATTGTCATAGGGCGAACCGCTGCGCGAAAATGCTTGAGTAATATCATAGCTTTTCAACAATTTAAAACACGGCGAAAACAAAAGGTGAACGAGAATTTAAAATGAATACCCCTGTTTGGAACGGAATGGCACAAACAGGGGTATTCAATTCTATCAAAATTTGCAATATTGCACACATGATGGAAAAATTAGAAAATCGTATAAATATCTTCTGTTTTCTGCAATTTGTGATATTATAAGGAAAATAACAGAAATTACGGGGAGAATCGCAATAATGAATTTCTTTCTGAACAACACCGCCATAGATGAGGCAAGTGAACAGATAACGGCGTTCTTGGAGAGCAACGAAACGGGTAAGAGCGATATTATCCGCTTTCGCATTATGTACGAAGAGCTGCTGCTCAAGTACAAAGACAACTTCGGTGAAAATTGCGAATGCAGCCTTGACACTGATAAGCGTTTGGGACAAAACCGAATAGTCCTCAAAGTAGCAGGTCGCCCGCTAAATCCGTTTGAAACTGATGATGATGCAGACGGTATTATCAACCGCATGGTGGCAGGTCTTGGACTTGCGCCCACATGGAGCTATCGGGACGGCAGAAACTGCATAATTCTTGTTATCAAGAAGAAGCGCAAGAAGTCCACGGCAGCAAGCATGGCAATAGCGGTAGTGTCAGCCCTAATACTCGGTATGCTTACCAAGCTGTTTCCGGAGGCAGTGCAGAGCGCGCTGTGCTTATGGATTGCCGAACCCGTTTCCAATCTGTTTCTGCGCCTTGTAACATCTCTGTCGGGGCCGATAGTGTTCTTCTCCGTGCTATGCGGCATTTACAGCATCGGCGATACGGCAACCTTTGGAAAAATCGGCAAGGCTATGATAGGCCGGTTTATAATGATGACGGTTGTCGCGGCCCTGCTTGCAATGGGAATCTGCAGCTTCTTCTTCAGCCTGACATCTGCGGAAATGGAGACGGTAGACTTCTCGGCGCTGCTTGAAATAATTATAAACATTGTGCCGAACAATATGTTCACTCCGTTCACCGAAAACAATCCCCTGCAGATAATATTTGTGGCGATTATTCTCGGCGTGGCTATGATATTCCTCGGCAACCGCACTTCCTCCGCTGCGCGCTTTGCAGACCAGTTCAATGAGATTATCCAGCTTATAATGACATATGCCAGCAAGTTCATTCCGGTTTTTGTGTTCATCAGCATTTACACAATTATTGCCACAGGCAAAATGGCGGTCATTATGGGCGTGTATAAGCCGCTGCTGCTGACAATGCTCTGCAACGGACTCTTCCTTGCGCTTTGCGTTGTGCTTCTGTCGCTGCGCAGAAAGATAGGAGCAGGCCTGCTTCTCAAGAAGATTATGCC
>JAZUJB010000090.1:0-45881 GCA_045642545.1 Oscillospiraceae bacterium
ACAACCTGCACTTTGACGCAGAGGATATTGAATATCTCCGGGGCAGAAATATGTTCTCCGAGGGTTTCCTGGATTATCTGTCAAACTTCAAGTTCACCGGCGACATCTGGGCCGTTCCCGAGGGAACGCCCATTTTCCCCCGTGAGCCCATCATGACCGTTCGCGCTCCCGCGATTCAGGCACAGCTTATTGAGACCTATGTTCTGCTTGAGCTGAACCATCAGAGCCTTGTTGCCACCAAGGCAAACCGCATCTGCCGCGCGGCAGAGGGACGCACCGTTTTGGAGTTCGGCTCACGCAGAGCGCAGGGCATCGACGGCGCGGTTACCGGCGCAAGAGCAGCCTATATCGGCGGCTGCGCAGGCACTGCGTGCGCAGTGTCCGACACACGCTACGGCGTTCCCGCAGGCGGCACGATGGCACACTCCTGGGTGCAGATGTTCGACACCGAATATGACGCATTCAAGGCATACTGCGAGACCTACCCCACCAACGCAACCCTGCTCGTTGACACCTACAACTCCCTCAAGAGCGGTGTTCCCAACGCAATCCGCGCCTTTAACGAGGTGCTGCGTCCGCTCGGTATCGAGGAGTGCGGCATCCGCTTCGGCTCGGGCGATATGGCTTACCTCACTCAGAAGGCACGCGTTATGCTCGACGAGGCAGGCTGGCCGAAGTGCAAAATCACCGTATCGAACTCCCTCGATGAGCGACTCATCACCGAGCTTCTCAAGCAGGGCGCAAAAATTGACGCCTTCGGCGTAGGCGAGCGACTCATCACCGCAAAATCCGACCCCGTGTTCGGCGGTGTGTACAAGCTGTGCGCGGTTGAAAATGACGAGGGCGAGATTATCCCCAAAATCAAAATCAGCGAGAATGTCGGCAAGATTACAAACCCCGGCTTCAAGAAGGTCTACCGTCTGTTCGACAGAGAAACGGGTATGGCAGAGGCGGACTACATCTGCCTGCACGACGAGACCGTTGACGACACAAAGCCCCTTGAGATTTGCGACCCCGATGCACGCTGGAAAACCAAGGTTATGGAGAACTTCGAGGCAGTCGAGCTGCTCGTTCCCATCTTCAGAAAAGGCGAGCTTGTCTACGAGTGCCCCTCACTCAAGGATATCAAGCGCAACTGCGCCTACGGCGTCAGCACACTCTGGCCCGAGGTCAAGCGCTTCGACTTCCCCCATCAGTACTATGTTGACCTGTCCGAAAAGCTGATGAAGCTCAAGGACGAGATGCTTATGAAGGGCAGAGGCTGATTATGGATGCTGCGGCAAGGCGTGAATATATAGTAAAGCGTCTGAAAAACGAAACCGAGCCGATAAGCGCGGCAAGCCTCGCGGCGGCGCTCTCGGTCAGCCGTCAGATAATCGTCGGCGATGTTGCGCTGCTTCGCGCCTCGGGTGAGAAAATCAGCAGCACGCCGCGCGGCTATGTGCTGGTCGGCGGCAGCGAGCGCAGCTATACCGTTGCGTGTATGCACGGCGGCGAGGACACCGAAAAAGAGCTTTACATTATGGTCGATAACGGCTGCACCGTGCTGACCGTTGAGGTCGAGCATCCCGTTTACGGCCTGCTCACCGGTCAGCTTCAGCTTAAAAACCGCCACGATGTCAGGCAGTTTATTGAGAAAATGTCGGACGATGCCGCAAGCCCGTTGAGCATGCTCACGGGTGGCGTGCATCTGCACACCTTAGCCTGCCCCGATGCCGAGTGCTTCGAGCGCACAAAGGCTCAGCTTGCCGAGGCGGGACTGCTCTACTGCTGAGAAAAAATAAACAATCGTTGACAAAACCATATAGAGAAGTTATAGTGTGCTTTACAGATGTCTTGACACCTGTAAAGCACACTTAGTTTTTTATAAAAAGGTGAAATTAAATGGCAAAGGTCAAAGCATTTTTAAAGCGCAAGGATGTTGAGGTCAGCCTCCGCCGCTATGGTATTGATGCCCTCGGCGCGATGGCGCAGGGACTTTTCTGCACCCTGCTTGTCGGCACGATTCTCGACACGCTCGGCACTCAGCTCGGCATCGGCTTCCTTGCAAAGCAGCTTATTGAAATAAACGGCGTGAGCTACACAATCGGCAAGTTTGCGTCATCGATGGTCGGCCCCGGTATGGCGGTGGCAATCGGCTTTGCGCTCAATGCGCCGCCGATGGTGCTGTTTTCGCTGATACCCGTCGGCTTTGCGACAAACGCAATGGGCGGCGCAGGCGGTCCGCTTGCGGTCTATGTCGTGGCGGTTATTGCGGCGGAATTCGGCAAAATGGTCTCTAAAGAGACAAAAATCGACATCCTCGTAACGCCCATCGTTACCATACTCATCGGCATCGGCCTTGCGTATTTCATTGCAGCGCCCATCGGCAAGGGTGCAATGGCTGTCGGCAAGCTGATTAAGTGGGCAACCACTCAGCAGCCCTTCGTTATGGGCATTCTTGTTTCCGTCATTGTCGGCATCGCGCTGACGCTGCCCATCTCCTCGGCGGCAATCTGCGCAGCACTCAGTCTCACGGGCCTTGCGGGCGGCGCTGCACTTGCAGGCTGCTGCGCGAATATGGTCGGCTTTGCGGTAATCTCCTTCCGCGAAAACCGCTGGGGCGGTGTTGTTTCGCAGGGACTCGGCACATCAATGCTGCAGATGGGCAACATTGTCCGCAACCCGAAGATTTGGATTCCCGCGATTGCCGCGAGCGCGATTACGGGCCCCATTGCAACCTGCATTTTCAAGCTTGAGATGAACGGCGCGGCGGTGTCCTCGGGTATGGGTACCTGCGGCCTTGTAGGCCCCATCGGCGTGTGGACGGGCTGGGCAAATCCGAGCGCCGATGCGCTGCTTGACGGCGCGGCGGCAATCGCACCGACGGCTGCCGACTGGCTCGGCCTTGCACTTGTGTGCATTGTTCTGCCCGCAATTCTTGCTTGGGCATTCGGCAAAATCTGCCGCAGTCTCGGCTGGATTAAGGACGGCGACCTTAAGCTGTAAGATAAAACAAAAAGCAACGAAAGCATTTGCTTTCGGTGCTTTGTTCGTAAGCGCTTATTTTGTTGTTGCCATGGTGACGAGTGCCTGCTTGAGTCTGAAAATCTGAGTTGCCTGAGTTACATTCAGCTCGTCAAGCTGCTTGTTTATCTTGTCGATTGCGTCAAGCTGGTGCGCGGACAAGCCGGTGCTGCCTGCGGTGCTTATCGCCATTGCCTCGGCATCAGCCTTTGCCTTTTCGATGATTACATCAGCCTCGGCCTTTGCCTTTGCAAGAATTGTTTCTGCCTTCAGCTTTGCGTCGCCGACGATGCTCTCGGCCTGAATTTTTGCCTCGGTCAGAAGGGCAGAGGTGTCAACTGCGGGCTCATTTTTCTTCTCGGCTGCGCCCTTGCGGAGCTTCTCGTTTTCGGAAATCAGCTCCATAACGCCTGCCTTGAACTCGTCAAGCACAGCGTCGACCTTGTTTGCGTTATAATATTTCTGCTTTGCAATGTCAAAGCTTATTGAATCAAGATATTCTTTGGTAATAGCCATTTATACAACCCCCGAATTGTGTATAAGTGGATTTTAGCACCAATCAACAGAAAATTCAAGCATCGTGAGATGCTTCTTGTCCGATTATACGCTTCATCTAATCGTTTTTTCCATAACTCGACCGGTGAGTACAGACAATGTCGACAAAAAACGGTCGGGGTACCGCAGTAAAGGCTACGGCTTGCGTATAACCGGATAAGAAGTGCCTCACGGCACCACCCTTCAGTCAGCTGCGCTGACAGCTCCCCTCAAGGGGCGCCTTGTGCTCTTTTTCACCGCACCGATTGGTTGATGTACAGACTAAACTTTAGCAGGCAGTAAACAGTCGGGTTATGGCAGTGAAGATTAGCTCAGGGGGCGCAACGAACTAAAAGCATACCGCCGGTCATAAGCGCAAGGCCGACATATTTTGACCAGCCGAACGCGACCTTCTCGCTGCCCATAAGCCCGAATGCGTCGATAAGCGCCGCAACCAGCAGCTGCGAAATGAGTATAATGGATATGGCGAGCGTAGTGCCGAGATTTTTGATGCCGAGCATAACGGTGAGCGTAATCACAAGCCCGAGCAGACCGCCGAGCCAGTACAGCTTGTTCACCTGACCGAGCTCGGAAAAGCTGCCCTGCCGATAAAAAATCAGAACGCAGAGCGCGAGCGCAAAGGCCGTGCCCTGCACGAATGCGTTTGCCTCCATATTGCCGATGCCCTCGCCGAGCCGTGTATTCATAACGCCCTGAACGCTCATCGACATACCCGCAATTATGCTGAAAATAATTCCCCAAAGCATTTTATATCCACCCTTTTCAATCAATACACTTGTAAATGCTGCCGATTTGTGCTAAAATTCCGTTGCGTAAATACATTTGACCGCGAGATGCAGACAGGAGGTAATCATATGCCCACAGGAAAGCCGAAGTACTATCTTATAAAAGCCGATGCGCTGCCCGAGGTTTTTGTCAAGGTTAACGAGGCAAAATCGCTGCTCGAAACGGGCGAGGCTCGCACGATTGCCGAGGCTGTTGACCGCGTGGATTTAAGCCGCAGCGCGTTTTATAAGTACAAGGACGCGATTACTCCCTTCCGCGATATGAAGCGCGACACGATTATGACGCTGCACATCAAGCTGCACGACAAGCCCGGCACGCTTGCCGCCGTACTGTCTATCTTTACCGAATCGGGAATAAATATTCTGACGATAAATCAGAGCATTCCGGCAAACGGCGTTGCGCTCGTAACGGTTTCCGTCGTAACCGAGAGCGTGCTCGTTGCATCCGATGAGCTGCTTGCGCGACTTATGTCGGTAGCAGGCGTCATCGGCGCGGAGATTATGGCAGGCTGAGCCTCAACTGAATACAATGAAGTAGGACCGACGGTCCTACTTCTTTCTTTTGGGGGAATACCATGCTGATAGTACAAAAATTCGGCGGAAGCTCGGTTGCCGATGCCGAAAGAATCAGGCGCGTTGCCGGCATAATCGCAGATACAAAGCGCCGCGGCAACACTCCGGTGGTCGTACTGTCCGCCAGAGGCGACACGACGGATGCGCTGATATCCGATGCCGCGCAGCTAACTCAAATGCCTCCGAAGCGAGAGATGGATGTGCTGCTGTCAACGGGGGAGCTTGGCTCGGTTGCGCTTATGGCGATGCAGCTGCACTCCATGGGCCTTGACTGCATATCCCTCTCAGGCCGTCAGGCAGGCATCTTCACCGATGCCGCGCACGGCGAGGCAAGGATAAAAAACATAAACACCCGCAGACTTAAGCGTGAGCTTGAGGCAGGTCGGATAGTGCTTGTCGCGGGCTTTCAGGGCATAGATGAAAACGACGATGTAACCACGCTCGGGCGCGGCGGCTCGGACACAACGGCGGTTGCGCTTGCCGCGGCGCTGCACGCCGACCGCTGCGAAATATACTCCGATGTTGACGGAATTTACACCGCAGACCCCCGACTCGTATCGGGCGCGGAAAAGCTCGATAAAATTGACCGCGCGGATATGCTTCTGCTTGCCCTCGGCGGCTCGCAGGTGCTGCACTCGCGCTCGGTTGCGGCGGCGATTGATTACGATGTCGATGTGATGCTGCTGTCGAGCTTCGTCAAAGCTGACGGCACGCTGATGACGAGGCTAAATGAGCGCCCTGCCTTGTGCGGAGTTACGCGCGATAAGCACTCAAACAAAATCAGCGTAGTGGGGCAGGGAGTAACGCCCGCAACGCTCGCCGAAACGGTGGCAGTGCTGAGTCAGAGCGGGATTGTTGTGCAGTCGGGCGAGTGCGCCGAGGGCGTGTGCGCGGTAACCGTCGACCCCGATTGTGTGCTGCCCGCCCTGCAGCTTGTGCATAAAAAATTCTTCGGATAATGCAGAAAATATAAAAGATGCAGACTATTTATTATGTCTGCATCTTTTCATATGTTGGTTTAAGTTCGCCTTAACTATAGCTTGCAGTATACGGTTGAGCCTCGGCAAAAACGATTAGCTGAAGCGTCGCAACGGTATTGAAAAAATTTTTCTTTGTGTTGCCAAAGAAAAGTTGCAAAAGAAACGCAACCAAGGGGTGGCGGGAGCCACTTTTAATTCGGTTATAGGCTGACCTTAGTCGATACTGCAGTGTCCCGACCGTTTACTTCCGACATAGTTTGTACTATCATTCGATGGGTGAAAATTGTACTTCTATTTTGCGTAGCCACCCTTCAGTCAGCTGCGCTGACAGCTCCCCTCAAGGGGAGCCTTGTGCTCTCTTGCACCGCACCGATAGGTTGATGGACAAACGAAACTTCTGCTTGCACTCACCGGTCGGGTTGTGGCAGTAAAGACACGCAGAAGCGGTGCAACGAAACTAAACACGGCTCACGCCGTGACCCAGCGGATGATATAGTCGGCGAATTTCTGCGTTGCGGGGCTCTGTCGGCTGAGCTCGGGAATGGCAAGGCCGATTGTGCGCCTTGAGGGCGGTACAAGCTCCTTAATCGCAACATTGTCGTTCCTGCCCTTGAGCAGCAGCTCGGGCATAATCGAAATGCCGAGTCCCTGCTCAACCATTGCGATGATTGCGTAGTCGTCCTTTGTGGAGAACCTGATGTTCGGCTTGACACCTGCTGCGGAAAGCGCGCGGTTTGCGTCGTGGTTTGAGGTTTCAAGCAGGGTGATGAACGCCTCGGTTTCGCACTCAACGAGAGGGAACTTCGGGTAGGTGGCAAACTTGTGGTCGGGCGGCAGAATGGCAAGCAGCCTGTCCTGCATCAGCGGCACGCACTCGCAGTTGACATTCGCGGGCATATTTACGAAGCCGAGGTCTATGCTGCCCTCAAGTATCCACTGCTCAACATCGTGGTAGTCGCCGTTAAGCAGCTTAATCTCAACATTGGGGAAGTCGCGCTGAAACTCCTTGATTACGCCGGGCAGCCAGTGAACCGCAACGGAGGTGAATGCGCCGATGCGCACCGTGCCGAAGTCAAGGCCGCGGATTGCGGAAACCGTCTGCTTTAGCTGCTCCTCATAGTTGAGCATACCGCGCACGGAGGGCATAATTCTCTCGCCCTCGGAGGTGAGGCGCACGCCTGCGCGCGAGCGGGAGATGACGGCAAAGCCGAACTCCGACTCGAGATTGTTTATCGTGTGGCTGACCGCTGACTGAGTGCAGCCGAGCGCCTCGGCCGCCTTCGTAAGACTGCCGAGCTCGACGACCTTTGCCAGGGTTGAGTACTTTGAAATGCTCATAAAATCACCTTGTATGAAAAATATTCATATTAAAATGAAAACTATTAATTACTATAATACTATATCGCAAATAATTAAAAAATCAAGGAAAAATCCAAAAATCACCCCTTGTGCAGAAATTTTTGCGCGTTATAATGCAACTATCGTTCTAATAGCAAAGACAAGAGAGGTAAAAAAATGCACAACGCAGAAGTAATTGTATTCATAGGCTATTTTATAGTACTGTTTTTCGTAGGCCTTGTTTTCTTCTTTAACGGAAGCAACAAGAACCAGAGCGACTATTTCCTCGGCGGCCGTTCCATGGGCCCCTGGGTTACCGCAATGAGCGCACAGGCATCTGATATGTCCGCGTGGCTGCTGATGGGTCTGCCCGGCTCAATCCTCGCATTCGGCTTCGGCCAGATTTGGATTGGCATCGGTCTCGCACTCGGCACCGCTGCAAACTGGCTTTTCTGCGCAAAGAGACTGCGTCAGTTCTCCGTTGCGGCAGGCGACTCCATCACCATTCCCCACTATCTCACCAACCGCTTTGCATCTCAGAAGAAGACTCTGCAGATTATCTGCGCAGTTATCTTCCTGATTGCATTCACCGTTTATGTTGCATCCGCATTTGTTGCAGGCGCATCTGTATTCACCATGCTGTTCCCGAACATCGCAGAGAGCACCGCACTGCTGATTTACGCCGTAATCATCATTGGCTACACCTTCCTCGGCGGCTTCAAGGCAGTCTGCTGGACTGACTTCTTCCAGGGCATTCTGATGCTCATCGCACTGCTTGCAGTTCCCATCATCGTTGCTGCAACTCAGAATCTCGATGTCGGCGCACTGCAGACCGTTTACCAGTACACCGATGCAAGCGGCGCTGTTGTCAACTGCGACTTCGGCTCCGGTCTGTTCTCCGCATCCTGGAAGGACATCGTCTCCGGTCTCGGCTGGGGTCTCGGCTACTTCGGTATGCCCCACATCATCGTTCGCTTCATGTCCATCGAGAAGCCCTCTATGGTTAAGAAATCCTCCATCGTTGCAATCGTCTGGGTTGTTCTCTCCATCGGCGCTGCATGCCTGATGGCTTACTACGCAAGAATGATCGTTGCAGAAGAGGTACTTACCGCAGGCGCACAGAAGACCGTGTTCATCGTTATGGCACGCAAGTTCTTCCCGCCCGCAATCGCAGGCATCCTGCTCGCAGCTATCATGGCAGCATCTGTTTCCACCGCTGACTCTCAGCTGCTCGTCGCATCCAGCTCCTTCACCTCCGATATCTACAAGCCCCTCATTCGCAAGAATGCAAGCAGCAACGAGGTTCTCTGGGTCGGCAGAATTGCAGTTGTAATTCTCTCCGTCGTCGCTTACTTCATCGCATCCTCCAAGGGTGCAGGCGCACAGGCAATTATGAATATGGTTGAGAACGCATGGGGCATCTTCGGCGCAGCCTTCGGTCCCGTCATCATCCTCTCCCTGTTCTGGAGACGCTTCAACTACACCGGCGCTTGCGTTGGCGTTGTTGTCGGCGCTGCTGTTGATATGGTATGGCTGTTCTGCCTGTCCTCCACCGGCATCTACGAAATCATCCCCGGCTTCGTCTGCGGCTTCATCGCAGCCGTTGTTGCAACCCTTTGCACCAAGGCTCCCACCAAGGAAGTCACCGATATCTTCGATATGGCAAGCCAGCCCAGCTACGGCGAGTAATTTCAATATCGTTGCATCACAACTAACAAAAAGCCTTCCCTCAAGGGAAGGCTTTTTTTGTTCGTTGCGGCGCATCTGCAATTCTTTACTGCCATAACCCGACCGTGTACTGCCTGCTAAAGTTTAGTCTGACCATCAACCTATTAGTGCAGACTATGTCGGCAAAAAACGGTCGTGTACCTGCAGCAAAGATTACGGCTTGCGTATAACTGAATAAGAAGCGCCTCACGGCGCAAAAAGCAGCCCCCTCATTAAAGGGGGCTGCTTTTTATCCGTTGACTTTAGGCGAGCGTTGTTTTATATTTAATATGTCAAAATAGCGGATTTACCGCGATAGAAAAAATTTTACGGAGGAACAATATCATGGCTTTAACTGCCGAGCGTATTGCAGAGCTCGAGGAGCTTTGCCGTCGCTTCAGAATCGATGTTTTGACCGCAATCCACGCACCGCAGTCAGGTCATCCGGGCGGCTCTCTTTCCGTCTGCGAAATCCTGACCTATCTGTATCAGGAGCACATGAATCTTGATGCAGCCGATGCGTCCAACCCCGACCGCGACAGACTGGTGCTCTCAAAGGGTCACGCAGCTCCCATGCTGTACCGCAACCTCGCAGAAAAGGGCTTCATTCCCCTTTCCGAGATGGCAACCCTGCGCCGTATGGGCGGACTTGCAGGTCATCCCAACATGCATACTCCCGGTGTTGAAATGCCCGGCGGACCTCTCGGTCAGGGCTTCCCCGCAGCACAGGGTATGGCAATGGCGCTTAAGCTCAACAACTCTCCCGCAAAGGTTTACGCTGTCCTCGGCGACGGCGAGCTGAACGAGGGTGTTGTCTGGGAAACCGCTATGAGCGCTCCTAAGTTTAAGCTTGATAACCTCATCGCAATAGTCGACTACAACAAGGTGCAGCTTGACGGCACCACCGACGAGATTATGCCCCTCGGCGACCTCGCAGCAAAGTGGGAGGCCTTCGGCTGGACCGTTCTTGAGTGCGACGGCCACGACATCGAGGCTCTCGACTTCTGCATCAATGTAGCAGACGGCGCAGTAGGCGCACCCACCGTCATCATTGCAAACACCATCAAGGGCAAGGGCGTTTCCTTCATGGAAGGCAAGAACACCTGGCACGGCAAGGCAATCGACGACGAGAGCTTTGCAAAGGCAATGGAAGAACTCGGAGGTGAAGTAAATGCCTAAAGCAATAAGAGAAGTATACGGCACTGTTCTGGCAGAGCTGGGCAACACCAATGAAAATATCGTAGTACTCGATGCCGACCTCTCCGGCTCCACCAAGAGCGCAATGTTCGGCAAGGCTCATCCCGAGCGCTTCTTCAACATGGGTATCGCAGAGCAGAACATGGTAGCTACCGCTGCAGGTATGTCCACCGTCGGCAAGATTCCCTTTGTAAACACCTTTACGGTATTCCTCACCTCTCTCGGTCTGCTTTCCGCACGCGACCAGATTTGCTACGGCAATCTGAATGTCAAGTTCGGCGGCGCATACTGCGGTATGTCCGACGCACTCGACGGCGCAAGCCACCATGCAACCGAGGATATCGCAATCATGCGCGCACTGCCCAACATGAAGGTTATCGTTCCCTCCGACGCAACCTCCACCCGCTGGGCAACCAAGTACGCTGTTGAAAATTACGGCCCCATGTATCTGCGTCTTTCCCGCGATGTATATCCCGACCTGTACGCAGAGGACGCACAGTTTGAGCTCGGCAAGGGCGCAATCGTCCGCGAGGGCAGCGATGTTACCGTCATCGCCTGCGGTCTGCTCGTTCACAAGGCAATCGAGGCAGCAGAGATACTCGCAGAGCGCGGTGTATCCGTCCGCGTTGTCGATATGTACTCCGTAAAGCCCATCGACCGCGAGCTCATCATTCGCTGCGCAAAGGAAACCGGCGCAATCGTCTGCGCAGAGGAGCACAACATCTACGGCGGCCTCGGCAGCGCAGTATCCGAGGTTCTGGCATATGAGGGCGCAGGCGTTCCCACCGAGTATGTCGGTATTCAGGACACCTTCACCGAATCCGCTCCCTACAAGGAGCTGCTTGCAAAGTACGGCGTTGACGCAAACGGCGTAATCGCAGGCATCGAAAAGGTCCTCGCAAGAAAGTAAAATCACAAGCCCCCTTAGCTTAAGGGGGCTTAATTCTGAACGAATTGAAGGCATGGCTATGGAAAAGTTTTTCGCTCCGGGACGCACGGAGCTTGCAGGCAATCACACCGACCATCAGAACGGCCGCGTGCTTGCCGCCGCAGTTGACAAGGGAATTCACGCCGAGGTTCAGCCCAACTTTGACAACAAGGTGAGAATTAAATCACCGGGCTTTAAGGACATGGAAATAAACCTGCTCAACCTCGATGTGCTGCCGATAGAGTTCGGCTCGTCATCTGCACTTGTGCGCGGTATGGCATCTGCAATGTACGATATCGGCGCAAGCTTCGGCGGCTTTGACGCGGTGCTGCACAGCGATTTAAGCTCCGGCTCGGGACTGAGCTCCTCAGCCGCATTCGCGGTGCTCATCGGCCGCATCTTCAATCGCCTGTACAACAATTCCGAGCTTGAGCCTATGGCAATCGCGCTTGCGGCGCAGCAGGCGGAAAACCTGCACTTCGGCAAGCCCTGCGGACTTATGGACCAGCTGACCTGCGCACTCGGCAAGGCGGTGTACATAGACTTCCTTACCAAAGAGGTGCAGCCGGTAAGCGCGGACTTCTCACGCATGGGACTTACGCTGTGCCTCACCGATACGGGCGGCAGCCACGCCGGACTTGACACCAGCTACGCAAGAATTCCCGCGGATATGCGCTACATCGCAAGCATCTTCGGCAAGGAGCTGCTCGGCCAGGTTAATCCCGCGGATTTCAGAGCAAAGCGCTGGGACACCGCCGACAGACCCGTTCGCCGCGCAACACATTTCTTCGACGAAAACGAGCGCGTGCCCAAGATGCGCGATGCGCTTATCGAGGGCAATGCAGCCGAGTATATGCGCCTGATGAATGAGTCGGGTCGCTCCTCGGAGAAGTATCTGAACAACATTGTCACCAGCGCAACCGATGACCACAAGCTCGAGAGCGGGCTTATCCTCAGCGAAAAGCTGCTCAACGGCATTGGCGCATGGCGTGTACACGGCGGCGGCTTTGCAGGCTGTGTTCAGGCTCTTATGCCTGCTGAGTATTTCGCTCACTACAAAACTGAAATGGAAAGGAGCTTCGGCTTAGGCTCATGCTGCGAGCTGAAGTTAAACTGAAATGGCTGACATTATTAACAAAGCAACTCTCGCTACCGTTTTGCAGGCGGTAGTAGTATTCATCATCTGCCTTGTCGCAATCAAGCTGCTCACCAAGGCATGCACCAAGCTGCTCAGCAAGAGCAAGCACCTCGACTCAAGCCTCAAGTCCTTCTTTGCCAGCGCAATCAAGGTCGCTCTGTGGTCAGTCGCGATTATGATTATCGCCTCCGCACTCGGCATCAACATCACAAGCTTGGTCGCAGTGCTGTCCGTTGCAGGTGTTGCACTCTCCCTCGCTCTGCAGGGACTGCTGGCAAACATTTTCTCCGGCATCACCATTCTCGCATCACGCCCCATCAGCGTCGGAAACTTTGTTGAAATCGGCGGACAGAGCGGCACCGTCAAGACCATCGGTCTTTTCTACACCTGCATCGCAACCGTTGACAACAAGATTATCTATGTCCCCAACGGCGAGATTACCTCCGCAAAAATCATCAACTACAGCGCAGAGCCCCTGCGCCGCGTTGACATCGCCGTAAACACCTCCTACGACTGCGCAACCGAGGATGTACGCGCTGCAATCAATGCCGCCATCGCAAATACCGACAAGGCACTGAGCGAGCCCGCACCCTTCGTTGCAATCGCAGCCTACAACGCAAGCACCATCGAGTACACCGTCCGCGTATGGTGCAAGACTGCTGACTACTGGGATGTTTTCTTTGCACTCAACGAGAATATCCGCGCAAGCTTCGCAGAGAACAATGTTGAGATGAGCTACGAGCACATCAATGTCCACATGATGAAGGACTGATTTTCAAGCTGATAAAAAGCACTGACCGACAGGTCAGTGCTTTTTTGTCGGGGTTTTGCACAAATATAGACAATAAAACAGCATAGATGAGCGCCAATGTTGTTACATTTCTAAAAATCTGTCAAAATTGATAAAAAAACAACGATTTGCTATTTACAAAGCGGCGAAACTGTGTTAATATAAAACCGTCAAAAAAATGACAAAGGCCATGAACATTTTTTACTCTCTCTCTATTTTCTTTATTTGATTGCACCAGGCAATCGGCGGCAGGGCTCCTCATCTGCCGCATACCTTTACTAAAACACAAGAAGCCGCTGCCTTCCTCCTGTTGGCAGCGGCTTCTCGTTCGTTTTTAGGCTGTAGCTAATCGTTATTGCAGGTGCCCGACCATATACTGCGAGCTATAGTTAAGTCTGTCCATCAACCTATCGGTGCGGCGGCGGGAGCCGCATCTTATCCGTTGCACCGCTTCAGCTAATCGCTTTTGCGGTGTCCCGACCGGTGAGTGCGTGCTAAAGTTGAGTCCGACCATCAACCAATCGGTACAGACTAAATTTGATGCACGATTTTCACCCATCAACCGCAGTAGCCGCGTAAATATGTTCGCGCTGCCGGCAGGCACAGTAAAGACTTGCTTGAGTGTCTGCATCGGGGTAAACCGGCAGTAAAGACTAAGGGCGGATATAGAGCGAGCAGGTTTCCAAAGGGCGCAGCCCTTGGTTGCGTTTCTTTTGCAACTTTTCTTTGGCAACACAAAGAAAAGTTCACCGGGAGGTGTTTTTATCCGTTGCACCGCTTATGCGTATCTTTACTGCCATAACACGACCGGTTAGTGCAGACAGCATTAATTAAAAAAGGAACAGCACCCACAAAAGTGGGTGCTGTTTTACATTCTATAATTACAGAGTCTTGATTACCAGCTCGGCAATCTGAACTGCGTTGGTTGCAGCGCCCTTGCGGACCTGGTCGCCGCAGCACCACAGATTGAGACCGCGCTCATCGGTGAGGTCCTCACGGATTCTGCCGACAAATACGAGGTCCTGGTCGCTGGTTGCCAGAGGCATGGGGTAGAGCATATTGTCGAGGTCATCGACGAGCTTGCAGCCGGGAGCTGCAGCGATGATTTCCTTTGCCTTCTCAACGGAAATTTTCTCCTTAGTCTTGAGGCAGATGGAAACGCTGTGGCTGCGGACAACGGGAACGCGAACGCAGGTGCAGCTGACCTTGAGCTCGGGCAGGTGCATGATGCGTCTGCCTTCGTTCTGAAGCTTCATCTCCTCGGAGGTGTAGCCTGCAAACTGCTCTCCGCCAATCTGAGGAATGACATTGTATGCAATCTGGTACTGGAATACCTTGGGCTCATAGGACTCGCCGTTTGCAAGTGCCTCGACCTCGCCGAACAGCTCCTTGGGGCCTGCGGCGCCTGCACCGGAAACTGCCTGGTAAGAGGAAACGACCATAGACTCAATGGGGGAGATGCTGTTGAGCGCGTTGATTGCGGTGCAGGAGATAACGGTGGTGCAGTTGGGGTTGGAGATAACGCCCTTGTGCTTCTTGACATCCTCGGGATTAATCTCGGGGACGACGAGGGGAACATCGGGATTGAGGCGGAATGCGCTGGAGTTGTCGATGAACACTGCGCCCGATGCCTTGATATCCTCAACGAAGCGCTCGGCGATATCGTTCTCGGCAGCACCGAGGATAATATCGAGGCCCTTGAAGTTTTCCGCGCAAGCCTCAACTACGGTGTAGTCACCGATTTTTTTGCCTGCGGAGTTCTTGCTTGCGAGAAGTCTGAGCTCATTGACGGGGAAGTTTCTCTCTGCGAGAATCTTCATCATTTCCTGACCGACGGCGCCCGTTGCACCGAGAATACCTATGTTGAACTTTTTCATGATTTTTACCTCACTTTACAAAGCTGTGGTACAGAACGCGTACCGTTTTTTCGAAGTCGTCGTCGTTTACGCCGACGATGATGTTGAGCTCCTCGGGACCCTGCGAAATCATACGGATATTGATTCCGTTTGCGCCGAGCGCCGCAAATATTCTGCCCGATGAGCCGGGCTTGAATGCCATTTTTCTGCCGACTGCGGCAATGACGGAGATGTTTTCCGTAATCTGAACGCTATCGGGTGCAAGCTCTTTCTGAATTTCGCCTACGATGGAGTAGATGCTGGATTTTACCTTGTCTGCGGCAACAACGAGCGAAACGCTGTCGATGCCCGAGGGGGTGTATTCCACGCACGCGCCGTGATTTTCGAATATCTCGAGAATCTTGCGGAGCGAGCCGACCTCGGAGGACATACCCGTCTTGGAAACATTGACGATGGAGAAGTTTCTTCTGCCTGCGATGCCGGTTATGAAGCGCTCATCGCGAAGCTCATCGTCGAAGCTCTCCATAATGAGAGTGCCGGGGTGCTCGGGGCAGTTGGTGTTGCGGATATTGAGGGGAATGTTCTTATCTCTTACGGGGAACACCGCACCCTCGTGCAGCACCTGCGCGCCGAGATAGCTCAGCTCGCGCAGCTCATTATATGTTATGCGCTCTATCGTGTCGGGATTATCAACAATTCTCGGGTCAGCCATAAGAATGCCCGAAACATCTGTCCAGTTTTCGTAGACATCGGCACCCAGTGCCGCTGCGCAGAGCGCGCCGGTAACATCGCTGCCGCCGCGGCTGAGCACCTTTATGCTGCCGTCGGGCATCGTGCCGTAGAAGCCGGGGACGACAACCCTTCTGCCGTCGGCAAGGCGCTCGAAGTTTTCATAGGATTCCGCGGTGTTTATGCTGCCGTCAAAATTGAAGCGCAGCCAAAGCTCTGCGTCAAGGAAATCGTAGCCGAGGAAGTCGGCCATAAGCTTTGCGGAGAAGTACTCGCCGCGGGAAACAAGCTTGTCCTTGCTGATGCCCTCCTCAATCTCCTCGCGGAGTGAGGAAAGCTCGCTTTCAATATCAATACTGAGGTTTAACTCTGCGCAGATGCCGCGGTAGCGGTCTGCAATCATATCAAAAACGGGGTCGCAGTTGACGCCGTATTTTTTGTGCGCGTGGCAGAGGTACAGAAGGTCGGTCAGCTTGTTGTCGCCGGAAAAGCGCTTGCCTGCCGCCGAAACAACGATGACTTTTCTTGCGGGGTCTGCCTCGATTATGCTTTTAACTTTTCTGAACTGTCCGGCGTCCGCCATTGACGAGCCGCCGAATTTTGCTACCTTTAACATATCAGATTACGCCTGCGAAGAAGAGTGCAGGGTCCGCCTCCTTTGCTTTTGCCGCCCATGCGTGCATCTCCGCAACGGATACGGGCTTTGTAACAACACCCTCGCAGCACTTTTCGGCTGCAACGGAGCTGAGCCACTCATCGCTGCCTGCAAAGCGTACATAGTATGCGTGCTTCTCGGCGGAGTTGTCGGGCTTGACCGGCTCCATAACATCGGTGTAGAAGTTCTTTACGCCTGCCATAATGTCGAGGCAGTCGGCAACTGCGTTGTAGGCGGTGGGGTATCTGCCTGCGCCCTGACCGTAGAAGCTCTCCTTGCCGGTGAGCTCGGTGTCGAAGGAGATGACATTGCGGTTTGTGGAAACTGCAGCCTCAAGCTCGCCGCACTTTACGAAGGTAGGCTCAACATAAACTGCGGGCTTGCCGTCGTTGAGCTTGCCGAATGCGAGCATCTTGCAGATTCTGCCCATCTTGACTGCTGCTGCAATGTCGCAGGCGAGGATGCTGCGGATACCGAATACGGGAACCTCTTCCTCAAGCAGGCATGCGCCGAAGGCAACATTTGCGGTGATGATGCACTTGCGCTGAATATCAAGACCGTCGATGTCTGCGGAGGGGTCAGCCTCGGCATAGCCGAGCTTCTGTGCAACTGGGAGCACCTCGGCAAAATCGCTGCCCTCGGTGTGCATTGCGTCAAGAATAAAGTTTGTAGTGCCGTTCATAATGCCGCTGAAGCTCTTGACCTTGTCAAGACGCATAACGCGCTCAAGGTTGTACAGCCAGGGGATACCGCCGCCGACAGCGGGGGTGCAGCGGAAGGCAACGCCGTTTGCCTTTGCAAGCTCAACCAGCTCGCAGTAGTGATGTGCAACAAGGTGCTTGTTTGCGGTAACCACATTCTTGCCTGCCTTCATTGCGGCGGAAACATATTCAAAGGCGGGGCTCAGGCCGCCCATAACCTCGACAACGGTGTCGACCTCTTTATCATTTATAATAGTATCAATATCGAATACCGCACGCTCGCCGAGCGCCTCAATCTTTCTGCGCACGAGCACATACTTGAGGTCTATATCGCTTCTTTTGTCGCAGATTTCGAGAACGCCGCCGCCGACAACGCCGCAGCCCAACAATGCAATTTTCATATTAATACCGCCTTTTCGTTTTGTCTTTTTCATACGCACAATTGTTTTTGTGATGCAAACAATATAACACGAACATATAGCCAATGCAAGTGTTTTGAGCGAATTTACTATAGAAAAGTAATGAAAAACCCAAAAGTTCTTTGTGCAAAAAGACGAAGCACGAAAAAATGATGAATTATTTGCTGCACGGCGTGCAGAAAATGCATCAAGATATAGTCGAAAATTGCGAAATTTGCTCAATATCTTGCAGGAAATGACGAAAAACGCTGCAAATCCTGCGGCCACGCGGTAGTTTGAGAAAATTTTTGCAAATTCCGAATCGCAAAATTTCATTTTTGGGCTTGAAGTTGTGCGGTTTTCGGTGTATAATGCAAGCGTAGTGAATTTTTTGATATGACATTATTCAAAATGAATATTGCAAAACAGGAGGAAAAATTAATGAAAAAGATTATCGCTATGCTTCTGGCGGTTATGATGGTCTTCGCACTGTGCGCTTGCGGCGGCGGTGAGAGCCTCACCTTCGTAACCGGCGGCGAAGCAGGTACTTACTACGCATTCGGCACCGTTCTCGCACAGCAGACCTGTGACGAGACCGACACCACCGTTACCGCAGTTGTCGGCAACGGCTCCAAGGCAAATGTAGAAGATGTTGACTCCGGCGCAGCACAGCTCGGCTTCTGCCAGTCTGATGTTATGAGCTACGCATACGAAGGCTCCAACCTCTTCGAGGAAACCGGCGCAATCAAGAGCTTCTCCGTAGTCGGCGCTCTGTACATGGAGCAGGTTCAGATTGTTACCATGAACCCCGAAACCAAGACCGTTGCTGACCTCAAGGGCAAGTCCGTTTCCATCGGCGCACGCGGCGCAGGCGTTAACTTCAACGCATTCGACGCACTCGCAGCATACGACCTCACCGTTGACGACATCAAGGCAGAGTACCTCGATTTCGCTGACTCCGCAGACTCCCTGAAGGACGGCAAGATTGACGCAGCCTTCATCGTATCCGGCGCACCCACCACCGCAATC
Organism: Oscillospiraceae bacterium; assembly: GCA_045642545.1. GTDB lineage: Bacteria > Bacillota > Clostridia > Oscillospirales > Oscillospiraceae > F23-B02. The sequence continues at coordinate 18,366 of JAZUJB010000090.1, forward strand.
ACCGACCTGTCCGTCGGCGGCCAGGTTTACCTCGTCGGCTTCGACGCAGAGCATGTTGCAAAGCTCATCGAGATGTGCCCCTACTACAAGGAAAACATCATTGCCAAGGATGTATACGGCACTCCCGAGGATGTAACCACCGTTGCAGTTGCAGCAGTTGTTCTCGCAAACAACGATGTATCCGAAGATGCAGTCTACAACTTCCTGACCGCAACCTTCAATGACCTTGCAGACCTCACCAACGCACACGCAAAGGGCGCAGAGCTCAGCTTAGAGTTTGCATCCTCCATCACCAATGTTCCTTACCATCCCGGCGCAGTAAAGTTCTTCGCTGAGAACGGTATCGATGTAGCATAATTGCTCAGTCTGCAAATTTAACACGATTTTACATACTACGGTACCCGCCCGGGTACCGTAGTTTGTGCCCTTTTTGAAAGCCGTTGTTTTTTGGCTGAGGGACTGTTAAATAACGGTTCCTGAGCTAAAAAACAACTCAAATATCCAAAGAAAGGTTGTGTCCATATGGACCTCGAAAATAAAAACAGCATTACCGAGCCGCAGGTCAGCGCTTTCGAAACCGTAAGCGAGGACGAGGTCAATGAGGTAATGAAGAAGTACGATAAGGAGTCGAACACCCGTATATGGGTAGGCACTCCGCAGAAAATCGTGCAGGCGGTTATGGCGCTTTTCTCGCTGTACTGCATCTACTCAACGCTGTTTTCAACCGCAGCGCTTGAGCAGCGACTGACCGCATTCCTCGGCTGCGTAATCATCATGGGCTATCTCTACTACCCCGTAAGCAAGAAGCACAACAAGCCCAATCATCTGCCCTGGTATGATATTCTCATCATGGCAGCAGGCGCTGCATGCTTCTTCTATTACTGCTTTGCATTCAAGGGCCTTGTCGATGTTCTGTCCAGCGCATCGAAGATGACTCCCATGTTCTGTGCAATCGGCATTGTAGGCATTCTCGTGCTTGCAGAGCTGTGCCGCCGCTGTGTCGGTGTTCCCATTCTCTGCGTCGTCGGCGTTCTGCTTATCTACACCTTCGGCATTGCACATCTGCCCATTCAGCGCGCAATCTACACCCTGTTCTACACCACGGGCGGCGTAATCGGCACCCCCATCAATGTCTGCGCAAAGTTCATCGTTGTTTTCATCGTGTTCGGCGCATTCCTTGAGAGAACGGGCATTTCTAAGTTCTTCATCGACTTTGCAAACAAGATTGCCGGCGCATCCTCCGGCGGTCCTGCAAAGGTCGCGGTTATCTCCTCTGCGCTGTGCGGCATGGTTTCCGGCTCCTCCGTCGGCAACACCGTTACCACCGGCTCCGTCACCATTCCCATGATGAAAAAGACCGGCTACAAGCCCGAGTTTGCAGGCGCTGTCGAGGCGGCAGCCTCCACCGGCGGTCAGATAATGCCTCCTATCATGGGTGCTGCGGCATTCCTCATGGCTGAGTACATGGGCCTGCCCTATGCTCAGGTCGCACTCAAGGCAATCCTGCCTGCCTGCCTTTACTTTGCGGGCATCTTCATCGCAGTTCACCTCGAGGCAAAGAAGCTCGGACTCAAGGGCATCAGCCGCAAGGACATGGTACCCGGCAAGGAGCTCGTCAAGAAGAGCTACCTGCTGCTGCCCATCGTTCTGCTTGTTTACCTCGTTTCCGTACACGCCTGCACCATGCAGAGAGCAGCAACCTACTCCATCCTCGCAAGCATCGTTGTGGGTCTTCTCAATAAGGACAGCCGTCTTACCCCCGCACGCGTGTTCGAGGCACTCGAGGCAGGCGGCCGCGGCACAATCACCGTTGCCGTTGCCTGCGCAATGGCAGGTATCATCGCAGGCTGCATCACCGCAACCGGCCTTGCATCAAAGCTCATAAGCTCCATCGTTGCGCTGTCGGGCAACACCCTCATCATCGGTCTGTTCCTGACCATGCTGTGCTGCATCATTCTCGGCATGGGCGTTCCCACCACCGCAAACTACTGCATCATGGCGGCAACCTGCGCACCCATCCTCATCAAGCTCGGCATCCCCGCAGTTGCGGCTCACTTCTTCGTATTCTACTTCGGCATCGTTGCCGATATCACACCTCCCGTTGCACTTGCAGCCTACGCAGGCTCTGCAATCGCAAAATCCAACCCCATGAAAACGGGCATCAACGCAACCAAACTCGCAATCGCGGCATTCATCGTACCCTATGTTTTCGCATACAGCCCCGCACTGCTGTTTGACAGCATAAGCGGTGTGTTTGAGGTTGTACAGATTTGCGTAACCGCACTTCTCGGAATCTTCGGCGTTGCATCCTGCCTGAACGGTTATCTGTTCAAGAAGATTAACGCCGTGTTCCGCATCGCACTGCTTGCAGGCGGTCTGACTCTGATTATCCCCGGCACTGCAACCGACCTCATCGGTCTTGCACTTGTCGGCGGCGTATTCGTAATCCAGATGCTCACCGCAAAGCGCGCAGCACGCGCCGCAGCGTAAACAGACATAAAAAGTCCTCTGGACAAAGGGCGGTGCACCATAGGGATTTACAGCCTTGCAAGAATCTGTTTCCCGCAATGCTTCGTTAAAAAGCCTCAGAATACATAACCAGTATTCCTGTGTTTTTTGCCTCGCCTTGCAGAAAACATCTCACTTTCAAGGTGCTATGCAGTTTTGAGATAGCAATTTTTCGCTCAGACAAATAACAAAATTCCGGTAATACTGGCTATGTATTACCGGAATTTTTTGTGCCGTATGGGCGGAAAAGGGCATTTCAAAACCTATAAATCTCTATGGTGCACCGCCCTTTCGGTAAGCAGCTTTTTATTATCCTTTATCTGCACTCGAAGCAGTGCCATTCCTCTTCGTGGCGGTGGGCAGTTATTTCAAAGCCTGCCGCCTTTATTGCGGCCTCAACCTCGTCCTGTCTGCCGTCGATTATGCCGGAGGTGATGAACACGGCACCCTCCGCCATAAATGCGCGCACGAGCGGTGCAAGCGGAATGATTACATCGGAAACGATGTTTGCAAGCACGATATCGTAGCCTGCGCCGAGATTTCTTCGCATTGAGGCGTCACCGATTATATCGCCCGCATAGACCTTGAGCTTGTCGGGGCCTATTCCGTTGAGCGCGGCATTATCCATAACGATGTCGGGTGCCTTGGGGTCGATATCGCAGCCGACGCAGGACTCGCTGCCGAGCACGAGCGCGCCTATGCCGAGAATACCGCTGCCGCAGCCGAGGTCGAGCACTCGCTTGCCCGCACCTGCATAGGCCTCAAGCGCCGTAAGGCACATTCTCGTTGTCGCGTGGCTGCCCGTTCCGAACATAAGGCCGGGGTCGAGTCTGAGCGGCAGTCTGCCCTCAACGGCTGCGTCCTCCCATTCGGGAACGACAAGCAGCTTTTCACCAATCTCAAGCGGCTTGTAAAACTGCTTCCAGTTATTCTCCCAGTCGCTGTCCTCAACGGTGTTGGTCTGCACCGCAAAGCCCGCAGCCTTGATTGCCGCAAGCTGAGCTGCACCGTCGGAGTTATCCTCAATGTAGCACTTTATGCGCGATACGCCCGCATAGCTCTGCTCAAGGCTTTCGTCAACATAGTCCCAGTACTGTCTGTTGTTCTCAAGAAACTCGCGGAAGTCCGATTCGTTTTCAATCACAAGGCCGTCGCAGCCGAGGGCCGTAAGCTTATCGCAGGCTGCATCAATTTCCGCTTCGGGTATTTCAATTATTACTTCAATGTATCTCATAGCTTCTGTCCTTAAAATTGCCCCGTCTTTTGACGGGGCAATGGTTATATGTGTTTATTCCGCCTTATCGTCGCAGATGAGACCGTAGCCGCCGTTCTTGCGGCGATAAACAACTGAGACGGCGCCGTCCTCCTCATCGTTTCTGAACACGAAGAACTCGTGCTCAAGAAGGTTCATCTGGAGAATTGCTTCCTCCGTCGACATGGGCTTGATGGAGAAACGCTTGCTGCGGACAATTCTGAACTCCTCGTCCTCATCCTCCTCAGCAGGCACATAGGAGGGTTTGACCTCACGCTCCAGGGCTCCTTCCCTCAGTCGCTTCTCAAGACGCGTCTTGTTCTTGCGGATTTGCCGCTCAATTGCGGCAACGCCGGAATCGACGGAGGCATACATGTCATTCGTAAGTTCGCTTGCCCTGTAATACAGGCCGTTGTTTTCGATGGTGATTTCCGCGAGGAATCTGCCGCGCTCGGTACTGAAGGTTACATAGGCATTGCTCTCGTTTCTGAAGAAACGGTCAAGCTTGCCGACCTTGCGTTCAGCGTAGGCTCTGAGTTCCTCGGAGGCACCCATCTTCTTCTCGGTAAAAGTGAACTTCAATTGTGTCAGCTCCTTTCTGCGTTTTGCAGGTTATCTCCTGCTGACTTCAGTATAGCATACGAGTCTGTAAAAGAAAAGAGCTTTTTGGTGAAATTGCCTCAAAATTCAAAGTTTGTTTTTAATTTTTTATTCAACTGTGATAGTGCAATTGGGCAAAGCCTCACGCAAGGCCTCAATCTGCTCGTCGGAAAGTCCGTTCTCGCCTATACTCAGGTGCTTGAGCTTTGTCAGCGAATACAGCGGCGTTACATCGCTTATGTTGTTATCCTGCAGGTTGAGCACCTCGAGGGTCTTGAGCGATGACAGCGGTGCAACCGAGCTTATGATGTTGCCCGAGAGGTCGAGCGTCTTTACGCTCTTAAAGCCCGAGGCTGCGGAGATGCTGCTTATTCCGAGGTTGGATGCGTCAACGCTTGTTGCATCTATGGGGAACTGCTTGCCGCCGAGCTCAATCTTCTTCGGGAATTCCGAACAGGTGATTTTGCACTTCGGTAGCTTCTTTTCAAGCTGCTTTACTGCGCTTTCGGTGAGTGCGGGATTGCCCTCGAGATAGAGCTTTGTCAGATTCTTGAGATTGTGGAGATTATCAAGGTCTGCGTCCTCAAGGTCTGCATTCTTAAGGCCGAGAGTTCTCAGCTCATTGAGCTTTGAAATGCTCTGCGTGTTGTTAATCTCGTTGCCGTCAAGCACGAGCTCGCGAAGATTTTTGAGCTCTGCAAGCGCGGTGATTGAGTTAATCTCGTTATCCGCAAGATTGAGATATTCGAGCGTTGTGATGCTCATCAGCGGACGGATATCGCTTACGGAGTTGTCGGAAAGGTTAAGGCTCTTAAGCTTCGGGATATCGAGCAGAGGGCTTATATCCCTTATGTAGTTGCCGCTCAGGTTGAGCTTTTCAAGCTCGGTGCATACGGACAGTGGAGAGAGGTCTGTTATGCTGCAGCCTGAGAGGTCGAGCTCGGTTACATCGCTGTTGAAGGTCCTGCCGCCGAGACGCACGCTGACAACATCGGTGTCAGCCTCGTCGTTGTAGATAAGGCAGCCGGGCAGCTTGAGCTTGAGCTCCTTTATCTGACTTTCCTTGACATCAATGCCGCCGATTGTAAGCATTGTGAGGTTTTTAAGCTCATAAAGCGGGCTGAAGTCCTTGATATCGTTGTTGTCAAGGTGCAGGGTGCGAAGCTGCTTGAGGCTTGCAAGGGGGCTTATATCAGTAATCTGATTGTTGCTTAAGTCAAGCGACACAAGCTTTGAAAGCGGAGTGAGAAACTCAATATTTGTAATGTTGTTGTCCGCAAGCTTGAGATTCGTAAGCTCGGTAAGCTTGCCGACATCATTGAGTCTGCCGCTGCGTATGCCCTTACCCGACAGGTCGAGCACGGTGGTTTCAACATCGTACTGTTCACCGCAGATAAGCACAATCTTACCGTTTTCGTAGTCCTGCTTATCCTTCTTGAGCTTCTCTATGCGCTTTTTGAACGCCTCGTTGTCGGAGTTTGAGCTTTCAAGAATGGCGATTGCGTTCACATAGTCGTACTTTGCCTCGTAGCACTGGCTCATCAGCATAAGGCACTCGTCGGTCTTGTCGATTGCCATTGCCTCGCGCAGCTCCTCGAGAGCTTCGTCGTACTTGCCGTCATAGTATAGAATCTGAGCTTCCTTGAACGACTCGCGGTACTCGCGCTTATCGGCGGAGTTTTTGAGCATTAAAATGCCCACGAGTGCAAGCGCAAGCACTGCAACTGCGATTGCGCAGACGATGACACCGCGCTTTTTCTTGCGAATCTCGCGCTCCTCGGCCTTCTCCTCGAGAATACGCTTTGCAGCCTCGGAGGGCTCGGGGCTTACTCTCTCGGCAGGTCGTTCGACGGGGCGCTCATCGGGTCTGCTTGCCGTCTCGGGCTCAATCACATAGCCCTCGGTCTCGCGCAGAATTGCTTCAAGCTCGGCGTCAAGCCCGCTCTTTTGCGGTCTGTAATCGACAACCGTGCTGATATCATCGGATATGAGAAGCTGCTTTTCTATCTCTGCAGAGTCAAAAGCAACTGTCTCCTCGCCGGTCAGCTCATTCAGTTTTTCCGTCAGTTTGCTCATTGTCTGCTCCTTCATCGGTTTTTGCCACGGGCTCTGCGTTCTCAAGCAGGATATCGATTATCTCCTGCTCGTCGGGCTCGGGCTTGGAAAAGTCGCGCTTTTTCATCGCGAAGGTTATAAGCAGCAGTGCAAGAAGAATGCACAGCACAGAAATCTCGGGCAGCCAGTCGGCAAGGCTCATTGCGTTTTCGTTTGCAAGCAGAGTGTTTCTGTCAAGAATGAAAATGTGGTAAGCCAGCGGCAGCGCAAACATCGGCAGCATAAGCCACTTTGTGCGGATTACGCCGAACACCGTGCCCGTATAAATCATTGCGACCAAAAGGCACACGAGTATGCAGCCAGCAGTATGTAGCACACCGCCGTCGCTAAGCGATTTGACGATGAAGAACACCACGCCGAGCAGCACGGGAATGCAGGTCATTGAAAACAGCTTTTTGCCGAGGTAGAGCACGATTATTATAAACAACAGATTGCACACGATGGGCAGCACAATCTGCGTGTAGATAAAGCCTGCCTCTTTGTTTGCCCAGAAGCCCCAGTAGCCGAGGAGTCTGAACAGTATTGAAAGTCCCATAAGCATCGCGGACATCTTGACAAATATATTCTTTCCGCTGACGCTGTATCTCAGTTTATCCTTTTCCATATTAAAAAGCCCAGTTTCCTTTATCGAAAATCTTTATCTCTTCGCCGCTCTCGGTAATGCCGACAATGCTGAGGTCGGCTGAGCCAATCATGAAGTCCTCGTGAATCATGGACATATTTATGCCCATCTCGCGGCACTGCTCAAGGGTATATTTGTCGTAATCTCTGATGCAGTTTGCAAAGCCGTCACCCAGCGCAAGGTGGCAGGCGGCATTTTCATCGAACAGGGTATTATAGAACATGATGCCGCTGTTGCGAATGGGGCTGTCGTATGGCACGAGTGCGCACTCGCCGAGCATTGAAGCGCCCTCGTCCATTGCGACCATTGTTTTGAGCGCATCCTCGTTCTTCTCGGCATGCACCTCGGTGACCCTGCCGTTTTCAAAGCGAATGCTGAAGTTTTCAATCATAACACCGCGGTAGGAAAGCGGACGGGTTGAGTACACAATGCCCTCCGCCTTGCCCTTCATGGGGCTGATGAAAACCTCCTCGCTGGGAATGTTGGGGTTAAACTGAATGTCGCTGCCGAGTGTCTTCTCCGCACCTGCGAGGAACTGTGCCTCGGGAATGAGACCGACGGTGAAGTCGGTGCCGTTTGCGGATTTGTAGTGCAGTGAGCGCAGGTTGAGGCTGTTGAGATACTCGCAGCGGCTCTTGAGGTCTGCATTGTGCTCGCGCCATGCCGCAACGCCGTCGCCCTCGGCACGCGAGGTGTACAGAATTGCCTGCCACAGCTTTTCCATTGCCTCGTCATCGGGCAGCCCGGGGAACACTCTTCTTGCCCATGCCTTACCGGGCACGGCGGCTATGCACCACTGGTACTTGTTCTCCATTGAGTCGCGGATGGGCTTGATTACCTTCCAGCGCATCTGAACGGATTTGCCCCACTTTTCCTGGTCCATGCCGTCAAGACCGTTGGGGTCCTCGGACTCGAGATATATCATAGCGGGCAGAGTTTCGGCGCGGTAGAGAAGCTTCTGACGCTCCCATTCCGTAATGCCGCCCAGCTTTTCAAGCTTCTGATACTTCACATGCATAAGCTTAAGCGGCTGATGCGTCCACTCAACGCGCACCTCGGCTGCTCCCGCCTTATAGCATTCTTCAACTACATATTCAACAAATTCGGGCTGGTCGAGCTCCGCCATAACGATGACATCCTGCCCCTCGCGGACATTGACACCGACACGCACGATAAGCTCGGCATAGCTTTTCAAAACATTTACATCCATAATTTTGCTTCCTTGCACGATTTTGATAATATATTTTACCACACACGAGCCGAAAATACTACATCGAACTTCCGTATGTCCTGATTTTTTCTGACAAATTAATATTGAGTTAATATGCGTTTTGTAATATACTCTTGTTATTATGAGGTGAGAAAATGCTTGAAAAAAACAAACTGAAAATCATCTTCATCGTTGCCGCCGTGGCACTGCTTGTGCTCGCATTTATGGTCGGCATCATGAACATTATGGATAACATAGCCGCGGTTCGCGAGGTAAAGAAGGATTACACCTCCTTCAACTCCACCGTTGAGTCGCTTGCCGAAAACGATAAGCTGCTTGCCGAGGGCAAGGAAGGCTACGAGGCTCAGAAGGCTCAGTACGATTCAGACCTTGCCGCATACGAGGACGAGCTCACCGCGCTCGAGGACTCCGAGCAGCAGTTCAGCGAGGATGTGCTCAGCTACAATCAGAAGCTTGTTGAATACAGCGTCGGCAAAAATGCAATGAGCTCGGGTGAGGCAGCCTACAACGAGGGCCGTCAGCAGCTCGACAAGGGCTGGGACGCCTACAACGAGGGCAAGGCAGCCTACGAGGCAGGCGCATCGGAGGCTGAAAAGCAGCTTGCTCTTTTCGAGCAGGGTAAGGCAGCCTATGAGCAGGGCGTCAAGGAATACGAAAGCGGTCTTGAAAGCTACAATCAGCTTATGAGCGCAATCGAGGCCATGGAGTCCCGCGGCATATCCCACACCATGGCGCTTGCCATGATAAGCTCGCAGACGGGTATGCAGATTACCGACGAGTCCATTGCCGAAATGAAGGCGCAGCTTGACGGCGCAAAGAAGCAGCTTGACAGCTCAAAGGCTCAGCTTGACGAGGCTGAAAAGGCAATGCCCGCAGCCAAGGAGCAGATGGCTGCCGCAAAGAAGCAGCTTGACGAGTCCTACAAGCAGCTGCAGGCAGGCGAGGCAAATCTCAACGACGCCGCAAAGCAGCTAAAGGAGGGCAAGGACAAGATTGACTCCATCGGCAGCGGCATTGACAGCGGTCGCGCAGACCTTGACAAGACCGCGCAGGAGATTAACGACAAACGCGCCGCTCTCAACGACACAAAGGACGAGCTTGATGGCCGCAAGGACGAGCTCAAGGTATACGAGGATGTTAAGGAAAAGGTTCAGCGCGGACGCGACAAGCTCATTGACGCAGGCTACGGCGAAGACTCCGACGAGACCGCAGCACTGCTGGAAAAAGCAGGCGAGCACAATGATATCCTGCACAGAGATTATCTCAAGACCCTCACAAGCTTCATCGTAACCTACGCTGCTCATATGCTCGCTCTCGCAGCCGCAGTTGCAGCTTTGCTGACGATTAAGAAGGATAACTTCAAGGTACCCTTCACTCTCGCCGTCATCACTGCCGCGCTCGGCACCGTGAGCATCATCGCCTCAATCGTCTACGGCTCGGTTGACAGCCTTGCCTTTGCAGCAGCCGTTTGCACCGCCGCAGGTGTCGGCTTAACCGACAGAGCAGAAGAATAAAGAATAAAAAAAGACCGGGTTCAAAGAACCCGGTCTTTTTTATTACTGCCAGAGCTTATCGGGATAAATGCCCTTATCCCTCATATCCGCAATTGCACTGCGGACGGAATCGAGGTCCTCACGGTAGGTCATACCGTACCAGGTCTCGTTGCAGTCGAGTATGCGAACGCTTGCGATGCCCTCCTCAAGCTGCTCGTTTGCAACAAAGGGCAGGAAATACTCGCACTTGAGCGGATTTGCCTCGAGATTCTTATCGAGGAATGCGGGGAATCTTGCGTAAAGCTCCTCGAGCATCTGTGTTGAAAAGCCCCAAAAATTCATTGAGACGGTAACATCGCCCGAAACCTCGGTGAAGCTTTCGCCGTCCTCGGTGTAGGCGGCATTCTCGCCGCGCTTTTCAATGTGAGTGCGCTCGGTGATGCCCTTGAGGAAGCCGTTTTCAATTTCGCAGATGCCGCGTGCGACATGGCCGTTTTCGGTCACGGTGTTTTTGAGCTTATAGCCGACCATTGCGTACTCGGACTTGTCTCTGTCCTCCTTGAGGAAATTGTAGATTGCCTCGTAAGCGCCCTTGCCGTAGAAGTCATCTGCATTGATTACGGCAAAGGGTCCGTCAATCTCCTCGCGGCAGCACATAACGGCGTGGCCCGTGCCCCAGGGCTTTACTCTGCCCTCGGGAATTGCATAGCCCTCCGGCAGCTTTTCAAGCTGCTGGAATATGTACTTTACATCGAAATACTTTTCCATACGAGTGCCGACGGCTGCCTTGAAGTCGTCCTCAATCTCGTGCTTTATGATAAATGCAATCTTCTTGAAGCCCGCTCTGCGAGCATCGAAAAGAGAAAAGTCGATAATGGCATGGCCCATATCGTCAACGGAGGTAATCTGCTTTAAGCCTCCGAAGCGGCTGCCCATACCCGCAGCCATTATTACAAGCGTAGGCTCCCTCATCGCTTACTCCTGAGCGCCGAGGTTAATCTCGTTTATGCCCATGCCGACGGAGATATCGCGGATTGCGGCAAAGGTCTTTGCCTGCGCAATCTCAAGACCTGCCTCCATTGCCTCGTCGGTAAGCTCGGTAACCTCCTCGGGATACTTGACTATGGTCTCGGTGGTGATATCAAAGACGAAATAGGTGTCGTCCTGGTCGTGGATTTTCACATTCAGATACAGCATTACATAGCCGTTCCACTCATCGGGAACTCTTGCGGAAACCTTGCCCTGCTGGGTAAGTGCGAGCTCTGCGCCGATGCTTGTATCGAGCTTGCTGTTAAGATTGACGGTTTTGAAATCAACAAATTCTACATTCATGTTATTACCTCTTAAACTGATTTTATGTCGTTCAATGCTTAAGCATTGTAATTTTTCTTCCGCTGGATTCGATGATGCCCTCGTCGCGCATAAGCCTTAATTCGCGCATAAGGCTCGTTCTGTCAACGCACAGATAATTTGCAAGCTGCGAGAGCGAAAGCTCGGTTTCAAAGCTGCTGCTGTGGGTCTTTTCCTCGAGATACTCAAAGTAGCTCATAAGCTTCTGACGCACGGTCTTTTTGCTTATCATATTGATTCGCAGTGAAAGCATCTGCGCCTTTTTTGCGGTCAGCTGGAACAGATTGCTGTTTATCTTGGTGTGGTGGTCGCAGGCGTTTGAGCATCTGCCGTAGATTGAGCTCATCTTGATGAACATTACCTTGCAGTCGCTGTCAGCCTCGGCAACATAGCCCAATCCGCTGTACGGCAGAGTGAAAACCTCGCCGAAAATGTCGTTCGGCATATAGTTTTCAAGCAGCGTGTACTCGCCGTCAATATCCACGCAGTAGAGGTGCGCCTTGCCCGAAAGCAGCACACAAAGATACTTGATTTCCGACTCATACACGAGTATGGTCTCGCCCTTGCGGAAGCTGCGGATTTCGGGATTGAAGCAGTTAATCATCGAGTCGACATTGCTGCTGTTAATATCCTTGAACAATTCAACATTCTTAAGGTCCACGGTATCCCCCCTGTTCTTGCAACGAGTATAGCACACTCGTGTAGCATATGCCACAACTTTTTGATTTTTTGATAAGAAAACTCCCTCAACCAGAGATTGAGAGAGTTTTGTTTTTTTATTTACTTGAATGCCACAATCCAGACGGTGAAGATTACACCGAGAGCGAGCATAATGATTATGCCGGTCTTTGTGGGTTTTTTGACCTTGACGGGAGTTACGAACAGTGCGCCGTTTACAAGCAGCAGCAGTGTGTAAGCCAGAGGGAAGCAGCTGCCGATTGCGTTGCGGAAGCAGAACAGCAGGGGCACGGACAACGATGAGGTCGTGATGGGCACACCGAGATAGTGCTTGCGCTTTTCGGTGGTCTGCTGCTGACGGGTTTCCTCAGTGACATTGTAGTAGGCAAGTCTTATAAGTCCTGCGAGGGCAAACAGTGCCATAATGGCAACCTGCCACCATGCGGTTGCGCCGATATTATATCCGATTGCGACGGGAAGGACACCAAAGCAGACAACATCGCTGAGCGAGTCAAGCTGAATGCCGTATCTGCGTTCCTCGTCGGTACGGTCCTTCTTTGTGCGTGCAACCATTCCGTCAAACAGGTCACAGAAGCCCGAGAACATCAGGCAGATAACCGCAGCGGTAATTCTTCCGCCGCAGGCAAAGCCGATGCCTATTACCGAGGACAACATGCCGATGTAAGTCAGCCAGACGGTATAGTTGTAAAAGCCTATCAAAATAACATCTCCAATAATTAATTAATCAATCAGTGCATTGATTATAACACAATATGGGCATAATTTACAAGCCATTTCGACATTCTTTTATCAATTCAAAAGTCTATGCAAATCGGACAAGTGATGATATAATATGGAGCTAAAGGTAAAATAGAGAAAAAATTTCATATCGGAGGGACAAAAATGGTATCTACTGACTCCAGATACGCTCAGTATCTGCAGATTCTCAGAGAAGAGCTCATACCCGCAATGGGCTGTACCGAGCCCATCGCAATGGCATACGCAGCCGCCAAAGCGCGTGCTGTATTAGGCGCAATTCCCGAAAAAATCGATATCGTTATCAGTGGCAACATAATTAAAAATGTAAAAAGCGTTGTAGTTCCCAACACCGGCGGTCTCAAGGGCATCACCGCGGCAATCGCAGCGGGCGTTGCAGTCGGCAATGCCGACAGACAGCTTGAGGTTCTCGCTGAGGTCAAGGCAGACGAAATCTGCAAAATTGCAGAGTTTATCGATTCCTGCAAGATGACCGTTATGAAGGCAACAAGCGACAAGCTGCTTGACATTGACCTGCATCTTTACAAGGGCAGCGACTATGTCCGTCTTCGCATTGCCGACTCTCACACAAACATCATTCTCATTGAGAAAAACGGCGAGGTTCTGCTCCGCAAGGACGATGCCGCTCAGGGCGGCAGCGAGACAGACCGCAGCATTCTCAATGTTGCAGACATCGTTGATTTTGCAGAGAGCGTTGAGCTTGACGATGTTCGCCAGATGCTTGAAAAGCAGATTGAATATAACCTCGCAATCAGCGAGGAGGGACTCAAGGGCGAGTACGGCGCAGCAATAGGAAAAACCCTTATCTCCACCCGCGGTGAGGATGTGCGCGTTCGCGCAAGAGCGCAGGCTGCGGCAGGCTCCGATGCCCGTATGAGCGGCTGCGAGCTGCCCGTTGTCATCGTGTCCGGCAGCGGCAACCAGGGCATGACCGCTTCCCTGCCCGTCATCGTTTACGCAAGGGACATGGGCGCAAGCCACGAAAAGCTTCTGCGCGCACTTGTCGTTTCAAACCTCATCACCATTCACCAGAAGACCCCCATCGGCAGACTGAGCGCATTCTGCGGTGCAGTCAGCGCAGGCTGCGGTGCAGCAGCAGGTGTTGCATGGTTGGTTGACGGCTCCGTTGAGGCGGTTGCTGCAACCATCACCACCACCCTCGGTATGATTTCCGGCACCGTCTGCGACGGCGCAAAGCCCTCCTGCGCGGCAAAAATTGCCGCAGCGGTTGAAGCAGGTCTTCTCGGCTTTGACCTCTACCGCAACGGCAAGGGTCTTAACGGCGGTGACGGCATTCTCAAGAGCGATGTTGAAAGAACCATCAAGTCCGTCGGACAGCTTGCCCGCGAGGGTATGCGTCAGACCGATGCCGAAATTCTCGACATCATGCTCGAGGAGTAATAAATACAACAAAAATCCCCGTTCATTTGAACGGGGATTAATTTTATTTCTTCTTTTTGTTCTTTTCGTAGAGGATTGCAAGTCCCTTGAGAAGAAGCTCGGGCTCAAGCGCAATTTCGTGCTTGCACACGGGTATGATGTGTCCGGCAATGCCGCCGGTTGCAACAACCGTTGCAGGCTCGCCGAGCTCTTCAATCATTCTGTCAATCATGCCGTCAATCATTGCGGCAGTGCCGTAAACCGCGCCGCTCTTCATGCAGTCAACGGTATTTGAGCCGATGCACTTTTTAGGCTCGTCGAGGGAAATACTCGGCAGAAGACTTGTGCCCGAGGACAGAGCGTTGAAGGACAGCTTTACACCGGGAATGATTGCACCGCCGAGGAATGCTCCCTGATTATCGAGGGCGATGATTGTTGTTGCCGTACCCATATCGATGACGATGATGGGCGGCTCGTACTTTGAAAGCGCGCCTACTGCGCCGGTGATGAGGTCCGCAGCAAGCTGACCGGGGTCATCGAGCTTGATATTAACGCCGGTTTTAAGTCCCGCGCCGACCACCATACAGTCAAGGCCCGTAAGCTTTTTGACCGCGCTAATAATCGAAGCGTGTACCTGCGGTACAACAGAGGACATAATCGCGCCTTCAAACTTTGTCCAGTCAACGCCGTCAAACTCAAAGCTCTGACGCATCTTGAGGGCATAGTCGTTTGAAAGGTCATCAACCTTGGTTGCCATACGGCTTACGCTTCTGACCTCTCCGTTTTCTATACTGCCGAGAACAACATTTGTGTTACCTACATCGATAGCAAGTATCATATCGTCACCTCATCTTCTTTCCGGTTTTGATAATCTGAGTAATGCCGGAGCTGAGAACAATGTTTACAAGAAGCTCAATCACGAAGTTTATGCCCGCAAGGCCGAAGACGATAAATGCGACCATATTCTGTCCGCCTGCCATTTCCGTGAAGGCATCGGTGAAGAATAAAAGCATACCGACTACGAAAAGCCCGGTATTTACAAGGGGGCAGACAACGCCTGCTGTGATTACGCCCGCAAGCTCATTTTTCTTGGATACTGCATTATACACAAGTCCCGAAATCCAGCCTGCGGCGGTGCCCTTGCCGAGTGCGGTTATGAGAAGGCCGAGAGGGCTTATACCCATGAGCATCATGATAAATCCGCCGTCCCAGCCGAGAATGCCGCTGAGCACAACGACCACGCTGAACACGAAGCCGAGATAGGCTCCCGCTCCCGCGCCGTAGATTGCCGCGCCGATGATGATGGGCGCAAGCGAAAGCGTAATCGTGAACGGGCCGAACTTAACAAATGTGCTTATGACCTGAAGCACGACGACAATCGCCGTGAATATGGCAAGGCCCGTCATTATGCGGACATCGCCGTTTCTTTTGCGGTTATTCATTTTTACCTCCTGCTGTCGCTCCACCTTTTTAATGCGTAACGCCCGTGGATGCGGCGCTTTAGTTCGAAAGAATACTACAATATGCGTTATTTTTTGTCAATAAACATTTGATAAAATGTGTCTTATCCGAGGATTTTGCGAACTTTTTTATAATTATCCCACCTTTGGCGCATTTTATCACTTGCAGGGAGGCGTTACAATAAAAATGATTTGAATGACCATACCAAATATGGTAAAATTATTCCACTAAATCTATTCAGGAGATGCTGTTATGGAGAAAAAATGTTGGTATAAGGAAATGGCGGTTTATCAGATATGGTGCCGCAGCTTCTGCGACGGAAACGGCGACGGTATAGGCGACCTCTGGGGCGTGCTCAGCAAGCTCGACTACATTGCCTCGCTGAATGTTGACGGCATATGGTTTTCGCCAATCTATCCCTCACCCAACGCCGACTACGGCTACGATATTTCCGACTACAAGAATATCCACCCCGACTACGGCAATCTCGAGGTATTCAAGCAGGTGCTCGACGGCGCGCACGAGCGCGGTCTGCGCGTGTTTATGGACCTTGTCGTTAACCACACCTCCGACGAGCATCCGTGGTTTATCGAGAGCAAAAAGGGTAAGGACAATCCCTATCACGATTACTACTACTGGCGCAAGGGCAAGGGCAAAAATAGCCCCCCGAACAACTGGGACAGCCTTTTCGAGGGACGCGCATGGGAATATGACGAAAACCTCGACGAGTGGTATATGCACATCTTCTCCAAGAAGCAGCCCGACCTCAACATGGCAAACCCCAAGGTGCGCGAGGAGGTCAAGGACATTATGCGCTTCTGGCTGGATATGGGCGTTGACGGCTTCCGCGAGGATGTCATCACCTTCATAGCCAAGGCCGAGGGTCTGCCCAGCGCAAAGGTCAAGCTGCCCGCGGCAACGGGTATGCAGTATTACACCGACCTGCCCAAGGTGCGCGAGTACCTCATGGAGTTCAAGCACGATGTTCTCGATTTCTATGACTGCTTCACCGTCGGCGAAGGCCCGCGCAGCGGCCCCGAGGTTGCTCTCAACTATGTAAAAGAGGGCCCCGACAAGGTGCTGGATATGATGATTAACTTCAATCATATGGAGGCAGACTGCTTCATAACCGACTTTATCCGCCGCCCCTTCAACCTTGTAAAGCTCAAGAAGGCATTTTCCTCGTGGCAGAAGGCGATGTACGGCAAGGGCTGGACCTCGCTGTACCTTGAAAACCACGACCATCCGCGCATAATCAGCCGCTACGGCAGCGAAAAGTACCGCGTGGAAAGCGGCAAGATGCTCGCTGCAAGCTATCTCTTCCAGCGCGGCACTCCCTTTGTATATCAGGGTCAGGAAATCGGCATGGTGAACACTCCCCTGCCCACACTCGACGACTACATCGACATTCAGGTTCACAACAATGCGCGCATTGCGCGAAGCCTCGGCTTCCCGAAGGGCAAGGTGCTCAAGATGGCGCAGGAGTCCTCACGCGATAACGCGCGCACCTGCGTGCAGTGGTCGGACAAGGTAAACGGCGGCTTCTCCGAGGTGCAGCCGTGGTTTGTTGTGAACGATAACTACCGCGAAATCAATGTTGAAAGTCAGCTTAACGACCCGAACAGCATTCTCAACTTCTACCGCAGCGCACTGCAGTTTCGTCGCGATAACCCCGTGGTAATCTACGGCGACTATACCGAGCATATGCCCAAGAGCAAGGATTTGTATGTCTACGAGCGCAACTATGAGGGCAAAAAACTTCTCGTCATCTGCTCATTCACCGATAAGTCCGTGCGCTTCGATGCCCCCGAGGGCATTACACTTGACGAGGAAAAGCAGGTATTCGGAAACTACGAGTCAAGCTTCGTAATTTCCAACGGCTTTACCACAAGACCTTACGAGATGAGGGTATATCTGTTCTGACGAGCGGGCTATGGAAAGATACAATTCACTGAACGAATATCTCAAGCGCCGCTTCGGCAGGAAGATTTACAAGCTTGCCGTTGACGCAGGCTTCACCTGCCCTAACCGCGACGGCACCAAGGGGGTCGGCGGCTGTATATTCTGCTCCGAGGCAGGCTCGGGTGATTTTGCCGAGAGCGGCAGCGACATCGTTTCTCAGCTTGAAAAAGCAAAGGCGCGTGTAAAGAATAAGGTGCCCGCAGGCTGCGGCTACATTGCCTACTTTCAGTCCTTTACAAACACCTACGCACCGATTGAGAGGCTGCGCGAGCTTTACCGCGCCGCGATGAGCGCCGAGGGAGTCTGTGCGCTGAGCATTGCAACGCGGCCCGACTGCATTGATGCACAGATTGCCGCCCTGCTCGGTGAGTTAAACCGCGAAATGCCCATATTTGTCGAGCTCGGTCTGCAGACGGCAAACGAGAAAACCGCGCAGTACATTAACCGCTGCTACGATAATTCCGCCTTCACCGAGGCTGTACGGCTTTTACGCAGCGAGGGCATTGAGGTCATTGTCCATATAATTCTCGGTCTGCCCGGTGAAACCGAGCGGGATATTCTCAATACCGTTGACTTTGTATCCTCCCACGAGGTGCAGGGCATCAAGCTTCAGCTGCTGCACATATTAAAGGGCACGCGCCTTGCCGAAGCCGACTATAAGGTGCTCGGTATGGACGAATACTTTGAGCTTCTCAGCAAGTGCCTTGAGAGGCTAAGACCTGACATCATAATCCACCGTCTTACGGGCGACGGCGACAAGAAAACACTCATCGCGCCGATGTGGAGCGGCGACAAGCACCGCGTGCTCAACGGCTTTAACCGCTATATGCAGGAGCACGATATCGTGCAGGGGCGAAACTACATAGGCTGAAAACGATATAACAAAACCACCCTACGAAATCCTCGGAGGGTGGTTTTTAATTTTCTATTCGTCTTTTTGCTCGGGGCTGAAGCGCTGCACTCCCCATATGCCGATAAGCACAACCGCCATTGCTACAATGGACAGCAGCGTAAACGGCTCTTTGAGAATAAGCGTGCCCGCTACAACGGAAAGCACCGTTGTGAGATTGCAGAAGATTATGGTATTCGCCATAGGCGCGTTTGTAACCGCGTAGTTAAACAGCGTATAGCCCAGCACGGTAGCGCCTACCGCAAGGTACAATACCGCAAGCAGGAAGCTCTTATCCGCAAGCGGCGTTATAAGCCCCGCGAGGTTCGACCTGTGCTCAATAACGGCAAGCACGGTGAAAAACGCAGCGCCCATAAGCTGCATAATATAGCTGCGCTCGAATACGGAAAATTCATCGGAAATGCCGCGGCTGATTACGCCGTAGGCAGAGCCCGAAAGCACCGCAACAAGCAGGCAGGCAAAGCCGAGAAGGCTTACCTCGCCGCCGCTGTTTTCTTCAAGTGTGATTACGATTATGCCCGCGATGGACAGAATACTGAAAAACCACTGCAGGCGGCTCGGTCTGTCCTTGAGAAACACCGCCGCCATAATGAGCGTTACAATGGGGATAATTGCAATCATAACGCCCGAAAACGCGGAGTTTGTAAGGCGCAGTCCGTACTGCTCGCCGATGAAGTAAATGCAGGGCTCCATCATGCCGAGCACAAGCAGCGGAAGAATATTCTTGCCCTTTAATTTCACCTTGGCTTTTCCGAAAATGACGGGAATACTAAGCAGTAGTGCCGCGAGGTCAAAGCGGTATGCAAGCAGCACAAAGGGCGTTGCAACCTCCTGCCCGACCTTCGATGCCATAAAGCTGAAGCCCCACAGCGTATAAACTCCGATTGCGGCAAGAATTGCTTTTCTGAAGCTTTTGCTCTTTGTCATGCAGCCTTCCTTTCGACCTTCATTCCGTCGCTGAAGATGACAATGCTGCCCTCAAGGTCGGTGCGGTAGATTGTTGCACCGACATCGTTGAGTCTTTTCACTGCGGCATCGTGGGGGTGTCCGTAGCTGTTGCCCTCGCCGCAGGAGATTACCGCAATCGAGGGATTAACCTCGCGCAGGAACTGATAGCAGCTTGAGCTGTACGAGCCGTGGTGGCCGACCTTGAGCACATCACATCTGAGCTTTGCACCGTCATCAATAAGGTCGTGCTCAGCCGTCTGGGACATATCGCCCGTGAACAGGAAGCTTGTATCGCCGTACTCAAGGCGCATTACAAGACTGTCATCGTTGGTGCTTTCATAGTCCTCAAGAGGACCTATAAAACGGAAGCTCGCCTCGCCGAGGGAGAAGCTTTCGCCGTATTCGGGCACGGTAAGCTCAAGACCCGCGTCCTCAACCGCCTCGGTGAATATGCGGTAGGAGGCGCTGTTTTCCGTATACGGTGAGGTGAACACGGTTTCAACATCGAAGCTTTCGACTACGGCGTCAAGACCGCCGCAGTGGTCGGAGTGCGCGTGAGTGCAGACAACATAGTCAAGCTTCTTGATGCTGTGGTTTTTAAGATAGCTGACGAGTGTATCCGATGCTCCGGGCTCACCGCCGTCAATGAGCATATACTCGCCGTCGCAGCAGATAAGCTCGGCATCGCCCTGACCGATATCAATGTAATGCACATAAAGTCCGTCCATCGGCACGGTAACCGCATTCTGCTGCTGGACAATATAGCCGTAAACCAGTACGCCTATTATCAGAACAATGATTATGCCTGCAATTACGGGATTTTTCTTTGCGAATCTGATAAAATTATTGATATCTCTCTTGCTTACTTTAATCTGCTGCTTGCTCATAGCTGCCTCCGAACAGTATTACTGAAATTGATTTTCTCACATAGAATCGAAAAATGCAATATTTTGCTTTTCAAAGGCGGCAATTTACATTATAATAGTCGCAAGAAATCAGAAAAGGTGTGAATGATTATGAAGTATATTCTTGTAATCGGCGACGGTATGGCAGATAATCCCGTGCCCGAGCTCGGCGGTCTGACTCCCCTGCAGTACGCCAAAAAGCCGTTCATTGACGAGCTTGCCGCAAAGGGCGAGGTCGGCAGTGTTCTCAATGTGCCGCACGGTCTGCCCGCAGGCAGCGATACCGCAATTCTGTCCATTTTCGGCTGCGACCCCAATCTCTATTACACCGGCAGAGCTCCCCTTGAGGCTGCCGCAACGGGCATTAAGCTCAACGCAGGCGATGTGGCTTACCGCTGCAATATGGTTACCTATGAGCAGGGCGATATGCCCTTTGAGGAAAAGCGCATTCTTTCCCACTCGGCAGGCTCAATCGAGGGCGAGGTTTCCGACGAAATCGTCACCGCGCTGTTCAATGACCCCGAGTTCAAGGCTCTTGCCGAGAAGGCAGGTATGAGCGTAAACCTCGGCCACTCCTTCCGCCACATTGCCGTTCAGGCTCAGGCGGATATCAAGGGCATCAAGCTCATTCCGCCTCATGACCACCTCGGTGAAAAAATCGGTCCTCTGCTCCCGAGCGGCTGTGACAATGCCGCAGTGCTGCGCGAGCTTATGGTCAAGGCAAATGAAATTCTCGAGAACCATCCTCTGAACGAAAAGCTTCGCGCCGAGGGCAAGATGATTGCAAACGGCGTATGGTTCTGGGCTGAGGGCACGGCTGTAAAGCTGCCCGACTTTGTCGCTGAGAACGGCCACACGGGCGCTGTTGTATCCGCAGTTCCCCTCTGCCACGGCATTGCCGCTCTTGTCGGACTCGATATTGTCTGCCCCGAGGGCGCAACCGGTGAGATTGACACCAACTATGAAAACAAGATGCAGGCAGCTCTCGACATTCTCGAGGAGCACGACTTTGCCGCAGTTCATGTTGAGGCTCCCGACGAGTGCACCCACAACGGTGACCTCAAGGGCAAGCTTCAGGCAATCGAGTGGCTTGACACCCGTATGCTCAAGCCGCTGACCGAGGCACTTAACGCAAAGGGCTGGGATTACAGAATTCTGTTCCTCTCCGACCACAAAACTCTGACCGCAACACGCGGCCACGACGGTGACCCCGTGCCGTACATGATTTACGACAGCAGAGAAACCAGCTGCTGCGGTCTGCCCTACACCGAGGAAAGCGGTGCAAAGGGTCCTCAGGTCAACTCGGGCGTTGCTCTTATGTCCATGCTGTTTGAAAGATGAAAAGTACTACCGAAAAGGCCTACGCAAAAATAAATATCTCGCTTGATGTTACGGGCAGACGCACTGACGGCTACCACGATATGCTCATGGTAATGCAGACGGTTACCCTCTGCGATGATATTGAGCTCGAGCTTATTGAGGGCGCGAAAAGCTACGCCGAAAGCAATCTCTATTTTGTCCCGAACGATGAGCGAAACCTCGCAGTGCGCGCCGCGAACAAGTTCTTCGAGGCAGCGGGCATCGAGGGTGTCGGTGCACGGATTAAGATGAAAAAGAACATCCCCGTCGGAGCGGGTATGGCAGGCGGCTCATCGGATGCAGCAGCCGTGCTGCGCGCTCTCAACAGACTCACGCAGGCAAATTTAAGCTGCGACAGGCTTGAGAGCATTGCCGCCGAAATCGGCTCCGATGTTGCATTCTGCGTTGCAGGCGGCACAAGACTTGCCTCCGGCAGAGGTGAAATTCTCACCGAGCTTCCGCCGCTGCCCGACTGCAGCATAGTAATCTGCAAGCCCGAGTTTTCAACCTCAACCCCCGAGCTTTTCCGCAAGCTCGACTCGGTTAAGCTGCGCTGTCACCCCGACACCGCGGGAATATGCGAGGCGCTCGGTCAGGGCGACCTGCGCTCGATTGCCCGGCGTATGTACAATGTCTTTGAGGATGTTCCCGACCGCAAGCACACAACCATTGCCGAGATTAAAGGCAGCCTGCTTGACAGCGGTGCGCTCGGTGCAATCATGACAGGCACGGGCTCTGCCGTTTTCGGCATCTTTAGCGATGCCGCCGCCGCAGAAAATGCCGCTGCAACACTCCGCAGGGAGTACAAGCATTGCTTTGTTGCAAAAAATCAGCCGCGTATTGAAGTATAAAAATCGAAAAATCCGCCGATACTGTGTTCAGTACATAGTAAAGGCGGGTTTTTTATGAATAAATCCAAACTCAAAATCTGGGAGCTTGCGCTTTTGATGGCGCTGTGCTTTTCTCTGTGCCTCGGCACATGGGCGCAGGCAAAGCAGACAAGCTTAAGCGGCGGTCTTGTGCGGCTGCATGTCATTGCCGTTTCCGATGACGAAAATGAGCAGCGCATAAAGCTCAGAGTGCGCGATGAGGTGCTGTCCTACATCTCCCCCAAGCTTGACGGGGCTGAATCCGCAGCCGACGCGCAGGCGATTATCGCTTCCGAGCTTGACGGCATAAGGGCCGCTGCGGAAAAAGCTGCGGAGGGCCGCAGCGTTCAGGTCTGTCTTGACGAGGAATACTATCCCACGCGCGAGTACGAAAGCTTTTCGCTGCCTGCAGGCAGATATCAGTCGCTGAGGGTAATTCTCGGCGAGGGGCAGGGACACAACTGGTGGTGCGTGGTGTTTCCTCCGCTGTGCATCTCAGCCGCTGAGCAGGAAAAGGCGGTGCAGTCAATGAGCGAGGATATGCGCGGCATTGTATCCGAGGCCGACGGCTATCAGATTAAATTCCGCATAATCGAGCTGTGGGGCGAGCTTAGCCAGCTTCTCGACGGCAAATAAAATAACGGCCGTTGGGTCTTGCCCAACGGTCGTTTATCTGTCACTCGGTCCGGGATTGTAATCTCCGAAAATCATATCGTCAATATCAGTGCCCATACTTTTCACCTCAGATAATTTCAGCATACTTTCATTATATGCGCTTTCGGTGAAAATATTCCGATTTTTCAGTTCAGCACTATGCTTACAATCTCGGGGCGGTTGAATATTCTCGGCACGGAAATCGAATTGCCCAGTCCGCGCGAAACAATCATCGTATACGAATCGTTTTCGTACAGTCCCGCATCATAGTCGGGAAACAGCGTTCTGTCGGTGCTTAAAAGTCCGCCGACACCGGGAATTCTGATTATTCCGCCGTGCGCGTGGCCACAGAGAATGAGGTCAACGGGAAGCGTCGGATATTCCGTCATCCAGTAGTTCCGGTGGCCGAGAAGCACGGTGTAGGCGTCGGGATACGCGGACTTGATTTTCGCAGCAAGCTCATCGGGGCTTTCAAGGTCTGCCCAGCTGTTTGGGTCCTCAACACCCGCGAGGATTATCCTCTCGCCGCCGCGCTCAAGCTCAACATATCCGTTCTTTAAGTATTTTACTCCGTAGGTGCCGAGAATGTCACTCAGCTCCTGAATTTTCCCGGAGCCGAAATCGTGGTTGCCGCTTATGAAATAGACATCGCAGATTGATACAAGCTCGCGCACGAGGTCCTCAACCGCGGGCAAATCCTCCGCAGTCGTTATGAAATCGCCCGTGAGCGCGATAATATCGGGATTTTGCTCACGCACGGTGTCAACAAGCTCAGCGCCGAATTGCGCGCCGTGCAGGTCTGAAAGCTGCACTATTTTAAAGCCGTGAAAGCTCTGCGGCAGGTCAGCATCGGTAACGGTATATTCCGTCAGCGAGAGATTCTCGCTGCTGTCGCGCACAAGGTAAAATGCGGCAAGGCACAGTAATGCAATTATGATAAGGGCTCTTCTGCCCCTGCGTTTTTTCCGTCTTTTCAAAATATGCCTCCACAGATTTTCTCCGACCATTGTAGCACAGCCGCTTACCGAGTTCAAGCGCGGTCAAATTTGGTGTTGAAAGAACATTGCAATTGAGTTATAATAGTAAAA
Organism: Oscillospiraceae bacterium; assembly: GCA_045642545.1. Classification (GTDB taxonomy): domain Bacteria; phylum Bacillota; class Clostridia; order Oscillospirales; family Oscillospiraceae; genus F23-B02. The sequence continues at coordinate 42,528 of JAZUJB010000090.1, forward strand.
TCAAGTTTATCATAGAAAAAGTGTAAAGGAAGATTTATCTATGAGCTCATCAACCGTAAGAAAAAACCGTCAGGCTGCCCGTATGGAAGGCACTGACAAGAAGACCTTAGCCGCGCAGAAGGAAGCTGCAAAGCAGAAAAAGGAAAAAATCAAATGGTCCATCGTCGCAGGCATCATTGTTGTTTTCTTTGCATTTGTTGCATACCTCAACACCGGCGCATTCTACAGAAACCTCCATGCAATGACCGTTGACTACGCAGCAAGCGAAAGCCTCGGCATTGAAGCAGGCAGCCGCAGCTTCTCCGCTGCAGAGTGCAACTATGTTTACAACACTCAGTTCATGAACATATACAACAGCATGGGCGATTACGCCTCTATGCTCATTGATTCGTCCAAGCCTCTCGACGAGCAGCCCTGCGCAATGTCCGACAAAGAGGGCTACACATGGGACGACTACTTCACCGACCAGACCAAGGACTTCCTCACCGAGCTCGCTATCCTTGAGGCATACGCAAACGCAAACGACATCGTTCTCGACAAGGACGATATGGAGATTGTTGACAACAACCTCGCTCAGTTTGACAGTGCAACCGACTACGGCTACGCAAGCGCAGACAAGTTCATTGCCGGCAACTACGGCAAAGGCTGCAACACCAAGGTAGTTCGCGGTATGGTAGAGCTTCAGCAGCTCGCAACCAAGGCTCAGCAGTCTATTGCAGACTCCTTCGAGTTTACCTCCTCTGAGCTTAAGGATAAGTATGCAAGCGTCAAGAACGATTATGATAAGTTCTCATACAGCTTCTACATGGTAGCAGCAGAGGTTGAGACCGCCGAGGACGGCACTCAGTCCGCTCCCACCGATGAGGCTCTCAACGCAGCAAAGGCAACCGCACAGTCCATCAAGGACAAGATGGACAGCGATAAGCTCTCCCTCAAGGACGCTGCAAAGGCAGTTGTTGCCGAGGCAGAGGCTACCGAAAACACCGATGTATCCGGCGGCAGCATCGAGGCTGAGATTAAGGACTGGCTCACCAGCTCTGACCGCGCCGAGGGCGACTGCACCGTAATCAAGGGCGAGACCGGCGCATATGTCGTTGTATTCACCTCCCGCGATGACGGCAAGCACACCACCGACGAAAGCGGCGATATGAACTACTGCGATTATGTTGCAGACAATCTTCTCCGCAACGAGGCGCTCCAGAACTGGCACACCGAGAACATTGCTCCCGTTGAAGAGGAGTCCACTGTCGATACCGCATGCGGTATGAGATATGTAGGCAGATAATCAACCGATAAGTCAAAGGCCGTTCCGTCGGAACGGCCTTTTTATAAAGCTATGAATGAAAGAACGATAAGAGCACAGATGCTGCTCGGCAAAGCAGCAATGGAAAAACTTAAAAACAGTCATGTTGCCGTATTCGGCATCGGCGGCGTGGGCTCATGGTGCGCCGAGGCGCTCGTCAGAAGCGGCATAGGCAAAATCACACTCGTCGACCGCGATACCGTCGGCCGCAGCAACATTAACCGTCAGCTGTGCGCGCTTGAATCTACCGTCGATATGGGCAAGGCAGAGGTTATGCGCAATCGCCTGCTCGATATCAACCCCGAGCTTACCGTCAACGCAATCTGCGGTCATTACGACGCAGAGCACCGCGAGGATTTCTTTGCCGACTATGACTACATTGTCGACGCAATAGACCTCGTTGCCTGCAAGATTGACCTTATCCGCACGGCAACCGAGCGAGGCATTCCCATCGTGTCCTCGTTAGGCACGGGCAACAAGTGCGATGCGCAGAGGCTTACACTCTGCGACATCAAAAAAACCAGCGGTTGTCCGCTGGCAAGGGTTGTGCGTAAGGAGCTGCGCAATATCGGCATTGAGCATCTCGATGTCGTTTTCTCGCCCGAGGAGGCTATGCCCGCCGAGCAGATTGAAGCTCCTCCCCCCGGCAGGCGCAGCGTACCCGGCTCACTCGTGTGGGTGCCTGCAAGCGCAGGTATGCTGCTTTGTCAGCATGTCGTGATGAACCTCATAAAAGAATAAAAAGACAGCAGCTTTGTGCCAAAGCTGCTGTCTTTTATATTCAGACTATTACTTGAAAAGGCCGAAAATCATATCGAGCCAGTAGAATTCATCAGCGGAATCGTGCTCGAATGCGGAAACGATGCTCTTGATAAGGTCATAAATTGCGTACATATTTTTCTTTCCTTTCTATTCATCGGCTGAAAGCATGGACATAAGTCTCGGAAACAGCCATTTTTTCTCACGGCTTGTACATTTACCGTTCTACTTATATAGACGGAAAAAATCGGTCGGAATTACATTTTAAATGTTACTAAATCGTAAACAAAAAAGCTTGCAGATGAAGCGTTTATGGGTTATAATTCAAGCATTCCGTATTTCCGGGTATAGCGCAGTTGGTAGCGCGGGTGGTTTGGGACCATCAGGTCGGGGGTTCAAGTCCCTCTACTCGGACCAACAAAAAAAGGCAGTCGCTTTGGGCGGCTGTCTTTTTATATTTATCTTTGCTTAAATTTTACCGCAACAAGCAGTCCGATAACCAAAACGGCGGCTGATATGCCGACAAGCGCAAAGGTGATTTCGGGATTAAAACTTTCTTCTTCCGTATCATCTGCCGCATTATCCTTCGGTTCAAAATCGTTTTCTTTTTGCTGCATTTCGTGTTCTCCGTTAGGAATAGCGGGCTTTTCGCTCTCCTGCCTGTCTGGTTTCATGGTTTCAGGGGGCTGCATTTCCTGACCCTCAGACATGTTGGGAGGCGCAACATTTGGCATTTCTTCGTGGTTCGGCATCTGCGGCATTTCCCCGTCGGGCTGTTCGCCATCAGGAAGCTCAGGTGGCTGCCCGAAATCGCCCTGCTTCTCTCCGTTTGGTAGTTCGGGGACACCTTCTGTTTGGCTTTTATCACCCATGCCGATAGGGGCTTGCATACCGACTCCGCCAAAACTGCTGACGGCCGAAGAGTTATCAACTGTAATCTCTGTTTCGTTATCCCCTACAGAGAGCATATAGGTTTCTCCTAATGTAAGCTCCGGAACGCTTATTGTCACAACAGAAAAACTGCAGGGAATTTCTTCGGAAACAAGCGTCGTCCCCTCGCTGCTTTTTAATGTAACTGTGGAGTTTGCACTGCCCGAAACGGCTTTCATAATAAACGCCTGAGGGGACGAAGCGTCAACTTCCTCGAGCATCAGACTGCCACCGCACGCAACTATCGTTCCTCCACTGAATGTGCATTTACCACCGTTTTCACTGCCGTAGTCCAGCGCGCAGCTTCCTCCGCTTTCGGAAACGCTTACAAATAATCTTCCTCCCGAAATGATTATATCGCC
>JAZUJB010000091.1:0-23981 GCA_045642545.1 Oscillospiraceae bacterium
GCGCAGATGGTTACTATCGCGACAGCACCCTTCATGTTGCCGAACCAGACATTGACGAACTTTACGAGCAGGTCGAGAAGACCGCCGCGAAGCATCAGCTGACCGGTCATTACAAAGAAAGGCACAGCAAGGAAGTTAAAGCTGTTCATGCCGCTATACATCTTAATAGCAAGCTGAACGGGGTCAATACCTGCAACCAGCAGATAAGTGACCGTTGTGATGAGCAGGTTGTATGCAATAGGGAGTCCGATAATCATCAGAACCAAGAAGCATACAATTAACACAATTAATGAAATTGACACACTATCCACCCCTTCTAGGAATGATATCCGATGCGGTTTTACCGCTTTGAGTTGATTATACGGCAGTGTTCAAAAAATAACTATAATTATATTACCTCAAAATATAATAATCTTGCATTTAATACAAAAAGCACTAAAAAATACGCAAAAAGTTCATTTCCATTTTCTTGCTTCTTTGTGAAAAACACACTAAAATGCGTTAAAATACAATTATATTAACAGGAAACAGTATTATTGACTTCTCCAATTGACTTTACGGCAAAAAAACTCTATATTATTTTCAGAAATCGTGATATATCGGACAAAGTATTTGGGTAAAAAAATCCTACGGAGGACTTAAATATGCAGAAAAAAATCAAAAACAGAGATGTATTACTCTCTCACGGCGATGTAAAGAGCAAGGAAATTGTACTTGACATTGCCGAAAAAACTCTTCAGCACCTCGATGCTTACGAGCGCATCAAGAGCATCACTCATATGGAGGGCGATATTCTTTGCATTGGCAATCGCAAGTGGGATCTGTCCAAGAAGAGAAATGTTTACCTTCTCGGTGCAGGCAAGGCTTGCAACCATATGGCTATGGCAATTGACGAAGTTCTCGGCGACCATCTGACCAAGGGCATTGCAATTGTAAAGATCAGTGAAGACACTGATGTTTTCCGCAACACCGATGTTTATGTCGGCGGTCACCCTCTGCCCAACGAGGAAGGTCTCCGCGCCTGCAAGGAAATTCTCAAGCTCGTTGACGCTTCCGGTCCCGATGACTTATTTATAGTAGTAATAAGCGGCGGCTCCTCCGCACTTATGAGCTGCCCCATCGAAGGCATCACCCTGCAGGACGAAATCGATACCACCGATGTTATGCTTAAGTCCGGCGCAGGCATCTATGAAATCAACGCAATCCGCCGCCACATTTCCGCAATGAACGGTGGTATGCTCGCAAAGCGCATCAGAGAGCGCGGCGCAGAGCTTATCGGTTTCGGTATCAGCGACGCTGTCGGCACTCCCGCAACCGGCGATATCGGCGAACCGTATAAAAACTACAAAGGCACTCCTATGGGTCCCGACCAGACAACCCTTGAGCTTGCACGCCAGGTAATTCACGATTACGGCGTTGAAGACAGACTCCCCAAGTCCGTTGTTGACTACCTCATGAATGTCGGTCCCGAGGGTGAGACTCCCAAGGCCTTCCCCGAAAACACCTATTTCCTTATTAACAGTCTGCCCGACTCCTGCCTTACCGCAAAGAAGGTCTCCGAGGATATGGGCATTCCCGCAATAATCCTTACCTCTTATCTTGAAGGTGAAGCAAAGGATGTCGGCACCGTATTCGCATCTCTCGCACGCGAGATTCAGAACTACGGCAACCCCATCAAGCCTCCCTGCGTACTGCTCTGCTCCGGTGAGGCAACCACCAAGATTCTTGACAACTCCGTCATCACCGGCCACGGCGGTCCCGGACAGGAGCTCACACTTTCCTTTGCGCTCTCCGCAAAGAAGGCTCCCGGCGTTGCCTGTCTGTCCATCGACTCCGAAGGCACCGACGGCACAACCAGCGTTGCCGGCGGCATAACCGACTCTACCAGCTATGACACCGCTATTGAGAAGGGTATTGACATTTTCGAGCAGCTGCGCGGTCACGCCTGCTTTGAGGCTCTCGATGCAATGGGCGATGCAATTTTCACCGGCAATACCGGTACCAACCTCTGCGACCTTAATATTATGTATGTTCCCGCACTGCCCGAGAAGCCCAACTGCGATGACGACCTGCGCATAAAGAGCGTTCACGCCCGCCAGATTATTGACTGCAAGTGCAGACCTATGGTTGAAGTTGATGTCATCACCGAAGGCGGCGCAATCGGCACTGCTTCCGCTCCCACCGGCAGCTCCGTCGGTATGTACGAATCCTGTGTACTGCGTGACGGCGACCCCAATGAGTATGACGGTCTTTCCGTTCACAAGGCAGTTGCAAATGTAAACGATATCATTGCTCCGAAGCTCATCGGCATGAATGTGCTCGACCAGGAAGCAATTGACAAGACAATGATAGAGCTCGACGGCACCGACGACAAACATGTTCTCGGCGGCAACGCAATCTACTCCGTCTCCGTTGCAGCTTACCGCGCTGCAGCAGATGCTCTCGGCAGACCGCTTTATGACTACATTGCCGACGGCAACATCAAGACCGTTCCCATCCCCTCCTTCAATGTTCTCAACGGCGGCAACAATGCAGGCATCAAGCAGGCATTCAATGAGTTCATCGTTATGCCCTACCGTGCATCTGACATTGAAGAGGCTGTTGAAATCGCAGTCAAGGTATTCAAGAAACTCGGTAATGTAATCCGCGAGTTCACCGGCGCCGAGCCCAGAGTCGGCGGCTCTTACGGTTGGTGCGCACCCTCCGAGGACCCCGAGGTCTGCCTGAACCTCATTCAGAAGGCAATCGACGAATGCGGTTACACCGACAAGTGTGCATTTGCAATGGACTGCGCAATGAGCGAAATGTTCGACAAGGAGCAGGGCAAGTACTACCTCAACGGTCAGTACATCACCTCAGACGAGCTTATTGCTTATGTCAAGGGTCTGACTGAGCGCCACAACTTCGTATTCATTGAGGATATGCTCGATGAGAATGACTGGGACGGCTTCAAGAAGGCACACGCTGAAATCGACCGCACCTTCATCATCGCTGATGACTTCACCGTTTCAAACAAGGCACGCATAGTCAAGGCAGTTGAGCAGGATTCCATTGACGGCTTCATTCTCAAGCCCAACCAGGTCGGCACTATCACCGAGGCTATGGAATCTCACCGTTTCGCTGAAAGCCGCGGACTGTTCTCCATCACTTCCGGCCGTTCGGGCGGCGTTGTGGGCGATGTCGTTATGGACCTCGCAGTTGGTCTGCAGATTCCGTTCATCAAGAACGGCTGCCCCAGAAGCGGCGAACGCATCGACAAGCTTAACTTCCTTATGCGCGTAAAGGATAACTATCCCGGCTGCCACATGTCCAAGATTGACGATATAGTTAAGTTCTGATATAAACGAAAAAGCCTACGGTTTAAAAACCGTAGGCTTTTTTGCATTCAGTTTTCTCCGACTATGGCCAGAATGGCAAGCATGGAGTTTGTCCAGTTGTTCTGCATTGCCAGCTCTGCGCCGAACGGATCCTTAAAGCGTATTGCGTTTATTATTGCAAGATGGTCGTTGTAGGATTCGATGGTTGCGCTGGTATCACGGAAGAACAGATAGTCCAGCCTTGCAACATGAGGCCAAAGTGTGGAACAGAAATCAGACAGGTACTCATTTCCGCATATCTGTTCTATTTTCAGGTGGAACATACGGTCAGCCATCAGCAGCCCGAAAACATCTTCATCTCGGTTAAGCATCTTCACATAGAAGTCTTCGTTAAGCGCAATCAGCTCTGCAATATCTTCTTCCGTTGCTTTGTCAGCAGCAATTTTAACTGCAAGGCACTGCAGCGTGCGCATCGGAACATAGAGCTCGTCAATCTTCTCAGTTTTAAGCTCGGCAATCACGGTTGCTCTTCCCGGATAGGTTACAATGAGCTTCTGCTGCTCAAGTATCTTAAGCACCTCTCTGACCGGCGTTCTGCTAACTCCGAAATATGAGGCAATATCGGTGTCGGCAATCTTCTCACCGGGAGCAAATTCAAGCGTTATTATCCATTCACGGATTTTTTCGATAATATTCTCTTTTGTTGGCACCATGTCAATATCGCAAGGAATTGTAGGCAGCGGCATAAACTTTTCTCCGTTAATTTTTGTACAAATTATAACATACATACTGTAAACCGTCAAATTGAAAGCCTTGACGAAAGCGTGTGCGCAATGGTAAAATGACTTGATTTCCTCAAAAAACATAAGGAGCTGCAGCTTTAATGTTGTTTTTAGACCGTATCCACGAGCATTACGAAGAATTCACTCATTCACATATGCAGGTGGCAAACTATATTGAAAACCATGCAAATGATATTGCTTTCTGTACTCTTGAGGAGCTTGCCGCAAACATTAATGTAAGCACCACAACAGTAATACGCTTTGCCAGAGTACTGGGATACTCAGGCTTCAGTGATATGCAGAACGATGTCAAGCGCGAAATTCAAAACAAATCCACCCTGCCTGAGCGTCTGGACAGTATTATGTCCTCGACCAAGAACAATCTTCTGCAGGATTCATTTGCAACGGATATGGAGAATATCCGTGCAACACTTGCCGCTCTTAATATTGAGGACATTCAAGCTACCGTTGAGCTTGTTAAAAATGCGCGAAATGTATATGTATTGGGCATGCGCAGCAGCTTTGCCCTTGCACATTATATGACCTCCCGTATCGGCGAGATTAAGAAAAATGTTCGCTTTATACAATCAACCGGTCTTATCTACCCGGAAGAGATTGTCGGCGCTGAAAAGGGCGATATCTGTATCGCCTATGTTTTCCCTCGCTATTCGAAAGCTGCCATGAACATTCTCGCATGGATGCGCAGCCGAGGAGTTAAGACTGTGCTTATCACTTCGATGAACGATGCTCCCATCAAGCGCTACGGTGATATATGCTTTAACTGTGCCATCAGAAGCGTTGCCTGCAAAAACTCACTCACCGCGCCGATGTGTCTGACGAACTACCTAATTGCCGAGTTTGCAAAGAGCAATTACGATGAAGCGCACGAGGTGCTCTCTCGCACCGAAGATATACTTCGCACAGGATTTTATCTTGGAATATAACAAAAATCTCACTGCTTTAGCAGTGAGATTTTTCAATTCAACAATAAAAACTACGCTGTCTTTGGACAGCGTAGTTTTTATTTCATTTGAAAAACAGTGATCTCAGCAGGCTGAGGATGCTTAACTTGGGAATAATTACAGAAGAAGCATCAATTGCAACTGTTCCCTGCCGGTCGGCATAGAGATTGCCGCAATCGGTGCAGACATAGTACTCGATATTGCCCTTTGAGAACAAGGTTGCCTTCTTTGCCGCAATCTTTTTCAGATTGTGCTGAGCATCAGCCATATCGTGCTGAACCTCTTCGATGCAATAATTGATGATTTCGAGGTCCTTGATATCGGTTATACCGATTTCCTTGACAATAATCTCGGCAATGTTTTCACCGTTGGGAGCCTTCGCCATAATTGCCGCTACTGTTGCGTCGTCAAGACCAAATGCAGATGCGACCTTTTTAACCAACGCATTTACCGCGCTCACGCCGAAATCAGCAGTGTTCTTGATTGCATTCTTCGAAACCGCGGAAAGCATACCCATAAACGCCTTGTTGCCGACGATGTTCTTCTCAACGGCATTAATAACTGCATTGTACAGTTCCTCGCAACCCTGACGGTTGGGGTGGCTGTAGAAGGTATTGCCGATGCTTGCACGAACGCCGATTGCCGCAACTGCCTTGATATCATCGCTGTAGAATATGGTTGCGATTGCGTTCTCAATGTCCTCGTCGGTGTAGGTGTCGCCGTTGATATTTGCGTCGGTTACATTGTTTATGACATCAAACAGGCTGGCAACGAGTTCATCCTCGAGCTTGCCCGTATCAGCGCCGCCGAGCATTCCGTCGGCTGCAATGGGGTTTGTTGCAATGCCCGCCTGAAGAATGGAGGTCATTACATCGTATGCGTTGAGCAGAGTCTTTTCGTACAGCTCGGGGCAATTGTTTTCGCAGTATTCAACGAAGTAAGGCAGATTGTTCTTCAGAACACTCTTGCTTGTCATTGCAGCGGTTGCGGTGGGGTCGCCCATAGACGCAGCAATTCGAGCTGCAACACGGAACTTCAGATACATGGGAAGCGAGGTGTCGTAAACATCGAGGCAGTCGCGCATATCCCGGTCAAGAGTTTCGGGGTCGCCGTTATACTCAAGCAGCTGGTCCATAAAACAGGTTACGCGGCCGTTTGCCGTTGTATCTGCATAGAGGTAATCGTTTGCATACGGTGAAAGCATTGAGGTGTAGGCATTTGCCACATTCGTTGCAACACCGATAATGTCACCGAGGGGGATTTCAACCCCGGAGATTGTTGCCTTGAGTCCTGCCATGATGTTCTGAACATTCAGGACAACGATTGTTGCATCCGGATTCCACTCGCGGATAAGGCCGATGGTTGCATCAAAGTTGATGCAGTAGCCGAGCAGCGCGTATGCCATGGTGTCGGACAAATCGTCGAGGGTATCGAATGTGCCCTGGTCGAGAACGCCGAGAGCCGTAATGCCGCTTTCAATCTTCGAGCGCAGTGAGTAGTACATATCCGCGTACTCGTCACCGACTACATAGTGCAGGTCGTTGCTGTAGCTCTTGCTCAGAATATTGTTGGTCAGATAAACGCCGAAGTTATTCAGACCCATATCATAGGTTATGAAGTCTGCTTCGGTAAGGCTCTGCTTATAATCTGCGCGAAGCTCATCAAGATTGGAGTACCACCATGTCCACGAATCATTCGGGTCATAGAAGCGCCACTCCATGTATTCGTCTGTGGTGAAGCTTTCATCCAGCAGGAAGCGAAGCTCCTCAACTCGCATGGAGCTCTGTGCAAGCTGGTCATGGTCTACGGTGTAGCCCTGTGCTTCAAAATATTCTTTTACTAATGCGGGGTATGAGTAGTCGGGTGTTCGGCGGTAGCCGGAAATATCGCCGGGCGTGCCTGTCTGAGCACCGCTTAGGATGGGATTTGCATACATTTCCTCGGTCAGATAGCCATGTAATGCATAGCCGTTGGTATTGGATGCGCCGAGAGAAACATAATGGAAAACCTCTGCAGACTCGTCTTCAGCTGCAAATGCGGGAATTCCAAGTGCCAGTGCCATAGTAAAAACGAGAATTATTGCTAATGCTTTTCTCATTTTCTTCATAAGCATACTCCTTACATCAGATATTTATTAAGTTATCAGACTGTTGCTTTTTCCTCCAGCATCTCGAGTGCGACCTTTTCAAGATGCTTATAGTCAATCTTGCCTACTGCGGTCATGGGCATTTCCTTGAGGCAGGTGAAGTACTTGGGCTGGACATACTCAGCAAGCTTCTTATCGCAGCTTGCCTTGAGCTCTGCAATAACCTCGTCCTCGGTCTTTTCACATTCGGGTCTGAGAGTGAAGAATGCGTAGGGGTCCTGACCCTGAACCTCGCCGACCGCGGTGGTGCCGACTGCGGTTGCCATCATAACATCGGGGCAGGCATTGATTACATCCTCGATAACATGGGGATATACCTTGAAGCCGTCGGTGCGGATAATGACGCGCTTGATGCGGCCCTGAATGAACAGGAAGCCCTCTTCGTCCATATAGCCGAGGTCGCCGGTGTGAATCCACTTCAGACCGTCTGCGTGGGTACGCATAATGTAATCGGTCTCCGCCTGGTTGTTATAGTAGCCCATCATCATTGTGGGACCGTGTATACATACCTCGCCTACCTCGCCGATTTCAAGCTCTTCGCCTGTTTCGGGGTCAAATGCAGCGATAAGGAAGTCTGCATGGGGAACGCCGACGGAGCCGGGCTTGTTGATATGAAGCATACATGCGGTTGAAACTGCTGCAAGCTCGGTCATGCCGTAGCCCTTAGTCAGGGGATACGGGCAGCCGTGAGACAGCAGGAAGTCGCTGACGAGCTTCTCGTTCTCAAGTGAAATTGCATCGCCGCCTGCGCAGGCATTCTTGAAGCAGCTGAGGTCTGCCTTCTTCATGCGCGGGTCCTTCATAAGAGTCAGGAAGTGAGACGGTGCGCCTGCTATATCCTGAGGTCTGTGGTGCAGAACGAGCTTTGCAAATTCCTCGGGCTTGAACTGCGGAATAAGTACTGCGCAGATGCCGGAGGCAAGAGGAATATGTACGCCGTAGCCGAGGCCGTATGCAACAAAGGGAGGCATGATATCGAGGAACTTATCCTTGCCCTCCTCGCGGCTGGATCTCATGAGGCACTTGGTGTACTGGAAGGAAACTGCGTTGATATTGTCGTGGCTGAGCATAACACTCTTGGAGCGGCCGGTTGTGCCGCCGGTATGTACGATTACGCAGCAGCTGTCATGATGGCCGTGCAGATATTCAACCTCAAAGTCCTTGCCCTTTTCGATGAATTCGCCCCAGCCCATGAAGCCCTCGGGCATATTCTTCTTCATCGGATTCTTGAGGCAGTAAGCAAATCTCTTTACCTTGGGCAGAGATTCTGCGGGAGATACTACGATGACCTTCTCGACATTGGTGCCCTTGATTGCTTCAATCATCTTGTCGTATGCAACATCGATGACCATTACATACTTGCAGTCAACCTCTTCGATATACTCACGCATACCCTCGGGACTGTAGCGCGGGTCAATCATATTTGCGATTGCGCCGAGCATACTCAGGCCGTAGAAGGTGTAAACGGTTTCGGGAGTTGTCGGTGCGCAGCAGACGACGATGTCGCCCTTCTTTACGCCGATTGATGCATATGCGTTTGCTGCCTTGCAGACATTTTCATAGACCTCATTGTGGTCGAAAATTCTGTCAAAGTAGTTCATTGCGGGGATTTCCATTCTGTCCTTGTTGCGCCACAGCAGGTAGTCAACGATGGACAGCTCGGGCTGCTCGAGTGCAAGGTCTTCGGGCTTGTAGTACTTTAACCAAGGTTTTGCTTCAGTTGCTTTCATGTCTCTAATAATTCCTCTTTTATTAATCAGTAGTTAGTGTATTGGTTTATTATGCTGCTATATTACTTTGCAACAATGCTTACGGGGTTGCTCATCGGGGAAACTACGGAATTTTTGTAGTTCATAACTGCGCAAACCTTGTAGTAGTAGGTATTGCCTCTTACGCTGAGCAGGTCGTAGAAGACTCCGTTTGTGGACGAGCCAATGTACTTATAGCTGCCGTCCTCGGAGCATGCGCGGTAGACGCGGTAGCAGCATGCACCGTCGACCTTGTTCCAGGTGAGAGTTGTTCTCTTCAGCAGCCTGGAGTAGCTGGCTGCAAGCTCGGGTGCGCTGAACTCGGAAATCATTGTGTCAAGAATCTGATTTGCAATGTAAACATGGCCGGACTCGTTGGGGTGTACCATCTTTACTGCGGAGTACTTGACATTCTCATCAAGTGCAATAAGCTTCTGGGTATCAAGTGCGCCGAAACCGTAGCACTCGGTCTTTGTAATGTCAACGAAGGTGTATTCGTCTTTTACGGGGCACTCATTCTTGAGGTAAGCGTTGATGCTCTTCATTCTCTTGTCGCTGTTGGACTTGAAATCAAGGATAACCTCGTGATTTACTCTGAGGTCAAAGCTTATCGGGCAGAAAACGCCCATCATAAGAATCTTTGCATCGGGGTTTAACTCTCTGACCTTTTCGACTACAGTTGCAATGTTTGCCTCAAATACGGCGGTATTCTTGTCAAGGTTTGCCTTGAAGTCGGCAACAAGCTGCTTGAGAATGCCGAGCTTGTCAGCTGCAGTCAGAAGCTGATTGAAGAAAACGCTCGGGTCTGCGCTGATGGCATTCATGTCATCGAGCATGGCATTGAGCTCATCCTCGTGCATACCGTAGGTTTCATAAAGAGTGTAGGAATAGATATCGTTTGAGCCGAAGTCTATTGAAATGAGGTCAGCCTTCTTTATATCGGCAACGATTGCCGCGCCCTCACCTGCAAGGGTGCTGTCGGCTACGAAGCCGAGAGCATGCAGGAAGAAGTCACTGTATTCTATGCTGCCGGGCTCTATCATATAAAGGAACTCGTTTGTACGCCAGCCGCTGTGGGAATGGACATACACGGTCTCGCAGCCGAGTGCATCAGCGACAATTGCGGGGTAGCTGCCGGCAATGAGGTCACCCTCCTTGACCGACTCGGTGCTGCCTGCATTTTCAAAGTATGCATCGGTGCCGTAGCCGGAGGCGTTGCTGTCACCGAGAACGGTGTAGGTCTTATACTGGGGAAGCTTCTCGTTTCTGTCTGCAAATGCAGCTACGCCGAGAACACTGACAAGCATAATAACCGCAAGCGCCATAGCAAGTGCTCTCTTAACAAATTTCTTCATAAATTACCTCTTTTCTGAACCAAAAAGTTTTTGCTTACACATTTATTGATTTCGCGGTGAATCAGTCCTCAAGTGCTCTGTAATCCACCTTACCTGCGGGAGTTCTCGGGAATTCCTTGCAGAATTCATAGAACGCAGGTCGCATATTCTCCTGAAGCTTTCTCTCACAGAGCGCCCTCAGTTCATTTTCAAGCTCTTCGTCGGTCTGCTTTGACTCAGCGTTTTTGATGACAAATGCCTTGAGCACCTTATCGTTTTTCTTGCTTGCGCTTACAACGCACACATCGTAAACGCCCTCATTGGTGCTTATGACCTCTTCGACCTTGATGGGGAATATCTTGTATACCTTGCCGTCAATGACGGTCATGATAACTCTCTTCATACGGCCGACAAGGAAGAGGAAGCCGTCCTCATCAACATAGCCGAGGTCGCCAGTGTGAATCCACTCGCTGCCGTCGGCGTGAGTGCGGATAAGTGTCTTCATCTCCGCCTCATTGTCCTTATAGCCTATCATCATCGATGCGCACTGCATGCAGATTTCGCCGGTTTCGTTGTAGCCGAGCTCCTCCTGCTTGTCATTGTCGTAAATCATAACGACATTTGCGGGAAGCGGAATGCCAACGCTGCCTACCTTGCAGGCATACTCAAACTCGGTAACCGCGGTTGCGCAGACCTCGGTCATTCCGTAGCCCTTGCGCAGTCTTGCGGTTGAGCCGCGGGAAGCCATAAGCGCATTTACACCCTCCTCAAGAGGAATGTTCATACCGTCGCCGCCCATACCGATGGTCTTGAGGCAGGACAGATCCATTTTTGCAAGCTTCTCATTATTGAGCATCGGCGCGGCATATGCGGGAATAATTCCGCAATGCTGAGGATGATACTTTTTAATGTAATCGGGCCACTCCTCAACATCGAACTTAGGAATAAGTACGGTTTCAAAGCCGAGGCTGAGCGGCATATGGATGTTTATTATTCCGCTGTACACAACATAGGGAATCATTGCGCTGAGGAAAACATCTCCGCGATTATGTGCCATACAGAGATTGTAGTAATGAGCAACCGTGTTGAATGAGTTGTCACTCAGAAGCACATTCTTCGGGAAGCCCGTTGTACCGCCGGTATGGCCGAGGTATGCAAGCTCATCGCTCTTCTTAACATATGTAATGTCAGGCTGTCCCTCCGCAGAGGCAATGAAGTCCTTCCAGTTCATCACGAGCTTGTTATTCTCGAGGAAGCTGTGGTCGAGCTTTCTTGTCTTGAATTTAAAGCCCAGTGCGGTAATCGGAGGCATACCCTCAGCGAGAGAATAGACGATTACCTTTTCAACGCCCGTATTTGCCGCTGCAGTAAGAACATCCTTTGCAAACAGGTCGAGAGTGATGACTACCTTTGACTCCGCTTCGCTGAAGAATATCTCAAGCTCCTCGCGGGTTGCGAGAACATTGAGGTAATTGGGCACGGCGCCGATTTTATTGAGCGCATAAAGGCTCACAACTGCGGGAACGCAGGTTACGCTTACTATGGTAACAACATCGCCCGCCTTGACACCCTGCGCGGCAAAGGCCTTAGCTTCGGTATCAATCATTTTGAAGAATTCGCCGTAGCTTGTCTTCTTTCCGAAATAGTTCAGTGCGATATTGTCGGGATAATCCTTGTTGTTTTCGTAGACAAAGTCGTACATACCCAGCTGAGGAACAGTGGTGCTTTTAACCTCCTGACTGTAATACTTCAGCCAAGGTCTTTCAACTGACGGGAGTCCTTTTTTCACTTCGGTCATTCAGTGGATCGCTCTCTTTCCTTTGTAAATACTTGCAATTAATCAATGCATTTGTTTGAGCAATATGTGATAACCCGAAAATTTTCCTTTTTTTCCGATAGTTATCTCATTTTACAAATAATAATACATTAATAAATTTATAGCAAAACAGCAGTTATGTCAACACATTCGACCCGAAAATGTCAGATTTGCTAAAAAAATCGCAAATATTTTTCTGCTATGAACAAGCTCTTCGTGCTTTGCTGCGCATATATTAATTTTTTGTAGTTTATCGTACGCAAGCGCACTATGTGTATATATGAAAATTTGAAATTTTATTAACAAAGTTTTGCCGCAATCATTGACATATTCGCGCAGAAACAATAAAATAAACCCAATATGAAAAAAATTATTCACACAAAGGAGGACCATACAATGAAAAGAATCATAAGCATCGTTCTTGCTCTCGTTATGGTTTTCGCGCTCTGCGGCTTTACCTATGTGCGCGATGATGCTGCTGATACTCTGGTCTACACCGCACTCGGTGACTCTGCAAGCAACGGCTACGGTATGCCCGAATACGGCAACAGAACCTACATTTACGGTCAGGTTGTTGATTACGCCTACCCCGCTCTGTTTGCAAATGCAATCGGCGCTACCACCTTCCATCAGGACTGTCTCAGCGGTCTGAGAACCGAGGACCTGCTCTGCCTGCTCGACCCCGGCTATGACGGCGACGCATACTCCCGCGGCACTGCCTTCGGCGACTATGTTATGAACAGCATCAGGAACGACGGCATCTATTCCTTTGAGCAGCTGCGCGATATGTACATTCAGCATGTTTCCGAGGCAGATGTCATCACCGTTGATATCGGTCTTAACAACTTCGGCAACTTCATCACAACTCAGATGGACCGCTACAACAATGGCAACACTCCGTACGAGATGGTGCTTAACAGCGAGATGCTCAACCTTCTCAAGACTCCCGAGCTTGTACAGCTGCACGATCAGCTGCTTGCCGCTCTCGGCGATGCAGGCAACACCGTAGGTCTTGTTGAGCTTCTGCTCAAGTGCCTTGTATACACCTATGTTGACAACCTCAACTGCTTCGATGCTCTTGTGAACCGCATCTATGAGCTCAACCCCGACTGCGAGCTTTATGTTCTCGGTCTTTACGACTCCTTCCCCGAGCTGTACATCTCAAACGAGATGGTCAACATCGGCAAGCTCAACCGCATGGCAATGCAGTCCATCAACGCTCATTACGCATACATGGCTCCCCACAGCAGCGATTATATGTTTGTAAGTGTAATCGATACCGAAATCTTCGGTCTGCCCAAGAACATCACCGACAGCAACTTCATGGAAAAGTTCTCTGAGAGCAACGGCAAGAATGTTCACCCGAGCTATGCAGGTCATGAATATATGTTCAACCAGCTCATGAGCAAGTACATGGCTCCCTTCAACGATGTTACCACAAGCGATTCCTCCATTGATGCAATCGGCTATGTCTACTCCAACGGCATTATGGCAGCAACAAGGGATAAGCACTTCTCCCCCAACGCACTTGCAAGCCGCGGCGAGGTTGCAAACGCTCTGTATGTAATGGCAGGCTCTCCCGATGTTTCCGGCATGAGCGAGCCCTTCACCGATGTCAAGAGCTCAACCGCTTACTACGACGCAATCGTATGGGCATACAATAACGGCATCATGGGCGCAACCACCGGCAAGCTCTTCTCCCCGTCTGTCAGCATTAACCGCTCCTCCCTCGCATCTGCTCTGTATGCCTTTGCAGGCTCTCCCGCAGGCAGCGCTGCCTCCTTCAAGGACAACTCCCTCATCAAGAGCGCAAACCGCAACGCAGCTGCATGGGCAGTTGAAAACGGAATTATGAAGGCCTCCAATAACTACTTCAATCCCGGCGTTGTTGTCAGCAGAGAATCCCTCGCGGTTTCCCTCTACGCTCTTGCAATGAAGTAATCCGCTTTATAAAACAATATCAACATACTTGTTCACAAACAGTCCGCAACTTTATGCTGCGGACTGTTTATTTATTGACACGGATTGCCAAAGTAATGTAAAATACATATTTAGATAAAATTACGATTGAGGAAACCAATGCAAGAGACAGATAACACTACAAACCATATAGAATGCGCAGCTTTTAAGCCGCATATTAACGACGGCTGCAGCCTTATTACAATCGAGGCATACGCCGTTTCCGACACCGCTGAGCTTGACGCCAATGCGCAGCTTAAGCTCAGGCTGAGCGATAATTTCATTGTCAGCGGCAGTGTCTGCGCATTTACCGCTGATTACAACGCGCAAAACGGCAGCTTCGGCAAGGAGCGCAGCTTCAGCGCTGCAAAGATTGATGCAGATGAAAAAGGCGTCTGTATTTCGGGCTTTGACTACTCGGCACATCGCTGTGCAGAGGGTGCAGCAGACGGAAAGAAGCTTGTTGTGCGCATTCCGGTTCAGATTACTGCAGACAGAATAGGCGATTACCCCGTACTGTCAGCCGATTCGGGCATTTACACTGCTGACGGCAGCCGTGCTGCAGCCGCAGAAGAGCTTATCGCGCACGCGGACACGCTCATTGACCTGAGCGAGAACAAAAGCTCAACGCCGCATCTGGATAAGCTTTGCACCAGGCTTTTCAAAAACTGCAATCTCCACAAAAAGCTTTGGCCGACCATGAGCTCAATGCGCAAAATCGGTGAGAATATATACCTTGTGGATTATCAGTATGACTACGATATCAACGACCTGATGAAAAAGGGCGCTGCCTCCGCAGCTGCACTCGTCAAATACGCAGCCAAGCATATCTGGGGCGGCTCCGTGAGAGTCAAGCCGAGCACCTGCGCGCTAAGCTGCTCCGCATTTGAGGCGCACAACGAAGACGGCGACCACATCATGGGCAGAAACTTTGACTATCTTGACGCTCCCTGCTATGTTCTGTGGACTCATCCCAAGAACTCATACGCGTCCATCGCAATGGTAGACGGCTCGTTTATGCTCACAACCGACCATCTGAAGCACCGCTCGACAATGTTCCGTCGGTTCACTCTGCTATCCCCGTATCTCTGCCTTGACGGCATGAATGAAAAGGGCCTTGCCATTTCCATTCTGCAGATTCACGAAAACGGCACAAAGCAGGACACCGGCAAAATCAAGATGTCCACAACCGCAATTGTACGCTGCTGCCTTGACAAATGCGCAAGCGTTGAAGAGGCAATCGAGCTGTTCAAGTCCTATGACATTCAGGACACCATCGCCTTCGGTTACTCACTCGGCTGCTGCTTCCACTATATTCTCACCGATGCGAGCGGAGACGCTGCGGTTATTGAGTATGTCAATAACGAAATTCGCATTGTCCGCGCAGACAAGCCCGAGCTTCAGAGACTTTTTGTCACCAACTACTATCTGTCCCCTGACGGCGGTGTCGGAAGCAAAAAGTACGACCCCGAGGGCATAGAGCGCTGGGATATGATTAAGGAAACGCTGGCAAAGAACAACCATGTTCTTGACCTGCCGAAGTCCTTTGACCTGCTCAGCGATGTACACCTTAACTACCGACACGACAACAATCTGTACGACATCACCACTCTGTGGAGCTGCCTTTACAACAACAATAAGCGCACAATGTCGCTTGCGGCGCGTATGGATTACACTAAGATATACACCTTTGATATTGACAAGCCCATGAAGGTTCTGGGCTTTGATTCCATCGAGGTCAGCACCCCGATAGAGGGCCTCGGTCTGCGCTGAATTATCTCTGAAAGGAATGTAATATGTCGCTGCGAAATGACTGTGATTTTATCATAAAAGAAGCCATTGCCCATGTACTTCCCGATGAAGCCGTGCAAAGTGCACTGGACGGCAGATACTTTTCCGACGGGCGGCTTATTCTTATTTCCGTCGGCAAGGCCGCGTGGTCCATGGCAAATGCCGCACATGAAATACTCGGCAACAAAATCAGCGACGGCATTGTAATTACAAAGCACGGCCATTCCCACGGTGAAATAGGCAAGCTTGTCATTCGCGAGGCAGGACACCCCGTGCGCGACGAGGCAGGCTTTGCCGCCTGCAAAGAAGCACTTGAAATGAGCGAGGGGCTGTCCGAGGATGTTGCCGTTCTGTTTCTGCTTTCCGGCGGCGGCAGCGCTCTGTTTGAGTCGTCCGTTGTTGAGCTTTCCGAGCTTCAGGGCATCACCACCGCACTTCTCGGCTGCGGTGCGGACATTGTTGAGATAAACACCATTCGCAAAAGGCTTTCCAAGGTTAAGGGCGGCAGATTTGCAATGCACTGCGCTCCCGCTCACATTACAACGATAGTACTGTCCGATGTTGTGGGCGACAGACTTGATATGATTGCGTCGGGTCCCGCCTATCCCGACAGCAGCACCTGCGAGGAGGCTGTCGGAATTATTGAGAAGTACAACTTGAAGCTTTCCGATGCCGCGCTTGAGTGTATACGCACGGAAACTCCCAAGAAAATCAGCAATGTGTCAACACTTGTAACGGGCAGCGTGAGCGAGCTTTGCAACGCGGCAGCAGATGCCTGCAGAGCTTTAGGCTATGAGCCGACAATTCTCACAGATTGCATCAGCTGCGAGGCCTCGGATGCAGGCGCAATGCTGGCTTCCGTAGTAAAGGAAAACATCAGCACCGACAAATCGCTTGCCTTTATTGCGGGCGGTGAAACGGTTGTGCATATAAAGGGCAGCGGCAAGGGCGGCAGAAATCAGGAGCTTGCGCTTGCAGCGGCTAAGGGCATTGCGGGTCTTGAGGGCGCAGCGGTATTTTCCGTAGGCTCTGACGGCACTGACGGCCCTACCGATGCCGCAGGCGGATTTGTTGACGGCAATAGCGCGCAGGCGCTAATCGATATGGGCATTGACATTGATACCGCTTTGAACGATAACGACTCATACAGCGCACTTAAGGCATGCGGCGGACTTATAATCACCGGTGCTACGGGCACTAATGTAAACGATGTTTCCGTGGCGCTTATCAAAAGATAACGGAGGGTTCATATGAACACAGGTATTATTCTATTATGCATTCTCGGCATGGTTGTTCAGGGCATATTCATTGCCGTTGAGCACAAGGAAAAGTATGTCGGTGCAGTTTGCCTCAAGGGCAGCGCATCTGTCATTTTCGTAATCATCGGCTGCATCGCATTCTGCGCAGCCTCCAACACGGACTTTGCTAAGCCCGTATTCATCGGTCTTATCCTCGGCGCTGTCGGCGATGTTCTTCTCAATCTGCGCTTTGTCTTTGAAAAGGCAGGTCAGAAGATTTTCCTCGCAGGTATTGCGGCATTCCTTGCAGGACACATTCTCTATCTCGTTGCGCTCATTCCTCAGTCCGAAAGCCTGCTTGTCTGCATCATCATCGGCGCGGTTATCGCAGCGGCAATCCTCACCTATATTTTCAAGACCATGAGCGTCAAGCCCGCATTCAAAATCTTCGGCATCTTCTACATCGGTGCTGTTGTAATCATGACCGCAATTGCAATCGGCAACCTCATCGCCGCTCCCTCAACCACCGCATGGCTGTACGCAATCGGCGCAGTGCTCTTCACTCTGTCCGATGTCGTGCTTATCTTCAACACCTTCGGCGGCACTCAGAAGTTCTCGATGAGAATTACAAACCTCTCTCTTTACTACATCGGTCAGCTGCTTATCGCAACAAGCCTGCTCTATATCTGATTAAAAGAACAAAAACGGAGTACAAGGTTTTCCTTGGGCGGTGCGCCGTAGGGATTTACAGCCTTGAAAGAATCTGTTTCCCGCAATGCTTCGTTAAAAAGCCTCGGAATACATATCCAGTATCCCTGCGTTTTTTGCCTCGCCTTGCAGAAAACATTTAACTTTCAAGGTGCTACGCAGTTTTGAGATAGCAATTTTTCGCTCAGACAAATAACAAAATTCCGGTAATACTGGCTATGTATTACCGGAATTTTTTGTGCCGTATGGGCGGAAAAGGGCAGGTCAAAACCTATAAATCCCTACGGTGCACCGCCCTTGTACTCCGTTTTTTATTTTCAGCTTACCGCTTCGGTTTTATATACAAACACAACGCTTGAGCTTTGCGCTGATGTGCGCTGAGTGAAGATATCGTAGCCTTCGCCGAAGCTAAGCCACGCCTGCACTCTGCCCGCGAGATGCTCTGCCTGCGCCGAGGTCAGCGCATCAAGGCTCTCGCTCGAGCTTACCGCGTTTGCAAAATTCTTTATCTGTGCAAGACTATCTGCATTGAACAGCTTGCTTGTTTTATCAATAAGCTCCTGGCTTTCCTTGAGAACATCGACCAATGAGTGAAGCTTATCTATCGTTTCGGGCAGATTGTTAAGCGCATTCTGAACCTCCGCCGACTTCAAGTCCTTATTCAGATTGTTGAAAACCGGGACGATTTCAAGATAGTCCTCGGTGAACTGTGAGATGTCCGCAAGATTCTTATCAAGCTTGCCCATCAGCTTTACAAGCTGAGCAAAGGGCTCATAGTTTGCAACCGAGCTCAGTCTTTCGGTGTCAATCTTCTCAAGGTCTTCAAGCACCTTTTCAAGCTTGTCGAGGTTTCCGTCGGTTATGTATTTATTCAGCACATCAAGAAGCGCCTTGTTGTCCTCATAAAGCTTTGAGGCATCGCCCACGGCATTTATTATGTCCTCGAGCTTATCGGCATCGCCGTAAAGCACCTGAATCATCTCGTCGATGTTGAGTGATGCAAATGCATTCATAAGGCCTTCGATGTCTGCAAGCATATTCTTCACGCCGTCAACGCCGAGTGAAATGTCCTTGAAACCAAGCGAGCGCACAGACGAAAACGGCACCGCAACAAACATCATATTGCCGAGCGAGAAATTCTCCGCCTTTGCCGTCATTGTGTAGCTGTTGCCGCCGAGTGTGCTTCCGAGGAAGGAAAGGCCGATATCACTAAGGCCGAGGCTTGCATTCATCCCCGGCACGCCCATAAAGAACACGAGCTTGTGCGAGCCGTCGCCGAGGATAACGCCGTTATCCGTCTGCACCTCGTCAAAGCCCTCCTCGGGCAGCAGCATTCCGCCGACAAAGAGCATCGGGCACTGCATTTGATAGCTTTTGCCGTCAATGCTGACGGACTTTGTAAGCTCATTGCTGACGGAGATTTTAATCTTTACATCGCCGCTTTTGCCCGCAAGCTTATTGTAGGAAATTTCCTCACCATCAAGGAAATACTGCACCTTGATATTCAAGGGCGGCTGCTTGTCGGTGCTGCCGTTATAGTACAGGTCCGTTGAGTCCATATCCCAGTAGATGCTGTCCTTGTTGATTACCGGCTCAACAAAGGTTTTTACATCGCTTATATTCTTAAGGTCGCTTTTGTCCTTAACTCTGACCTGCGGCATATCCGTGTGCAGCTTGTCGGTTACGCTGACCTTTTTTACCTCGCCGTCGGGTGAGAGATTTATATAAACCGTCTCATCCTTCGTAACCGCGGCATCGGTCAGCTCATATTCGGTCTGCTCGTGCTTTTCTTCCTCCTTGGTCGGCTCTTTACCGGCATCCTTTTTACCGCAGCCGGTGCATACCGTCAGCAGCATTGCAAAAGCAAGAAGCAGACACAGTACCTTTCTCATTAAGTTTTTTTGCATATCATCAGTCCTCCGATTGCTTTGCCCTGAGTCTCCAGCTCGGTGTGGTCTTGTCGATGATTCCCTCACACACGCACAGAACGGGTGAAAGGAACAGTATTATAACAAGCTCGCTGATTATTGCGCCCCTTGCAAGAAGCACGCACATTCCGCGAACAATATAGATATCGCATACGAGGTATACTCCGAAGGTTGCCGCGAAGAATACCGCCGCGCTCTGGAAGATTGACTGCTGCGCCATCTTCACAGCCTTCAGCATTGCCTCCTCCTTCGGTGCGTAGCTGAGCTCCTCTCTGAATCTCGTTGTCAGAAGGATTGCATAGTCAACCGTCGCGCCGAGCTGTATGCAGTTTATGACCGTCGGGTCAACAAACGATGCCTCCCTGCCCATAATGACCGTTATGGACAGATTGAGCCAAATTGCAAGCTCAATGGATAGCACTAATATAACGGGCAGACTCAGTGATTTGAAGCATATCGCAATCAGAATGAAGATTGCGATTATCGACAGCACCGCCGTGACCGCAAAGTCGCGGTCGGTTGTGTCAATAAGTCCCTGCGTTATAGCGCCCTCGCCCGTGATATAGGCATTCGGGTCATAGGATTTGACTATCTCGTCCATTTTCTCAAGCTGCGCCGTCAGCTCGGGTGTTGCGGGGCTGTACTCGGAGTTGACTAAAAACAGCTGCAGTCCGTCCTTTTTGCAAAGCTCCATTATCTCGTCGGGCAGAATGTCATCGGGGATTGCGGGACCTACGACGCTGTTATAGGCAAGCAGTGAGCTTATTCCGTCAAGCGACTCAATCTCGTTTTCCATTTCAATGAGCTTTGCTGCGGGAATGGAATCATCAACGATAACAAACTGCGAGCAGGCCATTCCGAAGTCGTTTTTCAGCTTGTCAAAGCCCTGCATTGAGGTCAGGTATGACGGCAGCGCTCTGTCCATACTGTAATACAGGTCGATATTCTTCTGCAGAAGGTATACGGGCGCAAGCAAAAGCAAAAACGCAAGCGCAAATGCCTTTTTGTGCCGCAGTGTAAATCTGTTGAGCCTTGTGAAATCGGGCAGGTAATTGCGGTGCTTGTATTTGTATATCTGCTTTTCGAAAATAAGCAGAATTGCGGGCAGCACGAATACAACCGTGAGTATACCGAACAGCACGCCCTTTGCCATTACAAAGCCTATATCAAAGCCAAGCTTCAGATGCATAAAGCACAGCGCAAGGAAGCCCGAAATTGTGGTGAGTGAGCTTCCGAGGAGTGCGGAAAAGGATTTTGTAACCGCGGAGGCCATTGCCTCCTCCCTTGTGTTAAACCGCTCCTTTTCCTCGGCGTATCTGTCGATGAGGAATATAGAGTAGTCCATCGTAACGCCAAGCTGCAGCACCGCAGCTACGCACTGCGTTATGAACGATATCTCCCCCATAAAGAAGTTTGTGCCCATGTTGTACAGAACCGCAATGCCGAGGGAGAACAGAATGACCAGCGGCTGCACCCACGATTCCATTGTAACCGCCATTACGGCAAGCGCAAGCACCACGGCTACGCTGATATAAAGCGGTGCCTGAGTGTCGGCAATCTCTCTCGTATCGTCAACCACAACAGACAGACCGCTCAGGAAGCTTTTTTCGGTTAAAAGCTCCTTAATCTGCTGAATTGCCTTGAGCTGACTGTCGGTTGTACCGTCGTTTTCATAGCGCACGAGCATCATTGTCTTTGTGCCGTCGGTGCTGTAAAACACATCCTTAAGCATATCGGGCAGCACATCGGCGGGGATGCCTATATCAGCAAGTGTATCAATCCAGATGACATCTGCAACGCCGTCAACCTGCAATATTTCATTTTTCAGCGCGGCGGTATACTTAGGCTGCATATCCTCGGTTATCACGATGGATATGCCCGCCGTATTAAAGGTTTCATCGAGAATCTGTTCACCCTGAACTGACTCAAGCTCATCGGGCAGGTATGACAAAATGTCATAGTTCACGCCCGTGCAGATGAAGCCTATAAACGCGGGAATAAGCAGCAAAAGCGCCACGAAAAGTACTGTTTTGGGATGCTTTGCCTCCCATAGTGCAATCTTTCTCAAGCGTTTCACCTCGCGGTCACGACTATATGACCGGCATCAGATTTTACTTAATCTGTATTTTACTCCAATCGGTTTTTCTTTTCAACACAGAAGGTGGCTTTTGTATAAATAACTCGTTGTATTTGAAAGGAATATTTGGTACAATATGCTGAAAGCATTTTTGATTGCGTATAATTTTACTTGTGATATACTGATTACATCATCAGATTCAAGACGGAGGTTTGCTATGGCTGACGGCAAATTCAAGGAGCTTTTTGATTTCTTTCATAACCCCGGTGAGCAGACCGTGAAGCTTTCCGCAGAGGCACCCGCAAGCGGTAAGACCGTTTGGGTTTTCGGCAGAGGCTCTGACTGCGACTTTGTCTATTCAACTCCCAAGGTATCTCGCCTGCATTGCAAAATTGAGTACATTGACTCACATTTCTATCTTTCGGACCTCGGCTCAACAAACGGCACCTACCTCAACGGCAGACGCATTGAGCGCAAGGAAAGACTTTTTGCCGGTGATATAATCGGTATCGGCAGCGAGGACATTGTATTCACAAAGGATATGCTGTATTAAGAATAAAAAAAGCAGACCCTCAGGGGTCTGCTTTTTTATTCTTTCCGCCGTTGATTATATTTCGTTTTGAATAGATTACGCCGATTGCAATCACCATAAGGTCAACTGCAACGAACACCCAGAAGTACTTATTTGACAGGTCGAAATTGTCGCCGAAGATGGTTATATACATCATACTCGGCAGCAGCGCAAGCATTGAGCTTGTAAGATAGGTCAGGTACGGTGTTCTTAAAAGCCCGAAAAGCACTCCCTGCACCTCCATGGGCAGATGGAACGAATGCACCGCAAAGCAGAAGGTGAAGCTGTAATCCGAAGCATTGTCAAAGTATTTTCTGAATTTCTCGTGCTTTGCAATCACCTTATCAAAGGTTAGCTCCTTGGAAAACCTGCCGATAAAGTAAGACAGTGATATGCACATTGCCGTGCCGATGGTATTTACAATTATTGCCGTCTGCATATCGAACACGAGCGCAGAGCATATAAGCACTGCCGCAAAGGGCACAATAAGTGCGCAGCCCTTGAGGAGAAACAGTGCAAGTATCACCGTCAGCGCAATCGGCTTATTCTCGCTGACCTCGGCAACCGTGCTTTTGAAGTCAAGCGCGCCTGTCAGAAACAGCATACCGACAACAATTGCTATGGCCGTCATTATGATTATCGGGATATAGTTTTTGAGTTTATTCAGCATTAATTTATCCTTAGTAAATGCGTCTGAATCAGAAATTCAGTATTCCCAGATGCTCAAAAAGAATCTTGAGTCCGATTAATATAAGCACCGCGCCTCCGGCAAGCTCAGCCTTGGATTTGTACTTC
Organism: Oscillospiraceae bacterium; assembly: GCA_045642545.1. Lineage (GTDB taxonomy): Bacteria > Bacillota > Clostridia > Oscillospirales > Oscillospiraceae > F23-B02. The sequence goes on from JAZUJB010000091.1 coordinate 23,173, forward strand.
GTGCCGAAGATGTTGCCGACGAAAATGCCTACTCCGGACAGGACAAAGGTTGTTATGCCTATGAGTATTGCCGCCGCGACAATATCAACGCCGAGAAAGGCAAAGCTTATTCCGACCGCAAGCGCATCAATGCTCGTTGCGACCGCAAGCGGCAGCATTGTTTTGAACGAAAAGCTCGCATTGGGCTCTTCCTCGTCATTGCCGAGCGCTTCCTTAATCATATTGCCGCCTATAACAGCAAGCAGTGCAAAGGCTATCCAGTGGTCAACACTGACAATAAAGCGTTCGAATTTGAAGCCAAGAAGAAAGCCTATCAAAGGCATAATTGCCTGAAATCCGCCAAAATATACTCCCGCAGTGAGCACATGTTTCGCGCTTACCTTGCGGACGGACAATCCCTTGCATATGGACACAGCAAACGCGTCCATACTAAGCGCAATCGCAATTAGAAATATATCGACAAACTTCAAATAATTCACCTGACTTCCATATACAAGGAAATTTATACTAATGTTACCTCTATGTCAAGTGATATTCCCGACATCGGGCTTATATGTGGAAAAGCCGAAGCTGAAATTGCGCTGAAACTCTGTGTTAAAATTATCACTTTATTGTAAAAAAGATTTTCGCGTGTTATAGTAATTATTTGTAGATAAATAATATAATGTATCTAACAAAAATATTTGCTGCGGCAGCCAGCCGCGGGAAAGGATGTAAAAAATGAAGAATTCAGAAAAAACCATGGACAAAATCGTTGCTCTGTGCAAAAACCGCGGTTTTGTCTACGCAGGCAGCGAAATCTACGGCGG
>JAZUJB010000092.1:0-3300 GCA_045642545.1 Oscillospiraceae bacterium
GCGGTTACTACTGCCTCGTAGCTGTGACCGTTTGCCGCAATCTCGCGGGTTTCAAATGCATCGCAATTTGCGCAGTAACGGGTTTCCTCGCCCTTGTCGGTACAAGTCGGTGCAGTGGTTTCTGTCCATGTGCCGAAGTCATGACCGAGGGCTGTGATTACTTCGCCGCGGACTATTACTTCTCCGCAGACGGTGCAGATATAATCGCCCGTGTAGCCTGCTTCGGTGCAGGTGGGTGTCTTTGCATTCCTCAGCTCAGTTGTATGTCCGAGTGCATCAACATAGCTGTCAATATAACTATGACCGCAGTCTGCGCAGGTGTGGGTGGTGTAACCCTGAGCGGTGCAGGTCGGGGCGGTTACTACTGCCTCGTAGCTGTGACCGTTTGCCGCAATCTCGCGGGTTTCAAATGCATCGCAATTTGCGCAGTAACGGGTTTCCTCGCCCTTGTCGGTACAAGTCGGTGCAGTGGTTTCTGTCCATGCGCCGAAATCATGGCCGAGGGCTGCGATTACTTCGCCGCGGACTATTACTTCTCCGCAGACGGTGCAGACTTCATCACCCGTGTAGCCTGCTTCGGTGCAGTTTGCTGATGTTGCATTCCTCAGCTCAGTTGTATGTCCGAGCGCATCGGCATAATCCTCAACATGGCTATCTCCGCATACCGCGCAGGTGTGAGTTGTGTAGCCCTGCTCTGTGCAGGTCGGTGCTATTACGGTTGCTTCGTAGCTGTGGCCCGTTGCCGCAACCTCGCGGGTTTCCGTTGCATCGCAATTTGTGCAATAACGGGTTTCCTCGCCCTGCTCAGTGCAGGTAGGCGCGGTTGTTACCGTCCACTCACCGTACTCGTGTTCATCGCAGGTGCCGCTGCCGTTATCGACCTCGGTAACCTCCGTGCCGATTGGCTCGGTCGGTTCTCCTTCCTCTGCCAAGGCAGAAAATGACGGCATGAGCAATGCCACAATGCAGAAAATTGCTATTAATCTTTTCTTGAAGTTATCCATATTTCTTCCCTTAATCCGAAATTGCACTTTTGTGTTATCCGTCGGTATATATAAAAAATGTATTTTACAGTTATACATAGTAATTATATAACAAAACGATTACAATTCCAATACATAATACTTATTTAAATGTAGAAAATTATTTTGATGTTTTGTGCATATTGAGCAGTCTTGCCAAACGGCAATTTCGAGTGCAGCTGACGGGGTTTGAGCAAAAGCTCCTTATTAATATCTATTTTGCCGACATACGCTCATACCTACATTATTAAAATTGTTAAAACTAACGGCTTGACTTTCACGAATAAACTTGTTAAACTTCAAATTGTAAAAGAAACCGACACAGAGGTTACTGTAATGAAGAAGAATGTTTTTGGCGCATACTTTTATTACTTTACTATGAATTGTAGTAAGGCTGTTTTGTGATGCGCAAAAACGAATTCACTTGTTAATTCTAATGCGGCACAGGATAAGCCTGTGCCGCATTTTTTGTTTTTCACGGAGGCAGAGAAATGATTGTTATTCTGAAGCACAACACTAAAGAGGAAAAACGCAGACAGCTTATTGACTGGCTGAAAAAGCAGGGCGTTGATGTACACATTTCCGAGGGCGAATATCAGACCGTACTCGGTCTTGTTGGCGATACAAGTAAGATTGATAAGGACCTCGTTGCAAGCCTTGAGATAGTAGACTCCGTCAAGGCGGTCACCGACCCCTTCAAGTGCTGCAACCGCAAGTTCCATCCCGATGATACCATCGTGCAGGTCGGCGATGTCAGGGTCGGCGGCGGCGACTTCTGCATGATTGCAGGCCCCTGCTCAGTTGAAAGCGAGGAACAGATTATATCCATCGCGAAGGCTGTCAAGGCATCGGGCGCAAATATGCTCCGAGGCGGCGCATTCAAGCCCCGCACCTCCCCCTACGATTTCCAGGGCCTCAAGGCAACGGGCCTTGAGCTTCTCAGAATTGCAAAGGCGGAAACCGGTCTTCCCATTGTCACCGAGGTAATGGGCGTTAACGACCTTCCCCTTTTCGAGGATGTCGATGTCATTCAGATAGGCGCGAGAAATATGCAGAACTTCGACCTTCTGCGCGAGGTGGGCAAGCTCAGAAAGCCCGTTCTGTTAAAGCGCGGTCTTGCCAATACGGTCAAGGAGTTTCTCATGAGCGCAGAGTACATCATGGCAGGCGGCAACGACCAGATTATCCTCTGCGAGCGCGGCATCCGCACCTTTGACGACTACACGAGAAACACCCTCGACCTCGCGGTTGTTCCCGTGCTTCACGAGCTGACTCATCTGCCCGTCATCGTTGACCCCAGCCACGCAACCGGCGTTGCAAAGCTTGTTCGCCCCATGGCACTTGCGGCAGCCGCCTGCGGCACAGACGGTCTTATCATCGAGGTTCACAATGACCCGATGCACGCACTGTGCGACGGCGCTCAGTCCCTGCTTCCCGAGGACTTCGACAAGCTTTACAAGGAGGTAAAGCTTGTGCGTGAGGTGACTGCAAAATGACGGCAGGAATAGTAGGTCTCGGTCTCATCGGCGGCTCCTTTGCCAAGGCGTACCACGCCGCAGGCGAAAAGGTGCTTGCCTACAACCGCAGCCGCAATACACTGGATTTTGCAATCCTCAGCGGTGTTGCCGACGGTGAGCTTACGAAGGATAACATAGGCGAATGCGACATTATCATCGTCGCGGTTTACCCCGAGGCAGCGGCAGGCTTTCTCGAGGAGATGGCGCCCTACATCGGCAAAAAGCCGATAGTAATCGATGCCTGCGGCACAAAGCGCAAGGTATGTCAGCTTTGCTTCCCCATAGCCGAAAAGTACGGCTTCACCTACCTGGGCGGACACCCTATGGCGGGCACTCAGTATTCCGGCTTCAAGTACGCAAGGGCAAATATGTTCCACGGCGCACCCATGGTAATCGTGCCCCCGAGCTTTGACGATATTGAGCTTCTCGACAAGGTAAAGAGTCTGCTTGCGCCCGTAGGCTTCGGCAAATACTCCGTTACAACCGCCGAAAAGCACGACGAGATGATTGCCTTCACCTCGCAGATGGCGCACATAATCTCAAACGCATATATAAAAAGTCCCACGGCGGGTACGCACAAGGGCTTTTCCGCAGGCAGCTACAAGGACTTGACCCGCGTCGCCTGGCTCAATCCCAATCTGTGGGCAGAGCTTTTTATGGAAAACAAGGATTTTGTTCTTAACGAGCTGAATCTGTATATTGATAACCTTGTTAAATACCGCGATGCCATTGAAAACGATGACAACGATGAGCTTGTTGCA
>JAZUJB010000093.1:0-7624 GCA_045642545.1 Oscillospiraceae bacterium
GCGCGAGCTCATCTATGAGGAGCGCGCTAAGGTGCTCAACGGCGAGGACCTTCGCGAGCACATCAACAAGATGATTCTCGACTTCATCTCCACCACCGTAAACGACGGTCTTGCAGGCGGTACGGCTGAAAATCAGGAGCATCTGAACGAGGTATGCGCACCGTTTACAAAGTACTTCCTGCCGCGCAACGCAATCAAGTTCGATGACCTCGGCAGCGCAAAGTCAGAAAAGATTATCGACACCGTTTACGATATAGCTCAGCGCGTGTACGATATGCGCGAGAAGGAATTCGGCCTTGACCCCAACGGCGTGCCCGTAATGCGCGAGCTTGAGCGCGTTGTTATGCTCCGCGTTGTCGATGAGTACTGGATGGACCATATCGACGCAATGGACGAGCTCAAGCGCGGCATCGGTCTGCGCGGCTACGGCAATGTCAAGCCCATCGATGCCTACAAGCAGGAGGGCTTCGATATGTTCGAGGCTATGATTAACGGTATCCGAGAGGAAACCGTTCGCAGAATCTTCACCATCAGAGTCCGCAAGGAGCAGGCAATCGAACGCAAGTCCGTTGCGAAGAATGCCGCAGCAAATGTCGGCGGTGAGGTTCAGAAGAAAAAGCCCGTCAAGAAGGTCGCAAAGCCCGGTCGTAACGACCCCTGCCCCTGCGGCAAAATGAAGCCCGACGGCTCACGCAGACTCAAGTATAAGGAATGCTGCGGCCGTAACGACTGATCTGAGCGGATCTTTTCCGCTGTGGCGTCGTTTCTACGGCTTGGACATACCTTGGTATGCCCTGCGCCGAGAGCCTTGCCACAGCGAAAAATCTCTCGCTCAGAAAACTGAACGGACTATTCCGAGGTGGCGGTATTTCTACGCCTCGGACATACCTTGGTATGCCCGTCGGCTCGCGCCTTGACCCGACGGAAAATCTCTCACTCAGAAGTGCAGCATAATATTTGTATACCTGATTAAAGGAGAGTATATGTTCAAGGAACAAAAACTCAACGAATGCGTATATATGACAAGCGACAAAATCTCAGCGCGGCATATGTTCACCACCCGCAAGGGCGGCGTGAGCAGCGGCGTATTGGAGTCGTGGAACTTCGGCGAAAACCGCGGCGATGACCCTGCTTGTGTGAGGGAAAACTATCGCATAGCGGGCGAGATATTCGGCTGCGGAGCAGATGATTTTGTTGTACCGAGGCAGGTGCACGGAATCAATGTGTTTGAGGCAAGCAATGCAGACCGCCACACCATCGGTAAGCTGCGTCCGTGTTCTGCTGACGGACTTGTTACAAACACAAAAAACCTGCCGCTTATGGTTCATAGTGCCGACTGCATTCCCGTGCTGCTGCACGATGAAAACGCGCAGGTAATATCCGCTGTTCACTGCGGCTGGAAAAGCTCGGTTGCGGACATTCTCGGCGTTGCGGTGGGCAAGATGATAAAGCTCGGCGCGAGTGCCGAAAACATTCACGCGGCAATCGGCGCATCAATCGGCGCGTGCTGCTTTGAGTGCGATGACGATGTACCCGAGGCGGTGGATAAGTACCTCGGCGGCGATACTGCAGGTCTGTTTGAGAAAAAGCCCAACGGCAAGACACATGTGGACCTGCGCGGCGCAAACAAGCGCAGACTTCTGCAGCTTGGACTAAAAGAAGAAAACATAGATGTTTCCGAAGAATGCACCATGTGCATGCCGGATAAATACTGGTCGCACCGCGGTACTAAAGGCGTTCGCGGCACTATGGCGGCGGTCATCGTTCTCGATTGAAAGGATAAGCTATGGCAACAAAGTCAAAAAAGATAATAGCGATGCTGCTTGCAGTGCTTTCGATGCTTTCGATAGCTGCCTGCGGCGGTGCTGATGACGGGAGTGGAAATATCAAGGGCCACAGCGCGGGCAAGGAGCTTGAGCAGGCCGTTGCTGCAGACGATAAGTTCACGCTCAACTACAACAAGGAGTACAGTTTAAATCCCCTCAAGGCAACAAACACCAACAACCAGCTCGTCTGCAATCTCATCTATGAGAATATGATTGAGCTTGACAATAACTACGAGGCAGTGCCCAATGTCGTAACCGAGTGGAAAACCGAGGACGGCATTCACTGGGTGTTCACCGTTGACACAAGCCGCCGCTTCCACAGCGGTGAGCAGATGACGGCAGCCGATGTTTCCTATTCTCTGCAGTGCGCAATGAACACCGAACGCTATGCAAAGCGCCTGACCTGCGTCATCGGCTGCTCCGCAAACGACTCCAAGACCTTTAATGTTACGCTGAGCAAGGCAAATATGCTGCTGCCTCAGCTTATGGCAATTCCCGTAATCAAGTACGGCACCTTCTCCAACGACTACCCCGACGGCACGGGACCGTACACCTACGGCAAGGACCATGCCACGCTTGTAAAATTCGACAAGTATCCCAACGCGGCAACGCTGCCCATGGATACCGTCTACCTCAAGGAGTACAAGGATGTTGACGAGATAATCTCCGCCTTTGAGGACTCCCGCATCGATGTGGTAATGAATGACCCGAGCGCACCGACAAATCTCGGCTACGGCAGCGCAAACGAAATTCGCGGTCTGAACACAACAAATCTGCATTATATCGGTATGAATATGCTCAGCAGCGAGCTCAGCTACGAGGGACTGCGCTTTGCCCTCAACTATGCCTTTGACCGCGAGGCACTGGTCAATCAGTTCAACGGCTTTGCACTTGAAACCATGCTGGGCGTAAGCCCCGCCTGCGACTGGTATCCCGAGTCCTACGCAAGACAGTTCAAGTACGACCTAAAGCAGGTTCAGCAGGTGCTCGGCAATATGGGCCTCAAGGACTATGACAACGACGGTATGCTTGAGATGAAGCTCGGCGAGGAGCTCAAGGAAATTGACCTTGACTTCGTTGTCTGCAACGCAAGCGGCATCAAGACCAATGTGGCCCACAGATTTGCCGACGATATGGCATCAATCGGCATCAAGGTTTCCGTAAGAGAGCTCAGCTGGGGTGCATACAAGGAAAACCTCGAGGAAGGAAACTTTGACCTTTACTATGCGGAGGTTCGCTTGAACCCCGACTTCGACCTTTCAATGCTGCTCAGGTCTGAGGCCAAGCTCAACTACGGCAAGGTCTTTGACTCAACTCTCGAGGACCTGATTTCAACCTATCTTGCCGCAACGAGCGTCAGCGAGAGAAGAGATGCCTGCGCGAATATGTGCGCGCAGCTTGCAAACAAGGCCTACATTGTGCCGCTGTGCTTTGAAAGGCATCAGATGATAACCCACCGCGGCGTTATCGAGGGCATCAAGGCAAACGAAAACAACCCCCTGTGCAATGTTCAGAACTGGACAATCACCTTTGACAAGGTTGAGTATAAAACCGACGAAGAGAAATAAGCTATAAGTGCAGATTGCCGCATTAGCGGCGGAATGGAGATTATGAGATGACAGATAAGGAGCTGCTGTGCCTGGCAAGAGAGGCGTCGTTAAAAGCATATGTGCCGTATTCCAAATTCGCCGTCGGGGCTGCACTTGAGTGCAGAGGCGGCAAGGTGTTCACCGGCTGTAATGTCGAGAATGCCGCACTGGGCGATACCATCTGCGCAGAGCGCACCGCCTGCGTAAAGGCGGTCAGCGAGGGACACAGGGAATTTCTGCGCATCGCAATCTATGCCGAGAGCAACGGCTACTGCCTGCCCTGCGGCTCGTGCCGTCAGTTCCTTTCGGAGTTTGACCCCAACGGTGATATCGAGGTGCTTGCCTCCCGCGCAGACGGCAGATATGTAAGCTACAGACTCAGGGAGCTTATGCCCCACACCTTCAACTTCTGATATGGAGCTTGAACAGTTAAGGACCTTCCTCACAGTTGCCGAAGCAAAAAGCTTCACACGCGCAGCAGAGAGACTCTTTGTAAGCCATTCCACCGTGAGCCGTGCAGTGTCCGCGCTTGAAGAGGAGCTCGGCGTTCGCCTGCTTGAGCGCGATAACCGCGTTTTCGGGCTGACGGAGGCAGGGGAGAGGCTCTGCGAGCGCTCAAAGCAGCTGCTCGAGCTTGCCGAGGATATAGAAAACGAGCTGCGCAATATATAATATAATGTAGGGCGCAGGGCAAAAAGAGGGCAAAATCGAGCTGTAACGGCTTTGAAACCGAACTTTTTGCATATCCAACAAAAAAATATTGTGAATTTCTACGAAAAATACAAAAAACACTCTTGACACCAAGGGTGTTTTTTGTTACTCTAAGAAAGCGCCTGTGCGTTGCTAACGGGCGTATTATGCGATGAAGCGGAAGATTGCTCAAATTTTACGAGGTAACTTCCGTGGAGTATGTCCGGTATCGAGTTATTCGGTACACAATCGGGCGGCTGAAGTGTACTGCACATGGCGTATATCGCCTGTACGGTATCAGACCGGCTCAAAAAGGCCGGTTTGTTTTTCGGACAGGGTCTGATACGCACGGCTGAGTGTGCAAAAACAACGCTTCATCCGTACGGGACAAAAGACAGTACCCAATGCTGTCGAAAATTCGTACGAAAAAGGAGAAAAATCAATGGCAAGCAACAAGAACATGATCCGCATCCGCCTCAAGGCCTATGACCATCAGCTCATCGACAAGGCAGCTGAGACCATCGTTGAAGCAGCAAAGCGCACCGATGCAAAGGTTTCCGGCCCCATCCCCCTGCCTACCAAGACTGAGGTAGTCACCATCCTCCGCGCTGTTCATAAGTACAAGGACAGCCGCGAGCAGTTCGAGCGCCGCACTCACAAGCGCCTCATCGATGTAATGGCTCCGACCCAGAAGACCGTCGAAGCTCTTATGTCCCTGGAGCTGCCTGCAGGTGTTGAGATCGAAATCAAGCTCTGATAGGCACAGCACATACCTTATTAATCCACGCGCATTAACCCAACCCACACATTTGTCAACAACCCATTGTCCGTAGCTTGCGAATACGGACGGGTTAAGTTGCCAGCCTCTGGGCAAGACCTAAGCGAGGCAACCAATAACCGAAGGAGGAAAAAATAATGAAGAAAGCCATAATCGGCAAGAAGGTCGGCATGACGCAGATCTTCGACGAGATGGGCAAGGTCATTCCCGTGACCGTCATCGAGGCAGGCCCCTGCGTCGTAACTCAGAAGATGACCGTCGAAAAGGAAGGCTACAGCGCCATCCAGCTCGGCTATGAAGAAGTAGCTGAGAAGTACCTGAGCAAGCCCGAAGCAGGCCACCTGAAGAAGGCAGGCGTAGGTATGATGAAGTACCTCAAGGAGTTCAAGCTTGAGAACGCAGCAGAGATGAACGTTGGCGACATTCTGAAGGCAGACGTCTTCGCAGAAGGCGACAAGGTCGATGTCACCGGCACCAGCAAGGGCCACGGCTACGCAGGCGTTATCAAGCGCCACGGCGCACAGCGCACCCCCACCAGCCACGGCGGCGGCCCCGTTCACCGTCATGCAGGTTCCATGGGTTCCGGCACTGACCCCAGCCGTATCTTCAAGGGCAAGATCGGTGCAGGTCACATGGGCGTTGATCAGGTAACTGTTCAGAACCTCGATGTTGTCAAGGTTGACCCCGAACTCAATATGATCGTTATCCGCGGCGCAATCCCCGGCCCCAAGGGCGGTCTGGTTTATGTAAAGAGCACCGCAAAGGTCGCACCCGTCAAGAAGGGCGAGGGCGCAGGCATCAGCCTCAACCCGCAGAAGGCATCTGCTCGTGTCAACCCGCAGAAGGCTTCCGCACGAAACAAGTAAGGAAAGGAGAGTTTCATAAATGCCTATTACTAATGTTTACAACATGGCAGGCGAAAAGGTCGGCGAGATCGAGCTCTCCGATGCAATCTTCGGTATTGAACCGAACAAGTCTGTTCTGCATGATTCCGTTAAGAACCACCTGGCAAACTGCCGTCAGGGTACCCAGAGCGCACTCACCAAGGGCGAGGTTTCCTACACCACCGCAAAGCCCTGGCGCCAGAAGGGCACCGGCCGCGCACGCGCAGGTTACAAGGGTTCTCCCGTATGGACCCACGGCGGCGTAGCATTCGCTCCCAAGCCCCGTGATTACAGCTACACCCTCAATAAGAAGGTGAAGCGCCTGGCAATGAAGAGCGCTCTGTCCGCAAAGGCAGCAGAGGAAGCAATCGTTGTTATCGACGACATCAAGGTCGACGAGATCAAGACCAAGGCATTCGCTGAGTTCCTGAGCAATGTTAATGTTTCCGGCAAGGCACTCGTTGTCACCGAGAGCGTTGATGAGAAGGTCGTAAAGTCTGCACGCAACATCGCAGGCATCACCACCACCATCGCAACCATTCTCAGCCCGTATATGATTCTGAACAATCGCAAGATCGTTGTCTCCAAGGCAGCACTCGCAAAGATTGAGGAGGTATTCGCATAATGAAGACCGCTTATGATATCGTAATTCGCCCCATCATCACTGAGCAGTCCATGGAAGACCTCGACATCAAGAAGTATGTATTTGAGGTTGCTAAGGACGCCAACAAGATCGAGATCAAGAAGGCTATCGAGGAAATCTTTGATGTAACCGTTATCAAGGTTAACACCATCAATGTTATCGGTAAGGAAAAGCGCACCGGCGCTTACCCGAAGGGCAAGACCGCCTCTTGGAAAAAGGCTATCGTAAAGCTCAGTGAAGACTCCAAGAACATTGAGCTCTTCGAAGGCATGTAAGGGGGAGGAATAAGAATGTCTATTAAAACTTACAGACCTACTACTCCGGCCCGCAGACAGATGACCGTTTCCGGTTTTGACGGTGTTGATAAGCACGCAAGACCCGAGAAGAACCTGACTGAGGTCCTTAAGAAGAATTCCGGCCGCAACAGCTACGGCCGCATCACCGTTCGCCACAAGGGCGGCGGCAATCGCCAGAAGTACCGTATCATCGACTTCAAGCGCAACAAGACTGAGATGGAAGCAGAAGTTCTCCGCCTCGAGTACGACCCCAACCGCAGCGCATTCATCGCTCTGGTTGAGTACACCGACGGCGAGCGCCGCTACATCCTCGCTCCTGTCGGCCTGAAGGCAGGCGACAAGATCGTCTCCTCCGCAGCAGCTGACATTAAGCCGGGCAACGCACTGCCTCTGGCAAACATCCCCGTTGGTACCGTTATCCACAACATCGAGCTCTACCCCGGCAAGGGCGCACAGCTCGTTCGTTCCGCCGGTGTAGCTGCACAGCTCATGGCAAAGGAAAACGGAATGGCCACCGTTCGCCTCCCCTCCGGCGAGTACCGCAAGGTTCGCATGGACTGCATGGCAACCATCGGCCAGGTCGGCAACATCGACCACTCCAACATCTCTATCGGTAAGGCCGGTCGTAAACGCCATATGGGCATCCGTCCTACCGTCCGCGGTTCCGTCATGAACCCCTGCGACCACCCCCACGGCGGTGGTGAAGGCAAGTCCCCCGTTGGCCGTCCCGGCCCTGTAACTCCTTGGGGCAAGCCCGCACTCGGCTACAAGACCCGCAAGACTAAGAACCGTACCGATAAGTTCATAGTCAAGCGCCGCAATGCAAAGTAAGGAGGGCATAAGTAAATGAGTAGAAGCGTTAAGAAAGGCCCCTTCGCAGCTCCCGAGCTCCTGAAGAGAGTCGATGAAATGAATAAG
>JAZUJB010000094.1:0-19208 GCA_045642545.1 Oscillospiraceae bacterium
CAAAGGCTGAATGCATAAGCTCCTCGCAATCGGGAGTCAGCATACAGTATGTATTCAGCGCCTTGGTATCCATATCCGCATTTGCATTGATATTGCAATCCTCAAAGCGTTTTTGCTGCGCTGCACGCGCCGCATTGACGCGTTTTTTTATTTCTGCGGAGCTTTCCGCGGGTGCGCGGTTTTTAAGCTCGTCATACTCAAGCGCAGGCGCTTCAACGATGATGTCAATTCGGTCAAGCAACGGGCCGGATATGCGGTTGTGGTAGCTGCGCACCTCGTTTGCGGTGCAGCGGCAGCGTCCCGAGGGATGTCCGTACCAGCCGCACTTGCAGGGATTCATTGCGCACACAAGCATAAAGTTACTCGGATAAGTGACGCTTCCCGCAACTCTCGATACAGTAACCTCGCCGTCCTCAAGCGGCTGACGAAGCACCTCCAAAACATCCTTGCGAAACTCAGGCAGCTCGTCAAGGAACAGCACTCCGTTGTGTGCAAGGCTAATCTCGCCCGGGTGCGGAGTTGTGCCGCCGCCGCTCATTGCCGCAGGTGATACGGTATGGTGCGGTGCGCGGAATGGTCTGGCTGCGATTATGGGATTTGATTTTCCCGTGAGGCCTGCAACGGAGTATATCTCCGTGCATCTTAGCATTTCATCGCGCGTCATATCGGGCAGTATTCCCGGCAGACGCTTACTCATCATGCTCTTGCCCGAGCCCGGAGGACCGACAAGCAGAATATTGTGACCGCCTGCAGCTGCAATCTCCATTGCTCGCTTTACATTCTCCTGACCCTTCACATCGGAAAAATCGGGATAATGCACATCGGCATCGGCAATGCTCTGCCGCGGCATAGGCTTAATCGGAAACTCACCGCGCAGGTGGGCTATCAGCTCGGAAGTATTCTTAACGGGGTAAACGGCAACGCCCTCGGCAAAGGCTGCCTCGCCTGCATTTTCAGCAGGCACAAACAGATGCTTTATGCCCTCGCGTGCAGCGCACAGCGCCATGGGCAGCGCGCCGTAGACGGGTCTTAGCTCACCTGTAAGGGAAAGCTCGCCGAAGAACGCGCAATCGGCCTTGGGCTGCTTTATTATGCCCGTTGCCGCAAGTATACCGAGCATAATCGGCAAATCATACACCGTGCCCGCCTTTTTTGTATCGGCAGGCGCAAGATTTACTGTTACGCGGCTTACGGGGAATTTCAAGCCGTTGGCCTTTATTGCGGCGCGCACGCGTTCGCGCGCTTCCTTGACCGCCGCATCGGGCAGACCGACAATATCAAAGTTGAAAAGTCCGTTCGTAACGAAGCTTTCAACCGTAACAGAGTAGCCGCCGATGCCCTTTACTCCGAGAGAATGTATTGTTGCTAACATACAGCTCACCTATTCGAAAAGGGCTGCAAAATTACAGCCCTTTGGATTTTTTTATTATTCCTCTTCCTCGCTGACAATTGCAATGTGCAGCTCGTCAAGCTGCTTCTGCTCGACGACGGAGGGTGCGCCCATCATGATATCCTGTGCGTTCTTGTTCATGGGGAACGGGATAATCTCGCGGATGGAATCCTCGCCTGCGAGCAGCATTACCATACGGTCAACGCCCGGAGCGATGCCTGCGTGGGGAGGTGCGCCATAGCAGAATGCATTGTACATTGCGGGGAACTTTGCCTTAACATCGTCCTCGCCGAGGCGTACCATCTCGAAGGCCTTAATCATAATCTCGGGGTCGTGGTTACGGACTGCGCCGGAGGAAAGCTCAACGCCGTTACATACCAGGTCGTACTGATATGCGGTGATGCTAAGGGGGTCAACCTCGCCGCGCTCTGCCTTTTCAAGAATTTCAAGGCCGCCGTTAGGCATGGAGAACGGATTGTGGCAGAATTCAAGCTCGCCGGACTCCTCGCCGATTTCGTACATCGGGAAGTCGACAATCCAGCAGAACTCGTAGCGTTCCTTGTCCATATGACCGGGAACTGCGTTGCCAAGCATCTTGCGCATTACACCTGCGGTCTTCTGGGCTGCGAGCTTCTTGCCTGCGGTTACGCCGACAAGGCAGCCGGGCTTGAGATTGAGTGCCTCAACAACGGCATCCTTTCTGTCCTGCAGGAACTTTGCAACCCCGCCTGCAAGCTCACCGTTTTCGTCTACCTTGAACCAGTAGGGCTTCATGCCTGCCTGAACCTCGACATCTGCGCACAGCTTGTCGATGTTCTTGCGGGTCATCTCGCAGCCGGAAACTACGATTGCCTTGACGGTGTTACCCTCGGCAAAGGGCGGGAATTCGGTGCCCTGTACGAGTGCGGTTATATCCTCAACAATGAGGTCGATACGCAGGTCGGGCTTATCGGAGCCGTACTTTTCCATAGACTCGTTGAAGCCGATGCGCTTAAAGGGTGCCTCGGAGGCAATGTCATAGGTGCCGTACTTTGCAAAGATGGGAGGCAGTACATCTTCGATTACTGCGAACACATCGTCCTGGTCTGCAAAGGACATCTCCATATCCAGCTGATAGAACTCACCGGGTGAACGGTCGCCGCGTGCGTCCTCATCGCGGAAGCAGGGTGCAATCTGGAAGTAGCGGTCAAAGCCGGAGGTCATCAGAAGCTGCTTGAACTGCTGAGGTGCCTGGGGCAGAGCGTAGAACTTGCCGGGATGCTTTCTTGCGGGTACGAGATAGTCGCGTGCGCCTTCGGGGCTTGATGCGGTGAGAATGGGGGTGGTTATCTCGAGGAAGCCGTGCTCGGTCATTGCCTTGCGAAGTGCGGCAACAACATTGCAGCGCAGAATGATGTTCTGCTTTACGGCGGGATTTCTAAGGTCGAGGTAGCGGTACTTAAGACGAGCGGTTTCGTCTGCCTCGCGGCTGCGGTTAATCTCAAAGGGCAGCTCATTGTAGCGGCAGCGGCCGAGAATCTCGATTTTTTCGGGAACTATCTCGACATCGCCGGTTGCCTGCTTTGCGTTCTTGCTGTCGCGCTCGCGGACAGTGCCCTCAACGGAAATGGTGCTTTCCTTGTTGATGGACTTGACAATCTTCATCATATCCTCGGTTTCAACAACAACCTGAGTGGTGCCGTAGAAATCGCGGACAACGACAAATGCGAAATTCTGGCCGACCTCGCGGACATTTTCCATCCAGCCGACAATCTTGACCTTCTGGCCTACATGCTCCATGCGGAGCTCATTACATGTATGTGTACGGGACTGTGTCATAGGTTTTAACCCTCCTTGATTACTGCTATCTGAGCACGGCGGTCAATCTCCGCCTTGATTTTTACTGCTGCATCTGCAACGCTGAGCTTTTCCTGCTCACCGGTGAGCATATTCTTGACTGCAACAACACCTGCTGCCATCTCGTCCTCGCCGATGAGAACTGCAAATGGAATGCCGAGCTTGTCCGCATAGCTCATCTTTGCCTTGAACTTTTTCTTTTCGCAGTAAAGCTGAGTGCGAATACCCGCATTGCGCAGTGCGGTTGCGGCGCTGATTGAGTAGCCGAGCTCCTCTGCCATGGGAATTACCAGTGCATCGGCAGGTGCGGATACGATTTCGTCGGAAAGAAGTCCCTGCTCGTTGAGAACATAGAACAGACGGGTAAGGCCGATGGAGATGCCGACGCCGGGCAGTGCCTTGTCGGTGTAGTACTCGGCAAGATTGTCGTAGCGGCCGCCGGAGCAAACGGAGCCGATTTCGGGGTGCTCAGTCATCTCGGTTTCGTAGACAGTGCCGGTATAATAGTCAAGGCCGCGTGCAATTGAAAGGTCGATTGCGAAGTTTTCCTCGGGTACGCCAAAGTCTGCAAGGTACTTGGTGACGGTGATAAGCTCGTCAAAGCCCTGGTCAAACAGCTCGTCCATACCGCGATAGCGTTCAAGGCCTTCGATGACCTGAGCGATGCTGCCGGAGATTGCCATGAAGTCCATGACATCGTCAGCCTTGTGGGAGAACATATGCAGCTCGTCCATGAGCAGCTGGCGAACCTTCGTAGGACCGATTTTGTCCATCTTATCGACGGTGCGCATGATGTCGCCCGCTTTTTCCTCCATACCTGCGAGGCGGTAGAAGCCGTTGAGAATCTTGCGGTTATTTACCTTGATTTTGAACTTCTTAAGGCCGAGCTCGGTGAAGGTGCGGTAGATGATTGCGGGAATTTCAGCCTCGTTTATGATATCAAGCTTGCCGTCGCCGATGATGTCGATGTCAGCCTGATAGAACTCTCTGAAACGGCCGCGCTGTGCGCGCTCACCGCGATAAACCTTGCCAATCTGATAGCGGCGGAACGGGAAAGTGAGATTGCCGTAGTTTGCGGCAACATACTTTGCCAGAGGCACGGTCAGGTCAAAGCGCAGAGCAAGGTCTGAGTCGCCCTTGTTGAAGCGGTATATCTGCTTTTCGGTTTCGCCGCCGCCCTTTGCAAGCAGCACCTCGGCAGACTCGATAATCGGTGTGTCCAGCGGTGTGAAGCCGTAAACACCGTAGCATTTTCTCAGCGTCTCCATCATTTTTTCCATCTTCACCTGCGGTGCGGGAAGCAGCTCCATAAAGCCTGACAGGGTACGCGGTTCAACTTTTGCCATACTATGAATTTCCTTTCAATACGGCTAAATGCTGTTATCCCGAATTGGTGATAACAGCATTCGCATTATATCGTTTTTTGTTTATTTCTTTTTAGGATTGACGATGTTTCGCCAGTCGAGGTCGCCGCGGCGCAGGCCCTGGACAAGCACCTCCGCCGTTGCGGCATTGGTTGCAAAGGGTATCTGATACTGGTCGCACAGACGCTCAATCTTATTAATATCATCAAAGCCCGAGGGGTTTGACGGGTCGCAGAAAAACAGTACGAGGTCGATTTCGTTGTATGCAATTCTCGCGCCTATCTGCTGTGCGCCGCCCTGGTCGGCGTGCATATAGAGGGTTACGGGAAGTCCCGTTGCCTCCGACACAAGCTTGCCCGTCGTATTTGTGGCACAGACAGAGTGTTCCGCCAGAATACCGCAATAGGCTATACAGAACTGAACCATCAGTTCCTTTTTTCTGTCGTGTGCCATAAGAGCAATATTCATACTCGTCCTCCATCCAATTGCGCTAATCTATAATAACACATTATATACAAGTATTTGATTTGTTTCAATGCTTTTCTTGCAAAATTTCAATTACTTAAGCAGGGCGCCTTCGGTTTCGGTTATGTCCGTTGCGCTCTTGATGCTGAAATAAGTCTCGAGAATTTCGCGTCCTACGGGAGCACAGTTCGCGCCTGCGCCGCCGCGCTCGATTACTACCGCAATTGCAATTTCGGGGTCGTCAACGGGTGCATAGCAGATGAAAATACCGTCGTTTGTGATATACTCACCCTTCTGTGCGGTACCCGTCTTACAGGCAACCGAGGATGCGGTGTAATCCTTAAAGGTCGCATAGGCTGAGCCTTCGGGGTGATTTGCAACGAGCTTCATACCGAGATGAACTGCATCCCAGTTGTACTGAGGGCTCTGAACCTTGCTCAGCACCTCATTGTCGCGCTCGACAACAAGCGTGCTGTAGTCATAGCTTCTTGCTTCCTTCAGAACAGATGCGGTGTGGCGCTCGCCGCCGTTTGCGATTGCTGCGCAGTACTCAGCAAGCTGCAGCGGGGTGAAGATGCTGTCTGCCTGGC
The DNA here is from genome assembly GCA_045642545.1 of Oscillospiraceae bacterium. Classification (GTDB taxonomy): domain Bacteria; phylum Bacillota; class Clostridia; order Oscillospirales; family Oscillospiraceae; genus F23-B02. The sequence continues at coordinate 5,646 of JAZUJB010000094.1, forward strand.
CGATTGCAGCCTGCAGAGTATCACCTGCCATCCATTCCTGACCTGCGTACTGGAAGTGGTTTGCGCTGTTTGACATATTGCCCTTGGCTTCATAAATTTCGATACCGGTGTTCTCGCCGAGACCGAAAAGTGCAGCATACTTATCCATCTTATCAATGCCGAGCGAGTTGCCGACACTGTAGAAGAAGATATTGCAGGAGTCACGCAGTGCCTCGGAAACATTGTCATAGCCGTGAGTAAGATGCGATGAATTAATCCAGCACTGAGGCGCGTAGCCCTGTGCTGCGTACTTGGTGTAAACGCCGGTACACTCAATTCTGCTTGAGGTGCTTATGACCTTCTCGGTCAGACCTGCCATTGCCGCGCAGGGCTTGAAGGTTGAGCCGGGGGCGTAGGTACCCTGAAGCGCTCTGTTGAACAGAGGTGAATTTCTCTGATTAAGAAGCTCGGAGTAATTATCAAGCATAGTGCTTGCATCGTAGGTCGGCCAGCTTGCGATTGCAAGAGGCTCACCGGTCTTGACATTGACAACGACAGCACCTGCGCCGGTGATTTCATCGTCAACCTTGGGCTCGGCGTTTGGCTCCTCCTGAGGCTCTTCCGGCTGGGGTTCTTCCTCCTGGGGCTTTTCCTCTTCTTGCTTTTTCTCCTCGTCGTCCTTGGCAATAGGAGCGTACAGCTCGTCCATATCGTAGCCGCGGTCCTCCATGAGCTTTGTAACGACATTCGCAAGCGCGCGTTCGGTTGCTTCCTGGAGCGCTATATCAATTGTCAGATACACATTGTTGCCCGGCTGCGGCTCTTCGATATATTCCTTCGAAACTACCGTGCCGTCGGACGCGCTTGTAACCTGAACTTTGCCGTTCGTGCCATGGAGATACTTCTCAAAGGCGTACTCAACGCCCTCCTTACCGACCTTTGCATCACCTGCGTAGCCGAGCTCGGAATACTTTGCATATTCCTCGTCGTTCATAAGTCCGACATAGCCGAGAATATGCGCGGCACAGCTTGCGTTGTAGCCTCTGACGAAGGATTCCTTGATATTTACGCCCGCCATATTATTCTCGCGGATGATTGATATGAGCTTCATATCCGCATCCTGAACGAAAATATAATCGGAGGTGTTTATCAGATATCTTACATTGACTGCATAGCGCACGCCTGCAATTATTCTCGCCTCTTCTGCGGAATAGTTGCTGTCAATCTTGTAGCGCGTACGCATACTGGACATAACCTCAACCGCGGTTGCATTCTCGTCAACCTTGTTTTCCTTCATATATGCCTGCAGACGCGCCTTGTCGATTGAGCTCATATCCTCTTTATATTCAAACGGCGGCTCCTCGGTTATGGGCAGCTCATCGATATAGTCGTCGCCGTACTCACGAATCAGCTTGACAAGCTGCAGGATGGTTGCATTGGAGTCAACGCTCTCATCGTTCGGGAACAGCTCGCTTTCATTGATTGTGAGGTCATAGCACGACTTATTGGATACGATTACTCGTCCGTAGCGGTCAAGAATGTTGCCTCGCGCCGCCGTAACGGTTGACACCGTAACAACATTGTTGCGGCTTTCCTCGTAGTACTTCTCGCCTTCGATTATCTGCAGCTTATACAGAAAGACAAAGTACACGACAAGCAGCACCGAAAGCACCGCGGCAAGCACTATTAATCTGTCTTTTTTAATTACATTCATTGGCTATCCTTATCTGCGCTGTGCATTGGCAGGGCGGTTTCTAAACGGCAGGTACAGCAGCATTACGGGCAATATTGAAAGCACCGTCTGCAGAAGCACCGTCAGAAGTCCGGGGAAAAGCTCGGCGCCGCTTATAATCATCGCTGCCAGAAGCTGAACAAAGCCCGTCAGCAGCACTGCCAGTGTGCTGAATACCATAAATACGAAAAAGCTTTTATTGATATAGAATTCTGCGGCAAAGCCCGCTCCGAAGCCTATTGCCGTGAACAGGATTGTGTAAAGAATCGTGCTCTCGGAGAAGCTGAAGTCGGTCAATACACCGAGGCATATTCCGAATATCGCGCCGCGAACACCGCCGAGGTACATACCCGCGGCAACTGCGGCAGCAGGCAGAATAAAGCCCTTCACGCCGAAGATGCTCAGCTTAGAGAAAAGCAGATTCTGCAGGAACATGGTCAGCAGAAGATATACCGCATATTCAAAAAATACGCTTATTTTTTTCCACTCAAACAGTCTGTTTAACAATTATTCCACCACTTCAAAGTCCTTAACAACATACACCTGAACAAGTGCATTCAGGTCGCAGCCCGGCTTGATTACGCCGTATTCTATCTGTCCGCCGGCCTCAGCCTGAACGGAGCTTATTGTTCCGACTACAAGGCCCTGCGGGAATGCGCCGCCTGCGCCGGAGGTCATAACCGTGTCGCCGCTGAAAATCTGCGCGCCGTCGGCAAGATAGGCAAGCTTTGCGTTGCCGTCCTGCATCATCGCAAAATCGCCGACCAGAAGGCCTGCTGCGCCGTTTTCGGAAACGAATGCGCCGATATTGGTGTTGATGTCGATTACGGTTCTGACCGTTGCCCATGTTGTGCCGACCTCGGTAACCTGACCGACAAGAACGCCGTACTCGGTGATGACACTGTCACCTGCTGCGATATCGCAGTTTGTGCCCTTGCTTATGGTGAAGGAGTGCGCCCAGTTTGAGCTTGTCCACGCGATTACCTTTGCAGGCTCAAGGGTTACATCGCTGTGCTTCTCCTTGAAGTCGAGCAGATTGCGCAGACGCTCGTTTTCCTCAACTGCAGCCTCGCCGTTGCGGGCCTTCTCCTGCGCGTCGGTCAGTGCCTCGCGCAGACGCTCGTTTTCGGCCTGAAGCTGGTCATACTCGTATATATAGCCATATATGCCCTCAAGCCACTCGGAAAGTGAGCTGACTATTCTCTGCACGGGTGCCTTTACGGTGCCCGACACATTCTGAATAACGCCTGCATTGCCCTTGAGCAGATATGAGCTTATACCCGCGACAAGCACTATCACAAGCACTGCCGCGCCTATTTTAATTCCGTTTTTCTTAAGATACTGTTTTACATTCACAGCAGATGCACTCCAATTGTCTTTAGCATTTGACCGAGTCTGCACAGCGGCAGCCCGACAACATTGAAATAATCACCGTCTATTTTTTCCACCATAAGCGATGCCCTGCCCTGTATTCCGTAGGCGCCTGCCTTATCCATAGGCTCGCCCGTTGCAATATAGGCTCTTATCTCGTCATCGCTGAGGTTGCGAAAGCGTACGCTTGTGCATTCCGCCTCGCTTATTGTTCTTCCGTTGCAGATTACGCTTATGCCCGTATACACCTCGTGGCTTTTGCCCGAGAGCGTTCTGAGCATTGCAAAGGCATCGTCCTCATTCTTCGGCTTGCCGAAAACCCTGCCGTCAGCCCACACTATCGTGTCTGCGGCAATGATGACGGTATCCTCGCCGTAATTTGCTGCGACCTCCTGCGCCTTTGCGCAGGAAAGGCATTTAACTATCTCCTGCGGCGGCAGATTATCCGCCGCTTTTTCCTCACCCTTTGCGGGGCAGACCTCAAAGTCGGTAACACCGACTGCATTGAGCAGCTCCCGTCTTCTCGGTGAGCCTGATGCAAGTACAATCTTCATATCAGTCAACGCCTCTGTAATACAGTCCGCGGGTGAGGTCATTGGGCTTGTAATCTCCCTCGCGCTTGAAGCTCTTTGCAACCTCAACGCACTCGCGCGCGCCCTCGGTTGTGAACATCAGGCGGATGCCCCAAAGTCCCGCTCCGTAAATATCGTCGGTCTTATCGGCTAAAAACAGCTTCTTTGAGTTGTAAATGACATTGCGGTGCTCAAATTCACGCACTACGGGGAAAACAGAGCCCATACGGTCGGAAAGCTGCGCGGGATTCTGGCAGTTGCACTTGCCCTCGGAGCGGCTGATTATGCACTGGTCGGAAACCATAAGCGGCAGTCTGCCGTAAACGATAAGCTCCGTATCGATGCTCTTTGCCATATCGCGTACCTGCGCCATACGCAGCTCGAACGATGCCGTGGCAGACAGGAAATTCATCTTGCGCACCATATCCAGCGTGTAGGAATTGAAAACATTCATACCGAAATCGGCTCTGATCTTCATTCCTGCCTTGCGGGCAAGCTTGATGTGACCGATGTTTCCGACGAGCGCCTCGTTTACGCCCTTGCGGTTAAGATTTTCAAGCATTGTGAAAATCGTCTTGACCTGGTCGTCGGTGATGACTCTGGGCAGCACGGCAACGGGTGTTGCGCCTCTGTCTATGAAGAGTCTTACCGCCTCAAAGTTCTCGAGCATAACCTGAACGGGAACATAGAGGTAATCGGGATTTGTCGCTGCAAGCTCTGCGGAAAGCTGCTCGGCAGTGCGCACCTGATAAATGGTAACGGGGTCTGCAATTGCCGGAATGTTCTTCGGCATCTCGGGAATGGGCAGATTGCGGCGCTCGGGTGCTGCTGCGCGCTTTTCACTGAGCAGATGCAGCAGTCTGCGGCGCAGCTCGTTTATGTTGGAAACCGGCAGGAATATGCCGTCCTGCACCTTGCTCTGCGCCTCAACGCAGATATACGGAGTGCCGCCCGTTTTGTGAAGCTGCTTATTGATTGAATCCTCGGTTGTTACCTGGCTGATGCCTCTCTGCGGCTCTGTGCCGAAGGCGGTAACTCTGTTGCCGTCCTCGTCCATAACGGCAGCCTTAACCGCCTCGCCGAGATTTGCAACCGCGTAGAAATGCACCGGGACTCTGCGCTGCTCGCTGTCTATATACTCCTTGCGCGCATTGGAGAAAATCTTCTCGGTTGCGCGGTCGGGCTCGACTCTGACGCCGAACATATCCTTTTTATCGCCGTTAAAATAGCCCTGAGTGAAGCCCTGACGGGAGAATGCGTCCTCAAGCAGCTGAATTTCATCGGGAGTAGGCTCACGATGCTCCTTGATGATTTTGGAGTACACGCCCGTAACGATTCCCGTATATTCGGGACGCTTCATGCGGCCCTCGATTTTAACGCAGGCAACACCCGCGTCCTCAATTTCTCTGAGTCTGTCAACAAGGCAGTTATCCTTGAGTGAAAGCGGCTTTTCGTCAGCCATTCTGCCGGTCATGCTGTATTCCATACGGCAGGGCTGTGCGCACATACCGCGATTGCCGCTGCGTCTGCCGATAAGCGAGGACATATAGCACTGTCCCGAGTGGCAGAAGCAAAGTGCGCCGTGGACAAATATTTCGGTCTCAATGGGCGAGTTCTTGGTGATGAACTTTATCTGCTCCATTGAAAGCTCGCGTGCAAGCACTGCGCGGGTAAGTCCCATCTCGGCTGCCGCCTCAACGCCTGCGAGATTGTGAATGCTCATCTGTGTGCTGGCGTGCAGAGGAATATCCGGCACTGCCTTCTTGAGCACGGACAGAAGTCCGAGGTCCTGCACCAAAATTGCGGATGCGCCGAGGTCGGAAACTCTGCGTGCAAGCGCAACCGCGTTTTCCATCTCTCTGTCGCCTACGAGGGTGTTCATAGTGACATAGACCTTGCAGTCTCTCACGCGGCAGTATCTTACCGCCTTTTCAAATTCCTCATAGTCGAAATTCTTTGCTCCGCGTCTGGCATTGAAATTTCCGAGACCCATATATACGGCATCTGCGCCGTTCTGAACCGCTGCGATTACCGCTTCCGGTGAACCCGCGGGTGATAGCAATTCGAGCATACTCATACCTCTACCATTTTACTCTGTTTAGATTAAAGTATTATACCACATACAATGCTATTGCTACAAGTCAAAATTAATGTTATAATGCACATGCATGTAAACTTTGCATGAACATCAACAGCAGGAGTCGCAGTATGCAGAAAATTCCGCAAAACTTAATACCCTCGCAGGCTGCGGACAAGCTAATCGCCGCGCATGACGGCAATGTTGCCCTGCTGTACATATGGCTGTGCCGCTGCGGTGAATTTAACGCCGACCGCGCCGCGCGTGAGCTATGCCTGACCTTAGCCGAGGTCAGCAGCGCTTACGAAAAGCTCTGCAGAATGGAGCTGTTTGCGGACAAAAAGCCCGAGACTGTTCAGAAAATTCAGCCCGCCGAGGAGCTTCCAGAGTACACCGCCGAGGATATCATAAATCGCTCGAAGAACGACTCCGGCTTCAATGCCGTGCTCTCCGAGGCTCAGCGCAAGCTCGGCAGAGCGCTCTCAACTGCTGATATCAAAACGCTGTTCGGCATTTACGACTACCTCTCGCTTCCGCCCGAGGTAATTTACATGCTGCTGACCTACTGTATTGACAGCTTTGCCGCCAGATACGGCAGCGGCAGGCTGCCCTCAATGCGCAGCATCGAAAAAGAGGCTTATTCATGGGCCAACAAGGAGATTTTAACCCTTGAGCAGGCCGAGGAATACATAAAAAACGCAGCCGAGCGCCGCAGCAAGGCAGGACAGATAAAGTCCGCTCTCGGAATTACGGGAAGACAGCTTACGGCTACCGAGTCAAAGTATGTTTCCGCATGGCTTGATATGGGCTTCGAGGCCGAAGCACTTGCAATTGCATACGACCGCACCGTTACAAACACGGGCGCGCTCAAATGGGGATATATGAATAAAATCGTGTCAAGCTGGCACGAAAAGGGTCTGCACAGTCCCGAGGAGATTGAGGAAAAGGACAGCCGCAGCACCTCTGTCAAGGCAGCGAACAACCACCGCAGCTCCGTATCGAACGACGAGCTTGAGCGCCTGCGCTCAATATACAAGAAGGTTAAAAACGGTTAAATTATGGGATTAGACGGAAAGCTTCTGGCAAGAGCCAGAGAAAATCTTGAAAACATCCACGCAGACAATGTTGCAGAGCATTATCTGCGCCAGAACAGAATATACTCCCGCATACCCGAAATTGCTGACATCGACCAGCGGCTGCGTATGCAGATGGTTGAGCTTGTCGGCGCAACCATCAAAAAGGGCGCAGAGCTTAATGCCGCGGTCAGCGCGCTTGAAAAGGAAAGCCTTGAGCTTCAGGCAAGAAAGGCGGAGCTTTTAGTAGAGCACGGCTACGAAATCAGCTATCTTGACGACATTTACTCCTGCCCCGTCTGCCATGACACCGGCTATGTCGGCGGCAAGATGTGCGCCTGCCTTAAGGCGCTGTACAACGCCGAGCTTACGCGCGAGCTAAGCTCACTGCTCAAAAACAGCGACGAGTGCTTCGAGAAGTTTGACCTTTCTCTCTACGGCGATGCGCGTGAGAGCATGGAGATTGTCTTTGACACCTGCCGCGAGTACGCTCAGAGCTTTTCCGAGCGCTCAATGAATCTGATGTTCCAGGGCGGCACGGGTCTGGGCAAGACCTTCCTATCCGCCTGCATTGCAAGAGTTGTGGCTGCAAACGGCCACTCCGTCTGCTATGAAACCGCTTCCGCCGCGCTCGAGGCTTTTGAAACCAAGAAGTTTTCGCGCGATGCGGAAACCGCCGAAAAAGCGGCAACCAAGGTCGACCGTATGCTCGACTGCGAGCTTATGATTCTCGATGACCTCGGTACCGAGATGCCCACTCCTATGGCTGTAAGCGCACTGTACACCCTCATAAACACAAGGCTTGTAGGCGGCAGAAAGACCATAATCAGCACAAACCTTGAGGATACAGAGCTTTTGAGAAGATACAATCCGCAGATATGCTCCCGACTTGACGGCGAGTTCACAAAGCTCCCCTTCTTCGGAACGGATATCCGCGCACTTAAAAAGGAGATGTAATCATGCAGCACGAAATCGTGAATGAAATTCCCCTGCTTGACAAGGACGGCAATCTCACCGAGCCCGGCTATGCCAAGAAGCTCCTGCCCGTTTACCACCGCAGCGACATCAAGGCAAGTCCCCTGCGCATCAAGGAATGGGATTACTACCTCATAAACAACGGCCGCTTTGCTCTTGCTCTGACCGTTGACGATAACGGCTATATGGGCCTTGACTCCATCAGCCTGCTCAACTTTGAGGAGGGCTGGGAAATCACCACAAGCCCCATGTGCTTTATGCCTCTCGGCAAGCGCAATCTGCCCGAAACCAGCGTTGTCGGCGACACTGTCGGTGAGGGTAAGAACTACTGCCTGTACTTCAAAAACGACGGCAGCGGCAAACGCACTCTCATCGCCCAGATGAAGAAGTTCGGCCCTGCAGGCTCACTGTACGCAAAGGTTGAGCTGTTTGACGAGCCCGAGGAGAGCATGGTTATCGCAACTCCCTTCGGCAAGCCCGGCCGCTTCTACTACAATCAGAAAATCAACTGTATGCGCGCTAAGGGCGAGGTCACCTATGACGGCCGCACCTATGTTTTCGACCCTGAGGACAGCTTCGCAGTTCTCGACTGGGGCCGTGGCGTTTGGACCTATCATAACACATGGTACTGGGGCTCCGCCTCCGGTGCGGTTGACGGCGTTCCCTTCGGTTGGAACATCGGCTACGGCTTCGGCGACACCTCCGCTGCCAGCGAAAATATGCTGTTCTACAACGGCAAGGCCCACAAGATAAGCCAGGTCAAGTTCAACATCCCCGGCGACGAAAAGGCATTCCTCGAGCCGTGGACCTTCACCTCCGATGACGGTCGCTTCGAGATGGACTTCAAGCCCGTTCTCGACCGCGCATCCTGCACCAATGTTATTCTCATCAAGAGCGACCAGCATCAGGTATTCGGTCTGTTCACCGGCAAGGCTGTTCTCGATGACGGAACGGTAATCGAAATCAAGGACTTCCCCGGCTTTGCCGAGAAGGTCGAAAACAAGTGGTAATTCTGCCGCGGAAAAGCGGACATATTCTTGAAGGAGATGCGCTATGAAATTTCTTACTGTTGAGTGGGGCGAGGAGTTCAAGAAGCTTCTTATGGACACCTTCTCACCCGCCAAGACCCCTTCCAAGCTCACCCTTACCCTCTGCGAATGCTACAACAAAGTACCTCAGTGCGGCGGTAACACAGTATGGTTTATGTACACCATGAAGGACGGCGTTATGACCGGCGTTGAGCGAGGCGAGGGTCGCGAAAGCGCACCCGCCGCCGACTATGTTTCCGACTGCGACTACGAGCCCTTCATCAAGACCATGACCGGTGAATTGAGCACAACCAAGGCTCTGATGAGCGGCAAGATTAAGCTCAAGGGCAGCCTTACCAAGGCTCTCAAGATGCTTGATACTCACAATGTCATAACCGAATGCAAACGCCTCAACGGCAATACCGAATGGTAAACAGTTATTTTTCAAGGAGAGAATAATATGAAATTCCTGACTGACGAATGGCGCGCAGAATTTGAGGCAAACCTCAAGGATACCTTTTCTGCAGCAAAGACCCCCACTAAGCTGACTCTGACCCTTTGCGAGGGCTACGCAGCAGTGCCTCAGCTTGACGGCAAGGATTTCTGGTACATGTATGTTTTTGAAAACGGCGTACTGACCAGCATCACCCACGGCTTTGGTATGGACACCGCTCCCAAGGCTGACTATTCCTCCTACGCCGACTATGACACCACCAAGAAGATTATGACCGGCGAGCTCGGCATTCCCCGCGCTCTCATGAGCGGCAAGGTTAAGCTCAAGGGCAACGCAACCAAGGCTATCAAGATGCTCGACACCTACAACAAGGTTCAGGACACCAAGGAGCTTGGCGGCAAGACCGAGTGGTAAAATACAAGCAAAAACCCGACTACTTTGAGTAGTCGGTTTTTTTATTTGAATACAACGCCGTTTTTTTCTGAGCTTTTCAGCAATACTATTGCAACGGCAAGCACCATGGCTTCAAATATGCCGAAGGTGTGCCATATTATCTCCGCGCCGAATATCTCGGGCAGCAGAATTATAACCGCAATATCAAACACGAAGCTGCGCAGGACATTCATGATTATTGCCTGCGTGCTGCGCTTTGTGGAGTACAGATACGCCGAAATGATGGTGTTCAGCGCCATTACCGAGAAGCCCCACGCGTATTTCGGCATACTCGCAACCGTATAGCCGAGCGTTTCGGGGTCGGCGCCGAACATAGTGCAGATTGGCTTGCCGACAAACAGCAGCAGTATGTAAATCAGCACGCTGCCGACAAAGTTAATTATCATTCCCGCGCGCAAATAGTACTTGAGGTCGGCCTCGTTTTTCGCTCCGTAGCACCGTCCGAACAAGGGCTGCAGGCCCTCTGCCGTGCCGAAGAATATCGCAACCGAGAACGATGCGACATAGCCGATAATCGAAAACGCATTTACGCCGATATCGCCGATTTTCGCAAGCAGGACATAGTTCGTTGTAATTATTGCCGCAGGTGCCGCGAGCTGCGATATGCACTCGGGCAGGCCGCGGATGGCGATTTTCTTATAAAGTGCAGCATCGGGTCTGAAGCTTCTGACACGCAGCTTTCCGCGCTTTGCGATGAAATGCGCCATTACTACAAGCAGCGTTATTGTCTGCGATGCGCCCGTTGCGATTGCCGCGCCCTTGAGGCCCATTTTCAGCGGGAAAATGAACAGCCAGTCGCCGAAGATATTGCAGACCGTGCCGACAATTACCGCTGCTGAAACGAGTATCGGCGAGCCGTCATTTCGGCAGAAGCCCTGCATCGCAGTAGACAGTCCCGAGGGGATTATGAATATCGAATACCAGAACAGGTAGTCGTAAACATAGTCAAAAAAGGTGTCATTTGCGCCGAGCAAAAGGCACAGCTCGTCGGCAAAGACCGTACCCGCAAGGCACATTACGACGGCAATAGCGACCGTTGCTGAAAGCGCGTGCATAAACGCCTCGTTTGCTCCGTTCTCATCGCCGCGGCCGAGTCGGATTGCGACTACCGTTACGCCTCCTATCGTTGTCAGCATAAAGGCTGCGCAGACGACCATAATGAACGGGAAGGCGATATTCACCGCGCCGAGCGCGTTTGTGCCGACTCCCTGCCCTACGAAAATTCCGTCGATTATCGTGAACAGAAAGTAGCTCACGCAGCTGAGCACTGTCGGTATTACATATTTACAAAGATTCTTAGTTCTCTGAGACATTTTACTCCAGGTTTCCGCTTGCAAACATAAGTGCGGTCAATGCGACAACGGGTGCGGTTTCGCAGCGCAGAATGCGCTCGCCCATTGAGCAGATATGCATTCCCTGCTCTCGTGCCGTATCCGCCTCGGACTTTTCAAAGCCGCCCTCTGTGCCGGTGATAATTGCGGCGGTTTTAAGCTCTTTTGCGCCCTTGAGCGCTTCGGACAACGCCTCGCGCTCGCCCGTTTCGTACATAAAGAACACGGCTTCAGCTTCATTTGCCGCTGTGAGCGCATCGGCGAATTTGGGGATCCATCTGACCTCGGGCACTATTCCCCTGCCCGACTGCTTTGCCGCTTCCTCGGCAATTCTGTTCCAGCGCTCAAGCTTTTTGGGCACGCCCTCGGTGCGCTGAACAACGCGTTCGGAGTCGAAGAACACAATCTCCGAGGCTCCTGCCTCGACGGATTTCTGGATAATGTAATCCGTCTTGTCACCCTTGGGAAGTCCGCAGAAAACGCTGACATAAACGCTCGGCTCGGCGGCGCATCTGACAACCTCGATTATCTCCGCTTCAGCCTCGTCCTTGTCTGAGCGAATAAGGCGGCATTTATAGTCGGTGCCCCTTCCGTCGCAGATTGTCATTGCCTCGCCCTGACGCAGGCGCAGAACGCGTATATGCTCGGCGTCGCGTCCGGAAATGATGACGGTTCCGCCTGACTGATTAATCTCATTCATAAAAAATCTGGGCATATTGCACCTCGAATATTTGATAATAATCTATTATCCCATATCCGTCACCTTAATGCAAGTGTCAGCATATAATGACCTGGGTGAGCAGTATGGAAGATACCTACAATTTTGACAGCTTTGATTCAGTCTGGCAGCGGGTAATTGAGCGCAGCGACGAGCCCCAAAACGAGCTTGATACGCATCAGGTGCGGCACGAGGAAAAATTATGCCTTGTAAAGCCTAAGGATAACAGCTGCGCGGTCAGATTCATACCGAAGCTTTAGTCTTGAATTTGCCTGAAAAGGCTGAATTTCATACAAAAATCGGGTGTTGCGCCGTAAGTTGCAGACAGTTTTTCACAGGTTGTCTGTTACTGCGGCATATCACCCGATTTTTGATTTTTCTTTTTGACATCAAGCTATTTTTATGTTAGAATAGCCTTGCTATAAGTTTTATAAATATCAATCATAGATATTTACAAAACCCATTGCTATGTGGTATAGTTATTCCATAAACAATTAATTAACATTGAACAATACAAATAGGGAGGATTTTTTAGTATGTGCATAAAGACCGTTAAGTCCATCGGCATTGATGCATCTATCGACATGGTAAAGGACCATCTTCACGACCTTGATATGGGTAAGTGCCTCGGCGTAGCTGGCAAGCTGCTTGAGGTCGATTACAAGGGAATCGCAAAGAAGTTTGATCTTCGTGACGAGGATGTACGCTTCGCTGTTAAGAATAAGCTCAACCTCATCATTGACTTTATGCAGTGGCCCTTCATCATGGTAACCGGCGGCCAGCCCTGGACCTGGTAATCATTACATAAGCAAGTTAAACGAGAGTCTCAACGAGACTCTCGTTTTTTATATTCAGCCTTGAATACACATAAAAAAACAGGTGCAGATAAATCTGCACCTGTTTGTGTTTTATATGTTTTTCTGTGACACTACAGAAGATTAGATCTTCATGCAGACATCCCATGCGCGCCAGATAGCGGTACGCAGGTTGCCGATGGTGACACAGTCGCCGACGCGATGGACATTCTTTGCCTTGCCGCCTACGGGTGCGGGAACGAAGCCGATGCCGTTTACGATATCGTCGTACTCGACCTCGAATACATTCTTGCCGTCCTTGGAAGCGATGACAACGGTCTTGTCCTTAATCTCACGGATGGTGTGCTCGAGATAGGTGGGAACCTTCTTGAATGCGAGAACATCACGCAGGTAAGATGCGTTGGACAGGCAGACATTCTGTGCGGGAACGAGGTCCTTTGCATACTCTACGATGATGGGGTGCTTGCCCTGGATGGTCATCTCAAGAGCAGCCTCACATGCGGACTGGCCGCCGCCGAAGAAGACAACCTTGTCGCCTACGGGCTTCTTGTCCTTGAGCAGGTCGGTGAAGGTCAGGCACTTCTCGAAGCCGGGGATTGCCATCTTTCTGGGAACTGCGCCGGTAGCAACGATGATTTCGTCGTAGCCGCGGAGAACGCCGAGGTCGTTGATCTCGGTGTTGAAGCGCCACTCGATGTCGTACTTCTTAAGCTCGTTCTCGTACCATGCGATGAGCTTCTTGTCGTTTTCTTTGAAGGACATTGCAGATGCGGTGAGGAACAGGCCACCGATCTTGTCGGTCTTCTCAAATACAGTGGGCTTGTGGCCACGCTGTGCCAGAACGATTGCTGCTTCGCAGCCGCCGATACCTGCACCAACAATAGCAACCTTCTTGGGGTTCTTGGTGGGGACGATCTTGTAGCGGAGATGCTGCATGGTGGGAGGAGTCAGAGCGCAGCGGGCCAGATGCATGGAGTCTTCCATG
>JAZUJB010000095.1:0-10230 GCA_045642545.1 Oscillospiraceae bacterium
GAGCTCATCGCAATCCGCGACAAGTACGGCGACAAGCGCCGCACCGAAATCCAGGATGTTGAGGACGAGATTGATATCGAGGACCTCATCGAGGAGCAGGACTGCGTCTACACCCTCACCCACAACGGCTACATCAAGCGCCTGCCCGCTTCCGAGTATCGCGCACAGGGCCGCGGCGGCAAGGGCGTGCGCGCAATGGCAACCCGCGACGAGGACTATGTCGACACCGTATTCACCGCCTCGACTCACGATAACATTCTGTTCTTCACTAACCGCGGCAAGGTCTATGTCCGCAAGGGCTACCGAATTCCCGAGGCAGGCAGAGCGGCACGCGGCTCGAACATTGTAAACATCATTCCCGTTGAGCCGGGCGAAAAGGTCAGCGCAATGATTGCAGCCCGCGGTCTTGACGAGGACAGCTTCCTCATGTTCATCACCCGCAACGGCACGGTCAAGCGCACCGCGCAGTCTGCGTTCAAGAATATCCGCGCAAACGGTATCCGCGCACTCACCCTCGACGAGGGCGACGAGCTTATGACCGTTCTGCAGACCGACGGAGCAAGCCACATTCTCATTGCAACCCACGGTGGTATGGCAATCTGCTTCAATGAGAATGACGCACGCGCAATGGGCCGTGATGCAGTCGGCGTACGCGGCATAAGACTCAAGGACGGCGACTTTGTTGTCGGCGCAGGTCTTGCAGCCGAGGGTATGACCCTGCTGTCGATTACCGAAAACGGCTACGGCAAGCGCACCGATGTAGGTGAGTACAGTGTACAGAACCGCGGCGGTATGGGCCTTAAGAACTACAACATCACCGACAAGACAGGCTACATCTCCGATGTAAAGGTCGTTTCCGAAAACGACGACCTGCTTGTCATCTCCGATGACGGCACGATTATCCGTATGGATATCGCAAGCATCAGCTGCCTCGGCCGCAGCACTCAGGGCGTGCGCGTAATGCGCCTTAACGGCGGCGCGAAGGTAATCTCCATCGCACTGACCGACAAGGAGGAGGACGCAGCGGAGGCTGAGGAAGCCGAAGCACCCTCCGAGGCAGAAGCACCCACAGAAGAATAATAATGAATGCGGCAAGGCGAAGAAATTTCGCCTTGCCGACCGCATATTACCAAAAAGGGGATTGAGCTATGAACGACAAGAATAAAAAGAAAAAGGATTCACCGCTTGGCCTTATAATCGCCGCAATATTCATTTTCGGCGTTATCGGTGAGGCAGATAGCGCAGCAGCCGGAGTTCTTATTTTCTTCGTAATAATTGCGGTGGCAATTTTTATTATTGTACGCACCGCAAAGAGTCAGGCCGCAGCAAAGGGCGACGGTAAGGCAGCGGAGTTTAATCCCGAAGCGATGAAGAAGGCGGCAAAGGAGAGCTTCTCCAAGGTTATGACCGAGGCCAAGAAGTATGCCGAGACTGCCGACTGCGACGACGACCACGAGCATGTCGAGCCCGACTATACTATGGATGCCGACGAAAAGCGCCGTCAGCAGCTCAAGTCCATGCTCGCAAACGGCCTTATCGAGAAGGAAGAGTACAACATCATGCTCAAGCGCTACGGCCTGAAGTGATAATGTGATGAAGAAAAACGATAAGAAGTCAAAAAGGGCAACGACCTTTTCCGTGATTTTCACAATTGCGGGCCTGCTCTGGAGTCTGTATTCTCTCAATGAAACGGCAGAAGGCTCGGGCGTCAGCTATATTTTTATCGTATTTGTTGTCGCCGTTATTCTGATTGTCATATTTGCGATTGCGAATAAAAAAAGTGCCTCAAAAAAGGCAGAGAATGACGATGAATTTGAGCTTGACGAGGAAGATTTTGATGACGAAGAGGAAGAACTCTCTGCGTCGGACCAAAAGCGGCTTGAGCAGCTTGATAATATGCTCAAAAACGGCATCATCGACCGCGAAGAGTACAAGATGATGCTCAAGAGATACGGATTAGATTAATTATACTGATACAATACTAACCCGTTTTATTCGAAGCGATCTGCTTTCTGCAATGCTGCGTCAAAGACCTTGAAAATACAACAGACAGTATTTCCTGCGGCCCTTTTCTTGCCTTGCAAAAAGCATTAGCGCTTCTCGGTAAAACCTTTTAGTCTTATATCAGTATTGAGGAAATACTTTTATGAAGAAGACGGTAACAATTTACACAGACGGAGCCTGCTCGGGCAATCCCGGACCGGGCGGCTGGGGCGCGATTTTGCGCTACAACGGCCACTCCAAGGAGATGTCGGGCGGCGAGAAAAGCACCACCAACAACCGAATGGAGCTTACGGGAGTAATATCCGCGCTGCAGGCGCTAAAGGAGCCCTGCATAGTCGAGCTTTACTCCGATTCAAAATATGTCATTGATGCGCTCAGCAAGGGCTGGGCGGTATCGTGGCGCAAAAACGGCTGGAAAAAGGCCGACAAGAAGCCTGCGCTGAATGTTGATTTGTGGGAAACTCTGCTCAAGCTTGCCGAAACCCACGAGCTGCATTGCCATTGGGTCAAGGGCCACGCGGAGAACGAATACAATAACCGCTGCGATGCCCTCGCCGTCGCCGAGCGAAGCAAGTATTAGTACGCACTTACCGGTCGAGTTGTGGTAGTAACGACAAGCTGAAGCGTAGTAACAAACAAGAAATGCCTCCCCTTGAGGGGAGGTGGTTGAGCGAAAGCGAAACCGAAAGGGTGAATGCATAAGCTGCCACCCTTCAGTCAGCTGCGCTGACAGCTCCCCTCAAGGGGAGCCTATATAGTATGTAATATGAAAGATTATAATAATTCACCGCTGAAAATTTTCATATCATATATCGCAGACCAGAGGAAGCTGTTTTTCATCGATATGGGCTGTGCGACTTTAGTCGCGGCAATCGACCTCATCTTCCCCTATGTGTCGAAAAACAGTATGGAAACTTACCTGCCGCAAAGTCTGTACAAGACCTTTTTCATCGTTATGGCGATACTCGTTGCGGCGTATCTCGTAAAGTCGTTTCTGTACTACGCGATAACCGTAATCGGCCACCGAATGGGCGTTTTAATCGAGGCGCAGATGCGCGAGGATTTGTTCAGCCATGTGCAGGCGCTTTCGTTTGAGTATTTTGACGGCAACCGCACGGGCACTATAATGAGCCGTCTCACAAGCGACCTTTTCGAGATTACCGAGCTTGCCCACCACGGCCCCGAGAACCTTCTCATCTGCACACTCACCATTGTCGGCGCGATAATTCTGATGTTCACGATTAACTGGCAGCTTGCGCTTGTGCTGCTCGTGCTCGTTCCGGTTTGCCTTTGGTTTACCCTGAGTCAGCGCATCAAAATGCGCAAGGCGAATATCGAGGTCAAGCGCAAGACGGGCGTAATCTTCTCCGCGCTTGAAAACGGCGTTTCGGGCATTCGCACCGCAAAGGCATTTGCAAACGAAAAGCTCGAAAACGAGAAATTCTGCGAGGCAAACGAGCTATACCGCACGGCAAAGACCGAGTATTATCGCGCGATGGGCCTTTTCATGAGCGGCATGGAGTTTACTCTGTCGATAATGCCCGTCGCGGTCATTGCGGCAGGCGGCTTCTTCATTATGAAGGGCACGATGGGCTACATTGAGCTTGTAACCTTCACACTGTATGTCAGCACCTTCGTAACACCCGTGCGAAAGCTTGCGCAGTTCGCGGAGCTTTATATGCAGGGCTCGGCAGGCTACGAGAGATTTCTCGAGCTTATGCGCACAGAAGCTAAAATCAAGGACTGTGAAAACGCCGAAAACCTCAGCAATACCAAGGGAAAAATTGAGTTCAAGGGCGTTAACTTCAGCTATGAAAGCATACCCGTTCTGCACGATATAAATGTCGCAATCGAGCCGGGCAGCTGCCTTGCGCTAATCGGCCCCTCGGGCGGCGGCAAGACAACTATGAGCCAGCTTTTAATGCGCTTTTACGATGTCGACTCGGGCTCAATCTGCGTTGACGGCCACGATGTGCGCTCGCTCACGCAGGCATCGCTGCGCCGCAGCATCGGTATGATTCAGCAGGATGTGTATATGTTCGCGGGCACAATCCGCGACAATATCCGCTACGGCAGACCCGACGCAAGCGACGAGGAGATTATCGAGGCTGCGCGTCTTGCGGAGATTCACGACGAGATTATGCAGATGCCCGACGGCTACGACAGCTATATCGGCGAGCGCGGCGTTAAGCTTTCGGGCGGACAGAAGCAGCGCATATCCATTGCGCGCGTGTTCCTCAAAAATCCGCCGATACTCATTCTCGATGAGGCAACCTCGGCGCTCGATACCGTCACCGAGCAGAGAATTCAGGCATCGCTTGATAGGCTCAGCGAGGGCAGAACGAGCATCGTCATCGCCCACCGACTTTCAACCATACGCAATGCCGACGCAATCGCCGTCATTGAGCACGGCCGCATAGCCGAATACGGCACACACGACGAATTAATAAAGGCAAACGGCATTTATGCCAGATTAAAGGAGGCGCAGGACATAAGATGACAGACAAGCGAGTAAGACAGATTGTTTTTGCTGCTCTGTTTGCGGCTTTGTGCTGCGTTGCCACAATGGCAATCAGAATACCCACCCCCCTCGGCGGCTATATCCACGCGGGCGATGCGGTTGTAGTGCTTGCCGCCTTCCTGCTCGGCCCCTTGTGGGGCGCTCTTGCAGCAGGCATAGGCTCGGGCCTTGCCGATATAGTATCGGGCTATGTCCTCTATGCACCCGGAACGATGGTCGTAAAGGCATTGGTTGCACTCATAGCAGGTGCGCTTTTACGCGCTGCGTTTATCAAAAAGCAGTCGCTGCGCGCGCTGCTTGCAGGCATTATCTCCGAGGTCTTTATGGTGGCAGGCTACTTCTTCTATGAAGCGGTGCTTCTCGGCTTCGGCACTGCGGCGGTAGGCAACATTCCGATGAACGCAATCCAGGCAATCGCAGGCGCGGCAGCAGGCACGGCACTGTATGCGGCAATTAACAAAACAAAATACTTTAACCAAGGAGAATAATATGCAGTATAAAATTGAAGGCGAAACCCTGCCCGTAGTAGTCTGCGAGCTCGCGGCAAGCGAAAAGATGATAACCGAGGGCGGCTCCATGGCGTGGATGTCCCCCAATATGAAAATGGAGACCACCACAAACGGCGGTCTCGGCAAGGCACTCGGCAGAATGTTCTCCGGCGAAAAGCTGTTTCAGAATATCTACACCGCGCAGGACAGACCCGGACTCATTGCCTTTACCTCAAGCTTCCCCGGCTCAATCAAGGCATTCAATATAAGTCCCGCGCAGGAGATGATTTTCCAGAAGCGCGCATTTCTTGCAGCTGAGGGTGGCGTAAAGCTCGATGTGTTCTTTAATAAGAAGATAGGCAGCGGCCTTTTCGGCGGCGAGGGCTTCATTCTTCAGCGCGTAAGCGGCAACGGCGTTGCATTCGCTGAGTTTGACGGCCATGTGGTTGAGTACGAGCTCAAAGAGGGACAGAAAATTGTAATAAACACCGGCCACCTCGCGGCAATGACCACCACCTGCTCAATGGATGTGCAGACAATTTCAGGCGCAAAGAATGTACTGTTCGGCGGCGAAGGCTTCTTCAATACAGTAATCACCGGCCCGGGCAGAGTATGGCTGCAGACAATGCCCATTATGAAGGTTGCAAACGCAATCATTCCCTTCCTCCCGACTCAGTCCTCGGGCGGCGGCATCAATCTTGATTTCGGTTAATAAGTATAAAGAAAAATCCCGTACCTTATCGGTACGGGATTTTTCTATTTATGGTCCATCTTATGCCATCTTGTTGAGCTTGATGGTCATTGCGGACTTCTTGTGAGCTGCGTTGTTCTTGTGGATAAGACCCTTGCCTGCTGCGTGGTCAACTGCCTTGACAGCTACCTTGTAGCTCTCTGCTGCTGCGGTCTTGTCGCCTTCTGCAACTGCTGCGTCAAACTTCTTCATAACGGTCTTGAGAGCGGTCTTGTCAGCGCGGTTCTTTGCGCGTGCTGCCTTGGAAAGAGCATCTCTCTTCATTGCGGACTTAATGTTGGGCATCGTGGCACCTCCTTATAACTTAGTAACAAAAATCCTAACGGATTTTCCGGCGAATACCGCCGGTTTTCGCCGGCTATCAGACTGAGCTGATGGTTACTGCCGTTTGGGACTGAATAACGATAACGAATCACGGGCATAACCCGCGGAAAGTAATTGTACCATTAACTCATTGAAAAATCAAGCTTTTTTCTCATTTTCCGAATATTTTTTTGCGCTTTGCATTAGTTGTGGTCGGTTCGGCAAGAATATACAATATATAGATGAAAAGAGGTAATCTGATGCAGAATATTAATTCACGCACCGACCTTGCCGCCGAGGCCAATGCAAAACTGAACAAAGTGTATAGTGGCATTATCAGCGAGGACCTTACTATTAATAATTGTAAGGCAAGCCGCGTCGCCGTTACCGATGAGGAGGCTGCGCGCGCAATCGGTAAGCCAATCGGCGAGTACTACACCTTGGAAATGGAAAAATATGTTAACAGACGCGAAAATTCCTTTTCCGATTGCGCAAATGCGCTTGCAAATCTGCTCAAACGCATTCCGTTTGTCGCAAATGCGGGCTCGTTTCTCGTTGCCTGCCTCGGAAACCGCGCCGTTACCCCCGATGCGATTGGTCCCGATGCCGCTGACAGTCTGATTGTTACGCGCCACCTCAAGTCCTCCCTGCCCGAGCAGTTTGCCGCCTTTTCCTCGGTTGCGGTGCTTCGCACGGGAGTTCTCGGCACAACGGGCATTGAAAGTGCCGACGGACTCAAGGCGGTTTGCGATATTGTCAAGCCTGACTGCGTGATTGCGGTCGATGCGCTTGCCTCGGGTGATTTGAGCCGCCTTTGCCGAAATGTGCAGATTTGCGATACGGGCATCTCTCCCGGCTCGGGCGTCGGCAATAACCGCGCTGCGCTCAACAGCGAAACTGTTGGTGCGCCCGTAGCGGCAATCGGAGTGCCGACTGTCATTGACGCTGCGGCATTCACCGACGCTGCCGAGGCGAAGGGCTTGTTTGTAACACCGCGCAACATTGATGAGCTTGTTCGAAGCTCCGCGAAGCTGATTGCCTACGGGATTAACCTTGCCGTGCACGAAGGACTGACGGTAGAGGACATTGATATGCTCGTTGAGTGATGTTTCACATGAAACATTTGCAAAAAATATTAAATTGTTTCATGTGAAACATTGAAAAACGCATCGGCAGAGGTTATAATAGCGCTTGAGGTGAAAATATGTCCAAGATTATTGCTATCACTAACCAAAAAGGCGGCGTAGGCAAGACCACCACCTGCGTTAACCTCTGCTGCGCGCTCAAAATGATAGGCAAAAGGGTGCTTATCGTTGACTGCGACCCGCAGGGCAACGCAACCTCGGGTATGGGCGTGAGCAAGAGCAAGACTCCCGGTACCTACGAGCTGCTGACAAGCAATGCCGATATCCTTGACTGCATCGTTCAGACACCTTACGGCGATGTTGTTCCTGCAAACAAGGACCTCTCGGGTGCTACCGTCAAGCTCGTGCTGCAGGAAAACCGCGAATTTATACTCAAGAACGCTCTGCAGCTTGTCTACAACGATTATGACTACATATTTATCGACTGTCCCCCCTCACTTGCGCTTCTGACCATTAATGCGCTTGTTGCGGCTGACAGTGTGATTATCCCGATGCAGTGCGAATATTTTGCTCTCGAGGGTATTGCAGACCTTATGGGCTCAATCCGTCTGTGCAAGAAGCGCCTTAATCCTGCGCTGAATATTCAGGGCATCGTGCTGACAATGTACGATACGCGTACAAATCTGACTCAGCAGGTTACCGCAGAGCTGAAGAATTACTTCGGCGAAAAGGTTTACGAAACCGCAATTCCGCGCAGCGTGCGTCTTTCCGAAGCGCCCAGCCACGGCAAGCCGGGTGTGTCCTACGACAGAATCGGCAAGGGCAGCCGCGCATATATGAAGCTTGCGTATGAATTTCTCGCAAGAGAAGGGAGCAAATAATGGCAAAAGAGCTTAAAAAAGGTCTCGGCAAGGGCCTGAGTGAGCTTTTCGGCGAGGATATCCTCGAAAATGATGCCGACGGCGAGCTTCTGACACTTCCGATTACCAAGGTTGAGCCGAGAGCTGACCAGCCTCGAAGTATTTTCGACGATGAGAAGCTGCAGGAGCTTGCAGATTCCATCGCTCAGTACGGACTCATTCAGCCTATAACCGTGCGCAAGCAGGATAACGGCTATTATCAGATTATCGCAGGCGAGCGCCGCTGGCGCGCAAGCCGTATGGCAGGACTCGTTGAAGTGCCCGTCCGCGTAATTGAGGCAGACGACCGCAGAGTAGCTGAGCTTGCGCTGGTTGAAAACCTGCAGCGCGAGGACCTCAATCCGATTGAAGAGGCAAAGGGCTACAAGAGCCTTATTGATGAGTATGGACTCACTCAGGAGGAGGCGGCAAGGAGCGTAGGTCGCTCACGCCCCGCAATTGCAAACTCAATGCGCCTTTTGAGCCTCTCACCCGAGGTTCTGAAGCTTGTTGAAGACGGCAAGCTCTCCGCAGGCCATGCAAGAACTCTGCTTCCGCTTGAGGACGCAGCAATGCAGCTGAGCGCGGCAAAGAATGTCATTGACGGCGGTCTGTCCGTTCGCAAGACCGAGCAGCTTGTCGCAAAGACTCTGAAGAAGCTTCGCGAGCCCGTGCATGAGCCGACCAAGAGCGAGGAGCTTATAGTTGACTACATAGCCGACACCTCGGATTTCCTCAGCCGCACCCTCGCCCGCAAAGTCAGCATAGATGTCGGCAAGCGCAGCGGTAAGATTGTGCTTGAATTCTACGACAGCGATGACCGCGAGGCACTCATTTCCAATCTCGCTCGAATGGGCAGAACCTGGGAAGAAAATAACTAAATGTCAAATATATTGCAAAGAATATAACAAGGAGTAATCAAAATGCTTGATATAAAGTTTGTACGCGAAAATCCCGATGTTGTTAAAGAGAACATCAAGAAGAAGTTCCAGGAAGCAAAGCTGCCCCTCGTTGACGAGGTATTAGACCTTGATGTCAAGTACCGTGCAGCACTGACCGAGGCAAACGACCTGCGCGCAAGCCGCAACGCACTGTCCAAGAAGGTCGGTATGCTGATGGGCCAGGCAAAGAAGGACCCCTCTAAGCTCGAGGAGGCTGAGCAGGCAAAGGCAGAGGTCAAGGCAAACGCAGAGCGCCTTGCCGAGCTTGAGAAGGCAACCGAGGAAATGGGCGAGCGCATCAAGACCATAATGATGACCATCCCCAACATCATCGACGCATCTGTTCCCATTGGTCCCGATGACAGCTGCAATGTCGAGGTACAGCGCTTCGGCGAGCCCGTTGTTCCCGAATTTGAGGTACCCTACCACACCGAGATTATGGAGCGCTTTGACGGCATCGATATGGACGCAGCAGGCAGAGTTTCCGGCAACGGCTTCTACTACCTTATGGGCGATATCGCACGCCTGCACTCCGCAGTTACCGCATATGCACGCGACTTCATGATTGGCAAGGGCTTCACCTACTGCATTCCCCCGTTCATGATTCGCTCCAATGTCGTAACGGGCGTTATGTCCTTTGCCGAAATGGACGCAATGATGTACAAAATCGAGGGCGAGGACCTCTACCTCATCGGCACCAGCGAGCATTCCATGATTGGTAAGTTCATCGACCAGATTATCCCCGAGGCAAAGCTTCCGCAGACCCTCACCAGCTACTCCCCCTGCTTCCGCAAGGAAAAGGGTGCACACGGCATTGAGGAGCGCGGCGTTTACCGCATCCACCAGTTCGAGAAGCAGGAGATGATAGTCGTCTGCAAGCCCGAGGAGAGCATGGACTGGTACGAAAAGATGTGGCGCTACTCCGTAGAGCTGTTCAGAAGCATGGAAATCCCCGTTCGTCAGCTCGAGTGCTGCTCCGGCGACCTTGCTGACCTCAAGGTCAAGTCCTGCGACATCGAGGCATGGTCTCCCCGTCAGCAGAAGTACTTCGAGGTCTGCTCCTGCTCCAACCTCGGTGATGCACAGGCACGCAGACTCAAGATGCGCGTCAAGGGCGAGGACGGCAAGACCTATCTGCCCCACACCCTCAACAACACCGTTGTTGCACCTCCCCGTATGCTCATCGCATTCCTCGAAAATCATCTGCAGGCAGACGGCAGCGTAACTATCCCCGAGGT
>JAZUJB010000096.1:0-56469 GCA_045642545.1 Oscillospiraceae bacterium
TTGGTGTGTTCCAAATGCAGTTGGTGTTTTTAACGGTGAGGGTCCACCCGTTCCCATTCCGAACACGGAAGTTAAGCTCACCAGTGCCGACAATACTTGTCTGGAGACGGACCGGGAAGATAGGTCAATGCCAACATCAAAGGGTTTGGCGCAAGTCAAGCCCTTTGCTTTTGCCTCCTTAGCTCAACAGGTAGAGCATGCGGCTGTTAACCGCAGGGTCGTAGGTTCGAATCCTACAGGGGGCGCCAAGATGGTATTGCCGTCACAAGTTAATGTGACGGCAATACTGCCATAAGGGCCTTTAGCTCAGTTGGTTAGAGCAACCGGCTCATAACCGGTCGGTCTGGGGTTCGAGTCCCTGAAGGCCCACCACAATATATAGGGGAATAGCTCAGCTGGTAGAGCGGCGGTCTCCAAAACCGTAGGCCGAGGGTTCGAAGCCTTCTTCCCCTGCCAAACCTAAGAGTATCAATGGCTTTTTGACTGTTGATACTCTTTTTTTACCCAAAAAGTCGTGTAAGGCCTACGGTTTACTAAATTGATATTGTAAAAATTTTTCTAAAAAAGCAGTTCATCAAATGATGAACTGCTTTTTACGCTTTAATACATATTTATAAATCGCTTTTTGGCTTCGGACATATTGCCCGTGTCCATCCAGCAGAGGTCGAGCTCGCGGGTCGGTAGGGGAGCATCAAGCTCAATTTCAAATATACTGTCATCTATTGTAGTGAACTCTCTTGTTACGCACGATATTCCGAGATTAATCCTTGCAAAGTCTACCATCAGGTCGTGTGAGCCTAATGCTATTTCGGGATTGAGTATTATACCGGATTTTTTGAAGTCGTCGTCGATTGAGCGCCTTGTGTTAGACAGCTTTTCGAGCATAATCAGAGGGTACTCGCAAAGCTCATGGCGGGTTACTGTCCTGCCCTTGAGCTGAAGGTACGCGCTGCCTGCAATGAATACATCGTGAAGCTCAAGGCATTTCTTAGTTGAGAATTTACTGTCTGCCACCGGAGAATTGACAAAAGCTACATCAAGCTTACCGGCAGAAAGCAACGCAAATGCCTCGGTGCTTGTCCGGTTTATTACCTCAAGGCGAACATTTGGGTATTGCTCATTCCAACGCTTGAGATAGGGGAGCAAATAGTGTCTTGCAACTGTATCGGCAGCACCGACTCGAAGATACCCCTCCTTAAGCTGCTTCATACGCTCAATTCGGCTTTCAGCCTCGGCGATTGTGCCGATTGCAGGTGCAATCATCGAATACAGCTGCTCTGCTTCTACGGTCGGCACTGCGGAGCGTTTGCCGCGTACAAACAGCTGCACACCGAGCAAAGCCTCAAGCTGCTTAACCGATTGGCTGACTGCACTTTGTGTAACATATAATTGACGCGCTGCCTCGGAAAATGAACTATACTCATACACAACTGCGAAAACACGGTATAAATCAAGCGAAAAGCGTTCTTTCATTTTATCACCCATTAGATTTACTTATGATAACAGTATAAAAAAGAACTTTTCTTATGTCAAGACTTGTATTATAATATAGAAGCAAAGGCAAAAGTTTTCCCAAAAATATTATTAGCCGACAAGGCGGAATGGAGAACAAAATGGAAAGAACAATCGGCACGGTAGTACGCGGCGTCAGAGCTCCCATCATTCGTCAGGGCGACGATCTTGCACAGATAGTAACTGACAGTGTTGTAAACTGCATCAAGGCAGAGAACATTACAATCGGCCAGAAGGATATCGTAGCAGTAACTGAGTCCATCGTTGCAAGAGCACAGGGCAACTATGCAGATGTCAACGCAATTGCTGAGGACATAAAGGCAAAATTCCCCTCCGGTCATGTCGGCGTAATCTTCCCCATCCTGAGCAGAAACAGATTTGCAATCTGCCTGCGCGGTATTGCAAAGGGCTGCAAGAAGATTACCCTTATGCTCAGCTACCCCTCCGACGAAGTCGGCAATCATCTGTTTGACATTGATATGCTCGATGAAAAGGGCGTTGACCCCTACACCGATGTCCTGAGCGAGGAAAAGTACCGCGAGCTGTTCGGCTTCATTATGCATCCGTTCACAGGCGTTGACTATGTTGCATACTACAAGCAGCTTATTACCGACTGCGGCTGCGAGTGCGAAATCGTATTCGCAAACAAGGCAGCAGCAATCCTTGACTACACCAAGGATGTTCTGTGCTGCGACATTCACACCAGAGCACGCACCAAGCGCCTGCTCAAGAAGAACGGCGCTGAGACCGTCTACGGTCTTGACGACATTATGACCGCACCAGTAAACGGCAGCGGCTACAACGATTTCTGCGGCCTTCTCGGCTCCAACAAGGCAACTGAGGATACCGTAAAGCTGTTCCCCATCAACTGCCAGGAGTTCGTTGAGCGTGTTCAGAAGCTGCTCTACGAAAAGACCGGCAAGAGCATCGAAGTAATGATTTACGGCGACGGCGCATTCAAGGACCCCATCGGCAAAATCTGGGAGCTGGCTGACCCCGTAGTATCTCCCGGCTACACCGCAGGCCTTGCAGGCACTCCCAACGAGCTCAAGCTCAAGTACCTTGCAGACAATGACTTCGCTGATCTGTCCGGCGACGAGCTGAAGGCAGCTATCTCCGAGAAGATTAAGGCAAAGGACGCTGACCTTAAGGGCGATATGGCATCCGAGGGTACAACCCCGAGAAAACTCACCGACCTTATCGGTTCCCTCTGCGACCTGACCTCAGGCAGCGGCGACAAGGGCACCCCGATTATCTACATCCAGGGCTACTTCGACAACTACACCAAGTGATAATACAGACAGCACCGTCAAATGACGGTGCTGTTTTTTGTGCTGCGCTTGACGGAAGATGACGATTAATCTATAATCAGCGTATAATATCTAAGGAGCGGTAAAATGAGAAAATGTGAGCATTGCAGAAATATGATACCGGAGGGGATGAAGATATGCCCGCACTGCGGTCTTCTTCCGCCGACGCTATATCCTCAGTTCTTTCTGTATCTTGCGCTTACACTGATTGCGGCATTCGCGGCATTTTACTACAGACCGTTTCTGAACGGACCTGCACTCGGCGAAGCGGCTGCAGGAACGCTATGGGTTGCATTCTGCATCTTTGCGGTTTTCGTGCTGATATTCGGCTTCGTAAGCGCAGTGCTGTTCAGGGCATACAAGAACCGCAGCTACAAGGGCAAGCTTACAAAGGCCGAGCGCGATTATTTCATCCGAATGAAAAAGCATATCGAGGCCGGAAATCATAAGTATGAGGGCAAGTATTGCGCAGTATGCGGCCATAGAAAATAAAGCAATAAAAAAACAGGTATTGGTTTTACCAATACCTGTTTTTGTTGTCAGTAAATCAAATCTGCGCAAATGCCTGCTCAAAGTCTGCGATAATGTCATCAACATTTTCCAGACCGACGGACAGACGGATAAGACCTGCGGAGATGCCTGCAGCCTTGAGGTCCTCGGGACCGTAGGTGGAGTGGGTCATGGATGCGGGATGCTCAACGAGGGTTTCTGCATCGCCGAGAGAAACTGCGATGGTGCACAGGTGCAGGGAGTTGCAGAACTTCATGCCGGCTTCCTTGCCGCCCTTGATTTCGAAGGAAATCATACCGCCGAAGTCGTTCATCTGGCGTTTTGCAATCTCGTGGCCGGGATGAGAGGGCAGACCGGGGTAGTTTACATGCTCGACCTTGTCGTTGTTGTACAGGTACTCAGCAATCTTCTTTGCGCTTGCGGTGTGGCGTGCAACGCGCAGCTCGAGGGTCTTGAGACCGCGGAGAATGAGCCATGCCACGAAGGGTCCGAGGGTTGCGCCGGTCATATCCTTAAGACCGAACATCTTTACACGGGAGATAAATTCAGCAGAGCCTACAACAAATCCCGCGATAACATCGCCGTGGCCGTTGAGGTACTTGGTTGCGGAGTGAACAACTACATCAGCGCCGAGCTTGAGGGGATTCTGGAGTGCGGGGGAAGCAAAGGTGTTGTCGCAGACAACCTTGATGTCCTTGTTGTACTCGTGAGCGGTCTTTGCAAGCAGCTCAATGTCGGTAATCTTGAGGTTGGGGTTTGCGGGAGTCTCGAGATATACGGCAACGGTGTTCTCCTTGAGGTTTGCCTTGAGGTTTTCAAGCTTGCTGAGGTCGGTGAAGGTGACTTCAACGCCGTACTCAGTCAGACCGTGGTTGAGAAGTGCGAAGGTGCAGCCGTAAAGGGTTTCGTCAGCAATGATGTGCTTGCCTGCGCCTGCGATTGACCAGAGGCAGGAGGAGATAGCACCCATGCCGGAAGCAGCTGCTGCGCATGCCTCGCCGCCTTCGAGAGCAGCAATCTTGTTCTCAAGAACAGATGTGGTGGGGTTGCCGAGACGGCTGTAGATGTAACCGCCCTCTTCACCTGCAAAACGACGGCCGCCCTGTTCGCAGTCTTCGAAGTAGAAGGTAGAGGTCTGGTAGATAGGCATAGTCAGGGAACCGTACTGAGTGTCTCTGATGTTGCCTGCGTGTACTGCGCGAGTACCGAAACCGGCTTTTTCGAGCATTTCTTTGTCCATTACTTTTTCTCCATTCATATGTATTTTTTTGGTTTTTAAAGTTCGTAGCTTTATTATAAAATATTACTAATTTATTGTCAATGAGTAGTAGAAAATTTGTGCAATGTTGTGCGATTTAAAGCAGTGCAGTGCAAAAGTGCTTTGAATGTAAAAAACAAAAGACCGCAGCCAATTCGGACTGCGGCCTTCTGTTTAGAGAAATAGAGAGGATGTAGGAAAAAATCGGATTATCATTTTTAGTGTCAGCCGCCAAACTGCGGATGAGTTGACAGACCTGATTCGTCTACGCCGTTTGAGTCTGCATTCGGCTTGGACTCGTCAAAGGTTACGGTGAGAGTTACATAGTCGTTGTTGCGATAGACAATAATATCTGCCGTATCGCCTGCCTTGTACTGGCGGATTGCGGAGCTGAGGTCCTCATAGCCTGCAATGTCGTCATCGCCGAGCTTGGTGATGATGTCGCCGGAGGATAAGCCGCATTTTTCTGCGCAGCTTCCGCTTTCAACATTGAATACATAAGCGCCCTCGGGCATCTTGTAGTATTCGGCGTAAACGGAGGTGTAGCGGTTGTCGATGTTTGCGCCGAGGTAAGCCTTGCCGGTAACATAGCCCTTGGTGATAAGGTCGTTTGCGATGTCAACGGCATCGTTGATGGGAATTGCAAAGCCGAGACCTTCAACACCTGTTGAGCTGTACTTTGCGGTAACAACGCCGATAACCTCACCCTTTGCGTTGTACAGAGGTCCGCCGGAGTTGCCGGAGTTTACTGCCGCGTCAAATTGGAACATGCTGATTGCGGGAGTGTTTGAGCCGGTGGTGATGCTGCGGTCGAGTGCGCTGACATGACCGGTGGTCATTGTGAATGCAAGCTCACCGAGGGGATTACCGATTGCGTAGACCTCTTCGCCGACCTGAATATTCTCACTGTCGCCGACATTTACGGGATTAAGACCTGTTGCGTCAATCTTGAGGACGGCAATATCGTTGCCGGCTTCAACGCCGACGATGGTTGCATCGTAAACAGTGCCGTCGTGAATCATAACGGAAACCTTGTAGTTGTACTTGTATGCGTACTCGATTACATGGTAGTTGGTGATGATGTAGCCGTCTGCGGTTACGATAAAGCCGGAGCCGGTTACTGCGCTGGAACTGGTCTGTCCGAACCAGTTTGTTGTCGTAACCTCGGTGGTGATACCGACGGCCTGGCTGCAGCCTAAGGAGTAGATGTTGTTTGTTGCCTTTGCGGAGGAACTTGAGGAGGTACCCTCGAGGCTGCCTGCAATGGGCTTTTCGGTCTCGCTCAACACACCTGTGTTGTTATCGAGAACCTTGTATGAAATAAAACCGCCTGCAATACCGCCTATGAGAGCGCAGGCAAGGCAAAGACCTGCGATTTTGTAGAACTTTGCTTTTTTCTCGCATTTGTTTTTCTTTTCCTTGGGCTTTTTCTCGGTGGGTACATAGTAGTTGGGAACATCGGTATCCTCCGAGCAGGGAACAAACTTTGCGTCCTCGTAGAGATTTTTCTCAGGTCTGACGAAATGGTATTCGCCGTCCTCAGAATTCTGAGGGGCATTCTCTTCAACCTCGTTTACGGAAGAGTCTTCGTTATTGGTGTAATTATTCTCGTCCATAACAGCCTCCGCTGTACAAAATAATTTTGTGATTATATATTACCCCAACTTTATTACAAAGGCGTGAACAAAAGCTAAAGAATTTTTAAATAAGAAAGCCGTTGGAATTACTTCCAACGGCTTTCTGGCTGTTATTTGAACATCTGTGCAAGGTCGATGTTCAGATTGTCCTTTATCCACTGAATGCAATGCGTGCATTCGGGGCCGATTGTAATATACATAGAGTCGTAGATTTCTTCGGTTTTACCGTTAGACTGCTTTTCAAGAGCAAGGAAATCAAAGCTTACTTCAGCGTACACATTTGTGTAAATCTCGGAACCGACAATCCTTTTAGCACCGTCTTTAATGTCGGGAATAAGAGCATTGTGGTAGAAATCAACTGCCTGCTCGGAAGTCAGCTCAATGTCAAGACAGTCAACATAGTTTTCGTCCCGCACTGAAGCGATGTTTCCGTTTTCATCAAAGAATACATTGTCTGCGGAAAGATGGAAATAAGCAGAGTAAATGTTCTGCTCTTTTACCTCAATAGAGGGAGTGAATCTTTTGAGAACATTGTCGGGCGAGTTGATTACATCACAGAAAGCCTTGTAGTTTTCGTCATCGGTTATGGTGTAAGAGCGGGCAATTGTTCTTCCGTCCTTGAGACTATACCTGATGTCAATATATTCTGTTCTTTCAGAGTCGGTTTTATCAAGGTCAGCATACTTGTCGCGGTCATCGATTATAGCCTTGTTTGCCGCGATAAGCTTTTCAATATCGCTGCTGTCTGTGATGATTAGAGCCTCGTCGGAGTAGACGATACATTCAACATCGTCTGCATCGGGGAGATTTTTTGCAATGCCGAACACATCAAGGTCGCAGCAGAAAGCAAATACCGCGCAGCAGAAGGCGAGAATAATAAATCCAACCCAGTTGCCGCGGAAAACATGGAAGCTCTTCTTGAGCAGCATCTCCGATGCAAAGTAGCCGATGAATGCACCGATAATCATACCGACAATGAGAGCAAAGACCTTAAATACGCTGCTGACAAATACTGAGGTGAGGATTACATAGAAAAACAGTCCGAAGCAAATTGCGGCACAAACTGCAACGCCGTATTTGAAGACGGGGTATATACGGGGAACTGAGACTACATCGCCCGAGGTCTCCATTCTGTGCTTGCGGTAAACAAGCAGAGCGAGAACGGAAAGAGCAATGCCGACTGCAAAGTAAATGAGCACATACGAAAGACCGTTAAATGCAACATCGATTACTTCGTCAATGACTCCGTCGATAGTGCCGTATGTTATGCATTCCATATCTACTCTGCCGAACAAGAAGATAATGGGGGAGAGAAACTCAAGTGTGTGGGCAGAGGTGTCTGCAAAGCCGAACACAAACTGACCGAAGATGACGCGGATAATCTGCTCCATACCGAGAAACAGAAAATTGAATATTATATAGAGCACGGGCAGGGCAACAAGATTGCTTGTCATCATTGCAATGAAAACTGCAATGCCGTAGAAGATGACGAAGTACATTGTGTTGCCTGCAAGCCACATTAAGTTGGCCTTGAGAATAATTGCGGTGCTTGCGTGCGCACCGAGGGTGAAGACAAAATTGAGTGCGGCAATTAAAATATTTGCAGCAACTATCGGCAGAAGACCTGCAAGGTATGCCGAACAGAAAACTGCCTCGCGGCGTACGGGCATTGAGGCAATCAGACCGGTGCTGCGTGAGCTATACAGGAAACTGAACATTGCCATTGCAACCAGAATTGCCAGGATAAAGGAGGAAATTATTTCACCGTAGAACAATTGCTGAAGTGAGCTGAGGTAGTAGGGGGTGGAAACAAGGTCCTGCATCCTCTGCACCAGGGTGACAAGAGGAAAGCTTACAAACCAGCCTGCAAAATACGCTGCCCACAGCGGCCAGAAGCGCTTGAGCATGCTTTTGAAAATACCTGCGTTAAAGAACGATATCTTTGACTTCATAGTCTGCACCTCCCAGCTCATAAATGAAAATTTCCTCAAGTGTAAGCGGTACTACATCGATAAACAGAGGATTTGCGGTGTTGAGCTTTGCAATAAGCTCATCGCGGTTGCCATGCATGATAAGCGACTGAAGTCTGCCCGTGCTTGCGCTGTGCAGAATGTCAAGACCCTCGGGAAGTGCGGCACCGTCGGGCAGGGCAAGCTGAATTTTCACTATGTTCTCCTGCAGGTCGTTAAGACTGCGCTCAATCATAATTTTGCCCTTGTTCATAATGCCGACATGGTCGCACACATCCTCAAGCTCGCGCAGGTTGTGCGAGGAAACGAGAACGGTTGTGCCGTTTTCGGCAACATCGGCCATGATAATGCTCCAAATCTGACGGCGCATTACCGGGTCAAGACCGTCAACGGGCTCGTCGAGGATAAGTATGTCGGGACGGAGAGAAACCGCCATCCAGAAAGCCGCCTGTTTCTGCATACCCTTGCTCAAACGGCGCATCTGACGCTTCGGGTCAAGGTTGAAAACCTCACCGAGCTTCTTGAAGCGAGCCTTGTCAAAGTTGGGGTAGATGCTGCGGTAGAAATCCATCATTTCTCTGATGTTGGCATTTGAAAAATAGAAAATATCATCGGGAATATAGGCAATGCGGCTTTTAACTGCGGGATTTTCGAAAATCCTTTCACCGTCAACGGTGATTTCGCCCGAATCCTGAAGATATATACCCGTCAGATGACGGATTATAGTGGACTTGCCTGCGCCGTTCGGACCGACAAGACCGTAAACAGAGCCCTTGGGCACTGTCATTGTCAGGTTGTCGAGTGCGCGGAAGCCGTCAAACTCTTTTATAACATTTCTGACTTCAATCATACGCTTATTCTCCTTTCAGGCGCGAAATAAGAATTTCCTTATCTACGCCGATGTAGCCGAGCTCCGTGACGAGCTCATCAAATTTTCCGAGCAACTCCTTCTGCCTTGCAAGGTCGGCCTCGTCTTTTGCACAGACAAAGCTGCCCTTACCTGCAACGGAGCAGATATAACCCTCGGCCTCAAGCTCGCGGTAAGCGCGCTGAATGGTGCTCGGGTTAATGGCAAGCTCAGACGCCATCTCGCGTACTGAGGGAATTTTGCTGTCAGCAGCAAGAATTCCCGAAACAATCAGTCTGCGGAGATTGTCCTTTATCTGCTCATAAATAGGTCGCGGGTCTCGGAAGTTTATATCAATCATAAATATCCCTCCAAGCTGATTAACTGTGTGGATTGTACTCATACAGTTAATATACACACTCACACACCGATTGTCAACACCTTTTTTTCGAGGTTGCAAGTGGGGAATTTTGTGGTATAGT
Source organism: Oscillospiraceae bacterium (assembly GCA_045642545.1). Lineage (GTDB taxonomy): Bacteria > Bacillota > Clostridia > Oscillospirales > Oscillospiraceae > F23-B02. The sequence continues at coordinate 9,527 of JAZUJB010000096.1, forward strand.
TAGATGTATAGTATAAAATAGGTAAATAGCGTCGAAAGGAATATATAATGGATAATTCCAGAAATTTATTATATGCAGAGAGACTTGCTGAGCTTATACGCACGGAGACAATTTCCGCCTACGGCGTGAAGAACGAGGCAAAGTTTGAGGTATTCCACAAGAAAATCTTCGAAATGTTCCCCAATCTCTTTGCAGCGGCTGAAACCGAAAACTTTGACGGCAGCCTGCTTATCCGCTGGCGCGGCAAATCTGCCGAGCAGCCGATTATGCTGATGAGCCACCACGATGTCGTTGAGGCCTCGGGCGAGTGGACGCACGATGCGTTCTCGGGCGAAATCTCCGATGGCAAGCTCTGGGGACGCGGCACGCTCGATACCAAGGGCAGCCTTTTTGCAATTCTGCAGGCAGCTGATGAGCTTGTTGCCGAGGGCTATGTTCCCGAGCGGGATATTTATATTGAATCAGCCTGCACCGAGGAGGTCGAGGGCACGGGCGCTGACGAGATAAGCAAGACTCTCGAGCAGCGCGGCATAAAGTTCTTTATGACTCTTGATGAGGGCGGCATGATGATGTATGACCCCATCGGCGGTGCAGACGGCACCTTTGCAATGATAGGTGTCGGTGAAAAGGGTTGTGCAGACCTTAAATTCTGCGCACGCTCAGCAGGCGGACATGCTTCGACTCCGGGCAAGAACACACCGCTTGTCAGACTCGGCAAGTTTATGGCTGCTGCTGAAAAGGCAAAAATTTTCGATGTTGAGATGTCGCCCGTCGTGCAGGAGATGCTCGAAAGACTTTCTCCCTATATGAAGGGTGCGCTCAAGCCGCTTCTTAAAAATGCGGGTAAGCTCAAAAAGCTTCTGTGCGCGGCAATGCCGTCGGTATCGGCAACTGCGGGAGCAATGCTGAAAACCACACTTGCATTCACAATGGCAGGCGGCTCTGACGGCACGAATGTTCTGCCGCAGGAGGCTTATGTTGTAGGCAATATGCGCTTTTCCCACCATCAGGGCGGGGAGGACAGCATCAGAAAAATCTCCGAGCTTGCAAAGAAGTTTGACATTGATACCGAGATACTCGACCCCGGCTTCGAATCTCCGATAAGCGATTATAACAGCGATGCGTTCAAGCTCGTTGAAAAGGCGGTCAAGGAGTTATTCCCCGATGTTGTGCCTCTGCCCTATATTATGACCGGCGCAAGCGACAGCCGTTACTTCTCACGCGTTTGCGATAACTGCATCCGCTTTGCTCCGTTTACAATCGATGAGCAGCAGCTTGAGAGTATTCACGGCATCGATGAAAATGTGGATATCGAGACCCTCGCACCTGCGGTGGATTTCTATAAGTATATAATCAGAGAGGTTTGATATGGATAAGACCAAAGAGAGCAAGGGACTGAATATCAGCGCAAAGTCGTTTGTTACTGCGATTATAGTAATATTTGTGCTGATGGTGCTTACCTATGTCCTGACATTTGTAATTCCCGGTGGACACTATGACCGCGTTGCCAATGCCAACGGCGATATGATTATCGACACCGAAAGCGGCTTCAGCTATATTGACGGAGGCATACCGTTCTGGAAATGGATACTGTCCCCGATACTTGTCCTGACTGCGCCCGGCAGCGCAATGCTGCTTGCGGTTATTGCCTTTCTGCTTGTAGTCGGCGGTGTTTTCAACAGCCTTGAAAAGGGCGGCCTTATGAAGCATATGCTCAACCGCATAGTCTGCCGTTACGGCAATGCGCGCTATAAGCTTATGGCGGTGCTGACGCTGTTCTTTATGGCGATGGGCTCATTTATCGGCTCATTTGAGGAGTGCGTACCGCTTGTACCCATTGTTGTTGCAATTTCCATAAGCCTCGGCTGGGACGCAATAACGGGCGTTACGATGAGTATTCTTGCTGCGGGCTGCGGCTTTGCGGCAGGTGTGTGCAACCCGTTCACCATCGGTGTTGCGCAGGGCCTTGCGGGACTTCCGATGTTCTCGGGCGCAGGTCTGCGCGCGGTTAACTTCGTGCTTATCTACGCGCTGCTTTTCGCATTTGTAAGAACGCACGCAAAGAAGGTTGAAAAGCCCGTTGCAATTGCTGATGAAAATCAGTACTGCGATGTAAATAAAAAGATGAGCCGCGGCCTTGCCTGCTTTGCGGCAATTCTCGGAACGGGAATAATTCTTGTGTTCAGCTCAAGCGTAATTCCCGCACTGCAGGACTTCACGATGATAATCGTTGCGGTAATGTTCCTCGTTGCAGGCGTTGTATCAACGCTTGTGTCTGGTATGAGTGTCAAGGAGCTCGGCAAAACCTTCTGGAACGGCCTTGTTAGCATTCTGCCCGCGGTTATCATGATTCTGATGGCATCCTCAATTAAGTACACTCTTGAGGAGGCAAGTGTTCTCGACACTCTGCTCCACTCGGCGGTAAACATTGCAAGCACTCTGCCTAAGTGGGTTGTAATTCTGTTTATCTACCTGCTCGTTTTGGTGCTGAACTTCTTCATAGCCTCGGGTTCTGCAAAGGCATTCCTGCTCATTCCGCTGATTGCCCCCGTTGCTCAGGTGTTCGGAATTCCCGCACAGCTTTGCATCATGGCATATGCCTTCGGCGACGGCTTCTCAAATGTTTTTTACCCGACAAATCCCGTGCTTCTTATAAGCCTCGGACTTGCGGATGTCAGCTACGGCGACTGGGCAAAGCGGACATGGAAGTTCCAGCTTACAAACCTTGTGCTTACAAGCGGAATGCTTCTGTTCGGCCTTGCAATCGGCTACGGCCTATAAAGCTTCGGACAATACCGATATGTACGCTAAATGTGTGCATATCGGTATTTTTTTCGTTGCATTATTAATTGAAAAATGATAAAATACAATGTCTAATTATATATAATAGGATTGGTATATCATATGTGGCTTTCTGATAAATGGCAGGATTTTGAGCTTCTTGACTGCTCAAAGGGAGAAAAGCTTGAAAGATGGGGCAGCTTCTATCTTGTGCGCCCCGACCCTCAGGCAATATGGGACACTCCGCGCGAGGATGAACGCTGGAATTGCCGCGATGCACGCTATCGCCGCAGCGAAACCGGCGGCGGCTCGTGGGATAAAGGCGGTCTGCCCGCAAGCTGGAAGATAAATTACGGCGAGCTCACCTTTAATGTCAAGCCGATGAACTTCAAGCACACGGGGCTGTTTCCCGAGCAGGCCTGCAACTGGGACTTTGCAATGGACAAAATCCGCAAGGCAGGCAGACCCATCAATGTGCTCAATCTCTTCGCCTACACGGGCGCGGCAACCATTGCCTGCGCAAAGGCAGGCGCAAGCGTGTGCCATGTCGATGCAGCAAAGGGCATGGTATCGTGGGCAAAGGAAAATGCAGCAGCCTCGGGACTTTCCGATGCGCCCATCCGCTGGATAGTCGATGACTGCGCAAAGTTTGTCGAGCGCGAAATTCGCCGCGGCAGAAAATATGATGCAATTATCATGGACCCGCCCTCATACGGCAGAGGTCCCGGCGGCGAGATTTGGAAGCTTGAGCAGAATCTGTGGCCCTTTGTGTCGCTGTGCGCAGGTGTCCTGTCCGATGACCCGCTGTTTGTCATCATCAATTCATATACAACCGGCTTGTCCCCGTCCGTGCTTTCGTATGTAACCGAGAGCATATTCACCAAAAAGTTCGGAGGACATTCCGACAGCCGCGAGCTCGGTCTGCCTGTAACTGACAGCGGACTTGTACTGCCTTGCGGAGCAACCTGCCGTTGGGAGAAATAAAACGAATGAGTTCAGTCATTGAAATAGAAAATCTGCACTACACCTACCCCGGCTATGATTTTGAGAGCCTTTGCGGTGTGAGCCTTGAGATTGAGCGCGGCAGCTTTGTTGCGGTGCTCGGTCATAACGGCTCGGGCAAGTCAACGCTTGCAAAGCACCTGAATGCAATTCTGCTGCCCACCGAGGGTGCGGTCAGAATAAACGGCATAGACACTGCCGATGAGGAGAAATTAATAGATATCCGCCGCACTGTCGGTATGGTTTTCCAGAATCCCGACAATCAGATTGTTGCGAATGTTGTTGAGGACGATGTTGCGTTTGCACCCGAAAATCTCGGTGTGCCGTCTGCGGAGATACGCGAGAGAGTGGATAATGCGCTCAAGACGGTTGATATGTACGAGTTCCGTATGCACGCACCGCATCTGCTTTCGGGCGGACAGAAGCAGCGAGTTGCCATTGCGGGCGTTATCGCAATGCAGCCCGAGGTCATAGTCCTTGACGAGCCTACCGCAATGCTCGACCCCAAGGGTCGCCGCGAGGTAATCGATACCGTTACGAAGCTTTGCCGCGAAAAGGGCATAACCATCGTGCTCATCACACACCATATGTCGGAATGCATAGGCGCAGACCGTGTCGTTGTTATGTCTAACGGCCGTGTTGTTGCCGACGGAACGCCGCAGAGCGTGTTCTCTCAGGTTGAGCTTATGCGCAGCGTGGGACTGACCGTTCCGACAACAACGGAGCTGCTTTATGAGCTTAATAAAAACGGCTATAGCCTCAGACTTGATGCACTGAGCATCGAAGATTGCGCAAAGGAAATTGCAAAGGAAATAGGATAAGCTAATATGTCAGATATAAAAGTGAGCGGTCTGCGCCATGTTTACAGTGCGGACACGCCCTTTGAAAAGGTCGCAATTGACGACATAAATATAGAGATACCGCACGGTCAGTTCGTGGGACTTATCGGCCACACGGGCTCGGGCAAGTCTACCTTTATTCAGCACCTTAACGGACTTCTGAAGCCCTCGGCAGGTACGATTACGGTTGACGGCGAGGATATAAACTCAAGCAAGCTCGCGTCAAAGAATGTAAGACACAAGGTCGGCCTTGTTTTCCAGTACCCCGAGTATCAGCTGTTCGAGGAAACCGTCTATGCGGATATCGCATTCGGCCCGAAGAATATGAAGCTGACCGAGGAGGAAATTGACGAGCGCGTGCGCGAGGCGGCAGGCTTCGTAGGTGTGCCCGAGGAGCAGTTTGACAAATCTCCGCTCGAGTTATCCGGCGGTCAGAAACGCAGAGTAGCAATCGCGGGCGTAATCGCAATGCGTCCGGGCGTGCTCATTCTCGATGAGCCCACTGCAGGTCTTGACCCCGCAGGCTGCGAGCAGATTTTGCAGAATATCTGCGATTACCGCGAAAAGACCGGCTCAACCGTCATTATCGTCAGCCACAGCATGGACGATGTTGCGCGAATTGCTGACAGGCTCGTCGTGTTCAACCGCGGCAGCATTCGCTTTGACGGCACTCCCGAGGATGTATTCTCCAAGCCCGAGGAGCTTAATGCCATCGGACTTGCAGTACCCGCACCCACTCAGCTTGCAATGGAGCTTAAGCGCTGCGGAGTTGAGCTTTCGGGCTCAATCTACACAAATGAGCAGCTTCTCGATGCCCTTTTGAAGCTCGGAAGGAGGGCAAAGTAATGCTTAAAGATATTACCTTAGGCCAGTACTTCCCGGGCAACACCGTTGCTCACCGCTTAGACCCCAGAACAAAGCTTCTGCTTGTCATTATGTACATTGTCGGTCTGTTCAATGCGTATGGCTGGTACAGCTACGCATTCGTGCTCGTGATAACCGCACTGTGTATGTTCATATCTAAAATTAAGCCCGGCACTGCACTCAAGGGACTCAAGCCCATTATATTCATCATAGTGCTGACCGCACTGCTGAATATATTCTATACCACGGGTACTCCGATTTTCGAGGGCAGCCGCATAACATGGGAGGGCATAGCAAAGGCCGTCATGATGTCCGTGAGAATTATTCTCCTTATCATCGGAACCTTCCTGCTGACCTATACCACAAGCCCCATTGCACTCACCGACGGACTTGAAAGCCTGCTCAATCCTCTTAAGAAAATCAAGGTACCCGTCCACGAGATGGCAATGATGATGAGCATGGCACTGCGCTTTATTCCCACTCTTATTGAGGAAACGGACAAGATTATGTCTGCACAGAAGGCAAGAGGCGCAGACTTTGAAACGGGCAGCCTTATGAAGCGGGCAAAGGCACTTCTGCCCATACTTGTACCTTTGTTCGTGTCATCTTTCCGCCGCGCAGATGAGCTTGCGGTTGCAATGGAAAGCCGCTGCTATCACGGCGGAAACGGCAGAACAAGAATGAAGCAGCTTAAGATGCAGGGAATTGATGTCTGGGCACTGCTTTTCGGCGCAGCATTCCTTGCCGCAATATTTGTAATGAAAAAATACGGATTGTAAGCTATGAGAAATATCGCACTGAAAATCAGATACGACGGCAGCCGCTATCACGGCTGGCAGGTGCAGAAAACGGATGTTTCCGTGTGTCAGACCGTTCAGGAGGCGCTGACGAAAATCTGCGAGCACCCTGTCAAGCTGACGGGCTGCGGACGCACAGATGCGGGAGTACATGCACTCAACTACTGCGCAAATTTCCGCACCGACTGCCGCATACCCATTGACCGCTTTGCGCTTGCGGCAAATTCGCGCCTGCCCGATGATATTGCGGTGCTTGATGCTGTTGAGGTCGATGATAATTTCAATGCAATATCCTCCTGCATAAAAAAAGAATATATCTATAAAATCCATAACAGTAATATCCGCGACCCGTTCCTTGAAAAACGCGCGTGCTTTTATCCGCAGGAGCTGAATATGGAGCTTATGCAGCGCGCGGCAAAGGCCTTTGAGGGCACGCACGATTTCGCCGCGGTGCGCTCACTCGGTACCGAAACAAAGACCACCGTGCGAACGGTTTACTGGTGCAAGGCCGAAAAAGAGGGCGACCTCATAACAATTTCCATCTGCGCAGACGGTTTTCTCTACAATATGTGCAGGGCAATGGTTGGTACAATGGTATACGCATCCTACGGCAAAATTCTGCCCGAGGATATTCCGCAGTTGCTGGAGATAGGTGACCGCAGACTGACGGGACCGACGATGCCTCCGCAGGGACTGTATCTCAACCGTGTATGGTATGACGGCCCTGCAGGCGAAATGATGATAAGGGATTGCCAATGAAGAAAAAACTCTGTTTTATTCTACTTGCGATGTGCATACTTCTTTCTGCCTGCACATCGGTAAAAAAGGTTGAAAGCTACAAAATCGGAACGGGTGCGCATCAGTGCTTCGCAGTAATAGGGGACAGTCTTATGACTGCAAGCGAAACTGCCGAACGCGTTTTTGGCGTAAACGGCGAAGATAAGATTGGAAAATCGCTCGATATGAAATACCCTGCAATCAGCGAAAGTGCTGATAATGCAGTGGTTTTCGACATCGGAGGAACTTCGCTGAGCTTCTTTGACGGCAGCGCCCTTGAGAGCAAAAATGTAATAATCAATGCCGCCTTAAGCGACAGCGGCTACCTTGCCGTATGCACCGAGGAGGCAGGGTATAAGGGCAGCGTAACCGTATATTCAGCGGAAAAATCCGAGGTTTATAAGTGGTATTCTGCCGATAACTGGCTTCTGAAGGCTGAGGTTTCACCTGACGGTAAGACGCTTGCTGTGTTATGTTCGGGCGAAGACGGCGGCAGCGTGCACATATTCGCACTCAGCGGCACGGAAGAAATCGGCTCATTCACGGCAGGCGGTGCGGTGTTCAGCGATATGCACTGGCTCGGAAACGAAATCTGCTGTGTTGCCGATGATATGCTGTGCTTCTGCAATGCCGAGGGCAAGGCAGCCGATGAGTATTCCTTTGGCGGTCAGAATCTCGGCAGCTACGCATTCTGCGGCGATGAAATAGTAATTGAGCTTCGCACTCACAGCTTCGGCGGAGCGGGTACACTGATTGCGGTCGGTGCTGACGCAAAGGAGTGCGGCAGAGCAACACCCGGTGCTGAGGTCGAGAGCTTTGACTGGTCGGACGGTAAGCTGCTCACAGTATGTCAAGGTAAGCTGCTATGCTATGACGGCAATCTTAAGCTTCTCGGCACCTGCGAGGTAAGCGGCTGCGAGGCAGCCTTCCTGCGCACAGACGATATTCTTGTCATATCCGCAGGCGAAGCAAAAGTTGCGCAGCTTGACAAGTAAGAGTAATTGAAAAAGCCTTTTTGGCAATAATCTTTTAACAGGCATTTGTAACGGCACGGTTATTGCACCGACCGTTTGAAAAGGGGGATAAACATGCAGGCAAAAATGTGCTCACGCTGCGGAAAGAATGTAGCGATTGTGTTTATAACTAAAATTGAAGGCAACGAATCCAAAAACGAGGGACTGTGCCTTAAGTGCGCCCGCGAGCTGCATATTAAGCCCGTGGACGATATGATTGAAAAGCTTGGTATCTCCGATGAGGACCTTGACAGCATCAGCGGCGATATGATGAACGCTCTGAGCGGCGTTGAGAGCCTTATGGATATTGACAGTAATCCCGATGATTCCGATGATGACGGCAAAACCGCAACCTTCCCGTTCTTAAACCGCCTTTTCGGCGGAGCAAATGCTGCAGGCGGTGAGAATGTGCCGGCTGAGAGCGGCGCTCCCGCTCAGAAGGAATCAAAGGATGGCGGAAGACCGGCAAAGAAAAAGTTTCTTACAAACTACTGCATTAACCTTACCGACCGCGCAAGAGCCGGTAAGCTTGACAATATGATTGGCCGCGCCGAGGAGCTTGAGCGCGTTATCCAGATATTGAACCGCCGTCAGAAGAACAATCCCTGCCTTATCGGCGAGCCGGGTGTAGGCAAAACTGCCGTTGCGGAGGGCCTTGCACAGCGCATTGCGCTCGACCAGGTGCCGTATAAGCTGCGCAACAAGGAGGTATACCTGCTTGACCTTACCGCACTCGTTGCAGGCACTCAGTTCCGCGGCCAGTTTGAAAGCCGTATGAAGGGTCTTATCGAGGAAATCCGCAAGCAGGGCAATATCATTCTGGTTATCGATGAGGTGCATAACATTGTCGGCGCAGGCGATGCCGAGGGCAGTATGAATGCTGCAAATATCCTCAAGCCCGCACTCTCGCGCGGCGAAATTCAGGTTATCGGTGCAACCACCTTTACCGAATACCGCAAGCATATTGAAAAGGACTCCGCGCTTGAGCGCCGCTTCCAGCCCGTTACAATCAACGAGCCCTCACTCAATGACAGCGTTGAGATTCTCAAGGGCATCAAGCGCTATTACGAGGACTACCACGGAGTTTACATCAGCGATGAGATGTGCGAGGAGGCCGTAAAGCTCTCCGAGCGCTACATCACCGACCGCTTCCTGCCCGACAAGGCAATCGACCTCATTGACGAGGCCTGCTCCGATGTAAACCTCAAGAATAAGAATATTATCCGCCGCGCAGAGGCTCAGAAGGACCTCGAGGACCTGCGCTTTGAGCGCGAGGCACTTATGTCGGCAGATGCGCCCGCGGGCACCGAGCTGACAGACGAGGTGCTTGACAAGCGCTATGAGCGCATTGCCGAGCTGCGCAGCAAGGAAATGCAGCGCGAGCAGGAGCTGGCATCTCTTGACCTTGAGGGCAAGCCCGAGCTTACAATGGATAACCTTGCCCGCATCATCGAGCTGTGGACAAAAATCCCCGCATCTTCAATCCGCGAGGACGAGTTTGAACGCCTTGCAAATCTTGACGAAAGACTGCGCGAGCACATAGTCGGTCAGGACGAGGCGATAAAGGCAGTCTGCGCCGCAATAAAGCGCAGCCGTATAGGACTTAAGGCAAAGCGTAAGCCCACAAGCTTCATCTTCGTAGGCGGTACCGGTGTCGGCAAGACCGAGCTTGTAAAAAGACTTGCCGCTGACCTTTTCGACAGTCCTGAGTCGCTCATAAGACTCGATATGTCCGAGTTTATGGAGAAATTCTCCGTATCCCGAATCATCGGCTCACCTCCGGGCTATGTCGGCTATGATGAGGCAGGTCAGCTGACCGAAAAAATCCGCCGTAAGCCCTATTCCGTGGTGCTGTTTGACGAGATTGAAAAGGCTCATCCCGATGTGCTGAATATTCTGCTGCAGATTCTCGATGACGGCAGAATTACCGATGCTCAGGGCAGAACGGTCAATTTTGAAAACACCGTTATCATAATGACCACCAATGCAGGCAGCAACAACAAGAGCGGTTCCCTCGGCTTCGGCGGAAGCATCAACGATATGGGCCGCGAGCGCGCACTCAAGGCGCTCAACGAGTTCCTGCGTCCCGAGTTTATAAACCGTGTTGACGAGATCGTCTACTTCAACAAGCTTTCTGAGGAAAACTTCCGTTCAATAGCCGGACTGATGCTGAACGAAACAAAATCCGCAATTGCCGAGCGCGGCATAGCAATGACATGGAACGAAACACTCATAGATTATCTCGTTGCGCACAGCTATTCCGTAACCTACGGCGCGAGAAATCTGCGCCGCACCATTCAGAAGGATGTTGAGGACGCAATAGCGGAGAAAATCATTGAGCGCCGCGGCGAGAATGTCGCGCGCATAAGACTTACCGCAGATAACGACAGAGTCAAGGTTGAGGTCAGAAAAGCATGATAAGATTTGAAAGCGATTATCTCGAGGGTGCGCTGCCCGTTATAATGCAGCGCCTTACCGAGACTAACTACGAGCAGACAGCAGGCTACGGCAATGACCCGTACTGCGAGTCGGCGCGCGAAAAGATAAAGACCGAGTGTGCCGCACCCGATGCAGATGTGCATTTTCTCGTAGGCGGCACGCAGACCAACACAATCGTAATTGCGGCGGCACTTCGTCCCCATCAGGGCGTGCTTGCTGCGGAAACGGCCCACATCGAGGCTCACGAGACGGGTGCAATCGAAGCTGCCGGCCACAAGGTTATAACCCTTGCAAGCGCTGACGGCAAGATAAACGCCGCGCAGGTCGAGGACTATGTGCTTAAGCACCGTGCAGATGAGTCGTTTGAGCATATTGTTCAGCCTGCAATGGTATATATCTCTCAGCCCACCGAAACGGGCACGGTGTATTCCATTGACGAAATGCAGGCTATTTCCGATACCTGCCGCAGACTCGGAATACTGCTGTTTGTAGACGGCGCAAGACTTTCCTGCGCGCTTGCCTGCGAGGGCACACCCGCACTTGCCGACCTTGCAAGACTCAGCGATGTGTTCTACATCGGCGGCACAAAGCACGGCGCACTCTTCGGCGAGGCAGTTGTAATTACAAACGATGCAATAAAGAAGGACTTCCGCTATATCATCAAGCAGCGCGGCGGTATGTTCGCAAAGGGCAGACTCCTCGGGCTGCAGTTTGACACCTTCTTCACCGACGGCCTTTACTACAAGGTCGGACGGTACGAGGTGCTGCTTGCAAAGAAGCTGCGCGAGGCCTTTGAGAAAAAGGGCATCGAATTTGGCTACGCATCACCTACAAATCAGCTGTTTCCGATACTCAGCGATGAGCAGATTGCAAAGCTGTCGGAGAACTACTCCTTTTCAATCCAGCATAAGGTGGAAAACGGCACGGTAACGCGCTTCTGCACAAGCTGGGCAAGCAGCAAAGAGGATTTGGACAGGCTTATTGAAGACATTGAGAGGCTGTAAGCGATGAAAGAAAGAATAGAAATTATCCGCGGAGATATAACAAAGCAGGCGGTTGATGCTATCGTAAACGCGGCAAACTGCTCACTTTTGGGCGGCGGCGGAGTTGATGGCGCAATACACAGAGCAGCAGGCCCTGAGCTGCTTGCCGAGTGCCGCACCTTAAACGGCTGCAAAACGGGCGAGGCAAAGATAACAAAGGGCTATAAGCTGCCCGCAAAATTCGTTATCCACACCCCCGGTCCCGTATGGCACGGCGGTGCAAAGAACGAGCCTACACTGCTTAAATCCTGCTACCGCTCCTGCCTTGAGCTTGCAAGCGAAAACGGCTGCAGGACAGTTGACTTCCCCTCAATTTCAACGGGCGTGTACCATTTCCCGCTTGAGAAGGCATCTGAAATCGCAATCAAAGCGATTGCCGAGTACCTTTTTGAGCATCCCGAAATTGAGCGCGTGCGTATGGTCTGCTTTGATGACCGCACAAAGAAGTACTACGAGGACGCATTGGAGAGCCTGAAATGAAAAGATTATTCCGACTGCAATACAATTCGCCCGTGGTGCTGACCTTTGCACTTATTTCACTGGGCGCACTGTGGCTGGGCAAGGTGACCGACGGTTGGACAACCACCTATCTGTTCAGCGTATGGCACTCATCACTCGCGGACATTCTTACATATCCCCGATTTTTCCTGCATGTTCTCGGCCATACCGATTACAGCCATTACATAGCAAATATGATGATGATACTGGTCGTCGGCCCCGGTCTTGAGGAGAAATACGGCAGCCGCAAGCTGCTCGGCGCAATAGTAATTACCGCGCTTGTGTCGGGACTCGTGCATTGGTTTCTTTTCCCCGGAACAATGCTTCTCGGCGCTTCGGGTATTGTGTTTATGATGATTGTCATGGCATCGCTCGCGGGTATGCGCGACGGATATATTCCCATCACGCTTATACTCGTGCTTGTGCTTTACCTCGGCAACGAGATAGTTGACGGCGTTGTTCTCAGCGACAATGTATCTCAGCTGACTCATATAATCGGCGGCATCTGCGGCGCTGTACTGGGGCTTAGAAGACGATGAAAAAGAAAGCGATTATTTCAGCCTGCCTTTTGGGCGTGAATTGCAAATATGACGGCGGCAGCAATTGCCTCAGCGAAGAAAAGCTTGCGAAGCTTAAGAATGAGTATGAGCTCATTCCCGTCTGCCCCGAGGCATACGGCGGACTTACAACCCCGAGAACTCCGTCGGAAAGACAGGGGGACACCGTGGTTTCAAAGCTCGGTGTTGATGTAACTGCAGAGTTTGAACGCGGCGCGCAGGCAGCCTTGTATATTGCACAGCTGTTAGGCGCGGAGCTTGCGATTCTTAAGGAAAACAGCCCCTCCTGCGGAAGCGGCACGATATATGACGGCAGCTTCAGCGGCACTCTCACCGAGGGCGACGGCGTAACCGCACAGCTATTCAAAAAACACGGCATTACCGTTATAGGCGAAAGCAAAATATAAAATATGCACCACCGTAGGTGGTGCATATTTTTTGCGTTCGGGCATAGTCTTGTACAAAAAGCAAAGGAGTAATAGACTATGGCATATGATGAAAAAACAAAGGCGGCAGCAAAGCCTCATTCGCTGAGTATGGACGACAGATGCAGACTGTCGGTAACGGGTGTTGACGATGTTGAGAGCTTTGACGAAACGGTGATAGTTATGAACACCTCGCAGGGCAATCTCATTGTACGCGGCAGCGGACTGCACATCGGCAAGATTAGTCTTGATATCGGTGAGCTCAAGGTCGAGGGCCTGATAACAGACCTGAGCTACGAGGAGAAAACTCAGTCGGGCGGCTTTTGGGCAAGACTATTCGGCTAAATGGAGCTCAGCGTAAAATATCAGCTGTTTCAGCTTGCGTGCTCGTGTCTTGTCGGGCTTGCGTCAGGCGTAATATACGATTTTTTCAGAGTGTTAAGGCGCAGGCTTAAGGCCGCTGCGATGCTTGACGGCCTATTCTGGATTGCGATGCTTCTTACGCTTTTTACGCTCGGAATGGATATCGGAGAGGGCTCGCTGCACATCTTTATGCTTGCCTTCACGGTGCTCGGCTTTGCGAGCTATATGATTTTATTCAGCAGCGCGATTCTGACTTTGTTCAACAAAATTGCGGAGCTTATTGAGGCCCTGCTTCGGCCAGTCAGAAAACTTTCGGGAAAATTTCTGCAAGTCGTCAAAAATCTCTTTTCAAAAGCAAAATCAAGGTTTAGAATAAAAACAACAAAAGACAGGAAAGGCAGGCGCAAGACGGTTGAAGAGGTCCCGCGGAATAACGGGGATAATTCTGACAGTGCTGCTTGTGTACGCTACCCTGAGCCTCGCCGCCGCGCAGAAGGACCTTAACGCCGCGCTCGATATGACAGCGCAGCTAAGTGATAAGGTCGCGGAGGTAAGCGCCGAAAATGAGAAGCTGCTCGATGAGCTTGAAAACATTTCAAGCGAAGAGGCGAAGGAAAGCCTTGCGCGCGAGCGGCTCGGTCTGGTTAAGCCCAACGAAATAATATTTGTAGATATAAACTGAAAACATACGGGGGATAAAGCATTTATGCAGCTTGAAACGGGAGCAGTGCTCGAGGGTAAGGTTACGGGTATAACCAAATTCGGTGCATTCGTAGGTCTGCCGGGGGATAAAAGCGGACTTGTGCACATTTCGGAAATCGCCAACAGCTATGTAAGCGACATCAATGAGCACCTTAAGGTCGGTCAGACGGTCAAGGTGAAGGTTATCGGCATCAATGACGGCAAGATTAATCTGTCCATCAAGAAGGCAGAGGAGACTCAGCCTGCACCGAAGCCGAGAAAATCCGCACCGCAGCGCAGTAATGCGCAGGCTGACGGCGGAGATAACTTTGAGGACAAGCTCAAAAAGTTCATGCAGGAGTCAGACAGCCGCATTGCAGGCAATCCTATGTATGCTGACAGAGGCAAATCCCGCAGAAGAAGATAACAAAAAGCAGCCCTTTGGGCTGCTTTTTTGCTGTTAGGGACTGAAATTTCAGGTATTGCGGATTTGCAGGAGAAAATTGCAGGCAAAAACACCGTGCGATATTTTTGCCTGCTTTTCTGTATGGATTTAACGAAAATTTGCATAGGATGGCTGCACTTGTGAATTTTGAAGCAAAAAAATGCTTGCAAAACCTCGCAAAATGCAGGAATAATGCATAATATGCCTGCAAAATCTGCATATGAAATTTCAAAAGCATAAATCCTGCAAGTTGACTTGCATAAGCAAAACTGCAAACTTGCATTTTTCATTCGTATTCTGGCAATCAAAGGCTCAAAATGAATAATGCATAAAATCGCGCGTCAAAATTCAAAAATTGAATTTGCGTTTTTTGAAAGATTACAAAAAGAAAATGCAAAACAAAATTTACTGTGCAAATTGCACATATACAGATTTGCCGAGATGAAGAAAGTTGTTGATTTTTCAGATAAAAGCAATATACTGAAACTGCAAGCAGGAATTAATCCTGAGCAGAAAATGAAAGGGGATCTACAATTATGGTAGCAGGACTCGGAATTTTTGGTGCAGCATATCTGGCAGGCATGGTCTGGATGACCGTAAAGGGCATGGAAGACTGATTTAGCTTGATTTAATAAATACAGTTAAAGAAAAAGGCAGTCGTACAGACTGCCTTTTTCTTGCGTTAAGACGCAACTGAGTGTATACTTGCTTGTATGAAAGAGTTAACGATAAAAAAGAATGATGCAGGGCAGCGCCTTGACCGCTTTGTCGGCAAGGCAGTGCCGCTTTTGCCCGAAGCACTGCTGCAGAAGTATATCCGCATTAAGCGCATAAAGCTAAACGGCAAGGGCGCAAAGCGCGACACAAGGCTCAATGAGGGCGATGTGCTGCAGCTGTATATAAACGATGAGTTCTTCGAAAAGCCGAGAGAGGAAAACTCCTACCTCAAGGTCGGAACACCTAAGCTGAATATTGTCTATGAGGACGAGAATATTCTGCTTGCGGATAAAAAGCCGGGTGTTCTCTGCCACAGTGCAGGTCAGTGGGATTACAATACCCTCATTGCAAACATTCAGGCATATATGGCGCAGAAGGGCGAGTGGAAGCCCAAGGAGGAAAACTCGTTTGCGCCCGCATTGTGCAACCGCATTGACCGCAATACCGGCGGCATTGTAATTGCGGCGAAGAATGCCGAGGCACTGCGAATACTCAATGACAAGATACGCGACCGCGAGATTGAAAAATACTATCTGTGCGCGGTGCAGGGCAGACCTAAGCCCGCTCAGGGCAGGTTAGAGAACTATCTGTTCAAGGACGCGGCAAAAAATCAGGTGTATGTCAAAAACCGCTTCGAGCAGGGCGCAAAGACTGCGATTACCGAGTACAGACTCATAGCCTCAAAGGGTGCGCTTTCGCTCGTTGAGTGCAGACTGCTCACGGGTCGCACGCATCAGATAAGAGCGCAGATGGCGCATTTCGGTTGTCCGCTTCTTGGCGACGGCAAATACGGCAGCGAGCGCTTTAACCGTGATTATGGCGAAAAGGGACAGGCTCTGTATTCCTACAAGCTCGAGTTTGCGTTCCCCACGGATGCGGGCTGCCTGGAGTATCTGCGAGGCAAAAAATTCAGCGTACAGAGTGTCGATTTTGCCGAAAAGTATTTCGGAATTACGGATTTGAACAGTCTGTGAGCCGTGCGCAAAAAAATGTGACGAATTTTAGGAATTTTTATTGACTTTCCAATGTATTATCTGTATATTGTACTCGTCTGCAAAGGACGCTCCGGAAGCAGTTTCGGAGCGTCCTTTGCACTCTATATAAAGAGAAATGGGGGAGGATAAATGTCCAAAGAACTCATTCGCCTTGTGAATTGTCAAATGGCGTTTGACGAAGAGATCGTTTTAAACGATATTAACCTTTATTTCAACGATAAGGAATTCCTCACACTGCTGGGTCCCTCCGGATGCGGCAAGACAACCACGCTCAGAATTATCGGCGGTTTCATCAAGCCCACGAGCGGAGATGTGTTCTTTGACGGTGAGAGGATTAATGATGTCCCGCCTCATAAGAGAAAGGTAAACACTGTTTTCCAGAAGTATGCGCTGTTCCCGCACCTTGATGTGTACGAGAATGTCGCCTTCGGTCTGCGTATTGCAAAGCTGCCGGAGGACGAGATTGACGAGCGCGTAACGGAAATGCTTGAGATTGTCAGCCTGAAGGGCTTTGAAAATCGCAAGGTATCGCAGCTGTCGGGTGGACAGCAGCAGCGTGTTGCCATTGCCAGAGCGCTTGTAAACAGACCTAAGGTTCTGCTTCTTGACGAGCCGCTCGGCGCACTTGACCTGCGTCTGCGTAAGGATATGCAGAACGAGCTCAAGCGCATTCAGCAGGCGATGGGCATTACTTTTATATATGTCACTCATGACCAGGAGGAAGCACTGTCCATGTCCGACACCGTCGTCGTCATGGATAAGGGTAGAATCCAGCAGATAGGCACACCCGAGGATATTTATAACGAGCCGAAAAACGCCTTCGTTGCGGACTTCATCGGCGAGAGTAATATTCTTGACGGCGTTATGCTTGAGGACCGCCTTGTGAAGTTCTTCGGACGCAAGTTCAAGTGCGTTGACGCAGGCTTTGAGAAGAACGAGCCGGTCGATGTTGTCATTCGTCCCGAGGATATCGACATTGTACCCGCCGATAGCGGACATCTGTGCGGCACTGTTACAAGCGTAACCTTCAAGGGCGTGCATTACGATACGATAGTTGACTTCATGGGCTTCAAGTGGCTCATTCAGACCACCGATTTCCACGAGGTAGGCTCATATATCGGTATTCGCCTTGAGCCCGAGGATATCCACATCATGCATAAGAGCGAGTACTCGGGTATGTTCGGCGACTACAGCTCCTACTCCGAGGAATACGACGAGATGGACGACCCCGAGCTCTATCCTGAGGGCACTGAGGACGAGGCAGAGGAAGCTGCGGAGGACGGCGAAGATGAAGAGTAAGTCACTTGCCGCACCTTATCTTGTGTGGATGGCGCTGTTCACCGTAATACCGCTTGCAATAGTGGCTTATTACGCGTTTACGGACTCCCAGACGGGTGAATTTACGCTCGCAAATATTGCCAACCTCGGCAACTATATGCCCATTCTAATCAAGAGCATCTGGCTTGCGCTCATATCCTCGGCCATATGCCTTGTAATCGGCTACCCCGTTGCGTATTACATAGCAGGCTGCAAGGAAACGACACAGCGCTTTCTGTATATGCTCGTTATGCTTCCTATGTGCATAAGCTTCCTTCTGCGCACTCTCGCATGGGTTGCGCTGACGGAGGATACGGGCATTATCAACAACTTCATAACCGCGCTCGGCCTTGAGCCGCTGCCGCTTATCCGCAATAACGGCGCGGTTGTGCTCGGCATGGTGTATAACTACCTGCCGTATATGATAATGCCGCTTTACACGGTTATTATGAAGATTGACAAGCGTCTTGTTGAGGCTGCCGAGGACCTCGGCTGCAACAGCGCAAATGTGTTCAAGCGCGTCATTCTGCCGTTGTCCGCACCCGGAATTATCTCCGGCTTCACAATGGTTTTTGTCCCTGCGGTTTCAACCTTCTACATCTCTCAGAAGCTCGGCTCATCGGGTACAACACTCATCGGCGATGTAATCGAAAGCCAGTTCAAAACCGCATATAACCCCAATCTCGGTGCAGCACTCAGCCTCATTCTGATGGTTATGATATTCATCTGCATCGGCGTTATGAACCGCTTCGGCGATGACGAGGAGGTAGTAACGGTATGAAAAAATTCAACGGAGCATTCACCGTAATCGTGCTGCTGTTTCTGTACATACCGATGATAGTTCTCGGTGTTGCATCGTTCAACAGCGGTATGGATATCGCGGTGTTCAAGAGCTTTACCTTCGACAACTATAAGGAGCTTTTCCGCGACAGCGTGCTTCTTCCGCTGCTGCTCAACTCCGTAATAGTCGCAGTGCTGTCAAGCCTTGTCGCAACGGTTATCGGCACCTGCGCCGCGCTCGGCATACACTCAATGGGACCGCGCCTTCGCAGATTTACAATGGGCGTTACCAACATTCCGCTTACAAACCCCGAGATTGTAACGGGTGTTTCACTCGCACTGCTGTTTGCCTTTGTCGGCACGATGATGAAGATAAACAATATTCTCGGCTTTGCAACGCTGCTTATTGCCCATATCACCTTCAATCTGCCGTATGTAATTCTGTCGGTTATGCCGAAGCTTCAGCAGATGGACCCCAATCTCAGCGAAGCGGCAATGGACCTCGGCTGCACGCCGTTCCAGGCGTTCTACAAGGTTGTCATTCACGAGATTACACCGGGCATAATATCCGGCGCACTCATGGCGTTCACAATGAGTCTTGATGACTTCGTAATCAGCTATTTCGTCTACGGCCCGAGATTCGTAACCCTGCCCGTAGAGATTTACAACTACACCAAAAAGCCGCTCCAGCCCAAGATTTACGCACTGTTCACGCTGCTGTTTGCGGCAATCCTGATTGTCATGGTGCTTATGAATCTGCTGCAGGAGAAGGACCTTAAGCGAGCAAATGCAAACCGCCGCGCCTTCCGCAGAAAGCAGGTGGGAGCATGAAAAGACTTTTGCCTTTAATTCTGTGCATAGTCCTTATGCTCAGCATTCTGCCCGTGTCCGCATCGGCAGAGCCCGTAACGATTAATGTCTACAACTGGGGACAGTATATTTCCGATGGTACAGACAACTATATAGATGTCAACAAGGCATTTACCGAGGCAACGGGCATCGAGGTCAATTACATGACCTTCGACTCGAACGAAACCATGTACACCAAGCTCAAAACGGGCGGCAGCACATACGATGTCATCATTCCCTCGGACTATATGATTGCAAGACTCATAGACGAGGGTATGCTCGAGGAGCTTGATTACGACAATATCCCCAACTATGCTCTCGTAGACGAGGCATACAAGAATACGGCATTCGACCCCGAAAACAAGTACACCGTGCCTTACACATGGGGCACTGTCGGACTTATCTACAACACGAAGTATGTCGACGAAGCGGATATCGGCTCGTGGGATTTGCTGTGGAACAGCAAGTATTCGGGCAAAATTCTGATGTTCGACAATCCCCGCGATGCTTTTGCAATCTCCGAGCTGCTGCTTGGTATGAGCATCAACACCGAGGATGAGGACGAGCTTCGAAGCGCAGCCTATAAGCTCATCGAGCAGAAGCCTCTGGTGCAGAGCTATGTAATGGACCAGATATTCGACAAGATGGAGCGCGAGGAGGCGTGGATTGCACCCTACTACGCAGGCGACTATCTGCTGATGGCAGAGGAGAACGAAAACCTTGCGTTCTATTTCCCCAAGGAGGGCTTCAACCTCTTTATAGACGCAATGTGCATACCCAAGGGCTGTCAGAATAAAGCCGCGGCGGAGGCGTATATAAACTTCCTGTGCGCTGCTGATATCTCCGGGCAGAACCTTGATTACCTCGGCTACTCGACTCCTGTTTCCGCAGCAAAGGAGTATATGGACCCCGACACGGTGGCAAGCGAGATTGCCTATCCCGATGCGGAAACACTCAGCAGAGGCTCGGCGTTTTCATTCCTGCAGACCGAAACAAGCCAGCTTATGGACTCTCTGTGGCTTGAGGTAAAAACTCAGGGCAGCGTTGATACCTACGCAATTGTGTGCATGGCGGCTGTCGTGGTCGGCCTTGCGGCATATTTCGCAATCCACGGAATACGCAAGAAAAAGCGCATCGCAAACCGCTGCAAGAAGTGGAAGCAACAGTAATAAAAAAGCACTCTCAACAAAGTTGAGAGTGCTTTTTACTGCATCTGACGCAGCATTTCGCGCCTTAAGCGGACGATTATTCGCTTTTCGAGTCGGCTTATGTAGCTTTGCGAAATGCCCATCATATCGGCAACCTCCTTTTGCGTAAGCTCGTTATGACCGTTGAGCCCGAAGCGGAGGATTATAATATCGCGCTCGCGCTCGTTGAGCGTGGCTATTGCCGTCATAAGCATCTGCTTGTCGGCATCGTCCTCGAGCGGCCTGCAAACCTCGTCATCGTCAGTGCCGAGAACATCGGAAAGCAGCAGCTCGTTGCCGTCCCAGTCGGTGTTAAGCGGCTCGTCAAAGCTGACCTCGGTGCGCTGATTGCTGACCTTGCGCAGATACATTAAAATTTCGTTTTCTATGCAGCGTGAGGCGTATGTGGCAAGCTTTATGTTCTTTGCCGACTTGAAGGTGTTTATAGCCTTGATAAGCCCTATCGTGCCGATTGAAATGAGGTCCTCAAGATTGAGTCCCGTGTTTTCAAAGCGTCTTGAGATGTACACAACAAGGCGCAGATTGTGCTCTGTCAGAAGCTGACGGGCCTTTTCGTCGCCTGCCTCCATTGCGGCAATTGCGGCCTCCTCGTCATCGCGCTCAAGCGGGGGAGGCAGAATGTCGCTGCCGCCTATGTAGAAGATGTCCGCAGGCGCGGGGGACAGATGCCTTTCAAGCCAGTCCTTAATAAGCTTAACTATGCTCATATGTACTCCTTTCAGATAATGCAGTCAAAGCCGTCACCGCAAATTGCGGTAGGGGAGATTGCGGCAATGAGGTCATCGCGCAAGACTCCGTCGACAGTAACGCTGTCGGGCCTGAAGGCCGGCAGAAGCCCCGAGGCCGTCCCGACGGCACAGTAGGGGATTAGTCGTAAGCGACCTGCAAATTCGGGCACGGTGATAATATCCGCGGCGTTGCCGCTTTTAAGAAGCTCAGTGCGCTCTGCAAAAATCGGCGCAAGACTCTCGGCACTGCAAATTATAACCTCGCAGTTAGTCAAGGGGTCATAAAGACTGTTGCCGCTGTCGGAAAGCGCGCGAAGCTGAACGCACCTGCCCATAAACTCAATGCGCACATCGAAAACTTTTTTGTCCGCACCCTTGAGCGTCCTGCGGAAAACAAGACTAAGCGCACCGTAAATTACCGCAAAGGACAGCACGAGTATGGGCATTGAAACGGGTATGTAAACCAAGCTTTTGAGGTTTGAACCGCTTTGAACGGATATTGCCCACACCGCACCGCCGAACAGCGCCGATACCGCGAAGAATACAAGCGTGCAGCGCAATATCCTTTTCTCTTTTCCGAACGCAATTACCGCCATAGCAATGCCGACTGCAAGCTTGAGCGGGAGCAGCGTCAGAAATACAAGGCTCGGTATAACAGACATTGCGGCGTAGGCAGCGCCCAGTAGTGCGCCGAAAAGGTAGCGCCACCTGCGAAGCATAAGCCCGCATACCCTTGCGGTGCCGAGCAGAATGAGATAATCAATTATTAGGTTGAGAATGAACAAACGGTCTATGTAGATTGTCTCCATGCGAAAATTATAAGCCTGCCTCGGCGCATAATTTGTCATTTATTAATTGTCAAATATGCTATGCTGTGGTAAAATACTTTAGATTATAATGTGTAAGGAATAAAACTATGTGGTTTTGGTTTGCTGTTGCGGCGCTTTTGTGCTGGAGCGGGTCTGATTTGTTTTCCAAAATCGGCTGCCAGGATGCAGAGGATAAGCATAGCCATCTGAAGATGGTTATGGCTGTCGGCATCGTTATGGGCCTGCACGCCGCGTACGAGGTTTTTGTCGGCGGAGTGGAGATTAACGGCCGTATTATACTGACCTATCTGCCCGTATCCGCGCTGTACATACTATCAATGGCAATCGGCTACCTCGGACTGCGGTATATTGAGCTTTCGATATCCTCGCCAATCTGCAACTCCTCGGGCGCAATCGTTGCAATCTTGATATTTGCAACACGCGGCATCGGTGAGCTGCCCCCTGCGGCACTTGCTGCCGTTGCGCTTGTGTGCGTGGGCGTTATCGCGCTCGGCATTACCGAGGCAAACGAGGACGAGGAGCTGCGCCGTGCGCGTCAGGACTCGGCAAATCACCATTACGCAAAAAGCTGGCTTGCAATTATGCTGCCGATTATCTACTGCCTGCTCGATGCGCTGGGCACATTTGCAGATGCAAGAGTGCTCGAAACGCTCAATGAGGACTCGGCAAATGTTGCGTATGAGCTGACCTTCCTTGCAGTGGGCATTGTCTGCGCGGTCTATATTCTCGGCGTTAAGAAGCAAAGACTCGTGCCCAAAATGGAGGTGCCTAAATACGCAGGCGCAATCTGCGAAACGGTGGGACAGTTTGCGTATATATACGCGCTTGCCGACACGGAGCACGCAGCGCTTGCCGCACCGATTATTTCGTCCTACTGCGTTGCATCGGTGCTGTGGAGCCGCATTTTCCTCAAGGAAAAGCTGTCAAAGAAGCACTACGCGTCTGTTTTCGTGGTCGTAGTGGGTATAGTTATTATGGGAATACTGGATATCTGATAAAGGAGCAAAAATATGGAGAATCCTGTTTATAAGAGAGTACTTATCAAAATCAGCGGTGAGGCACTTGCCGGAGAGAAAAAGACCGGCTTTGACTTCGACTTCATTGCCGAGGTCTGCAAGACCGTAAAATCCTGCGTGGATATGGGCGTTGAGGTCGGCATCGTTGTCGGCGGCGGCAACTTCTGGCGCGGCGTCAAGGACGGCGCACGTCATGTTGGGCGCGTCAGCGCAGACCGTATGGGTATGCTTGCAACGGCAATGAACTGTCTTGCGGTTGCAGATGTATTCAAGCAGATAGGCGCAAAGGCAAGCGTACAGACCGCTGTTGACATTCAGGGCGTAGGCGAGCGCTACAGCACCGCAAAGGCGATTGAGCATCTTGAAAACGGCGAGGTCGTAATGTTCGCATGCGGCACAGGCAGTCCGTTCTTCTCAACCGATACCGCGGCAGTGCTTCGCGCAGCCGAAATCGGTGCAGACGCAATCCTGCTTGCAAAGAACATTGACGGTGTTTACAGCGCAGACCCCAGAACAGATGCAAGTGCGGTTAAGTATGACAGCATCAGCTATGACGATGTTCTTGCACAACATCTGGCGGTTATGGACACCACCGCAACAAGCCTTGCAATGGATAACAATATTCCCGTTATCGTATTTGCACTTGCACAGCCCGAAAACATTGTCCGCGTGCTCAAGGGCGAAAAGCTCGGCACACTGGTCACCAAATAAACGAAAAATATAATTAACAATAGGAGGTAGCAACATGTCCGATTATCCTGAATTTGAAAGCAAAATGAAGAAGACCGCAGAGGTGCTCAAGACCCAGCTCGCATCCGTCCGCGCAGGCCGCGCAAATGCAGCGGTTCTCGACCAGATTACAGTCGATTACTACGGTGTTCCCACCCCCGTTCAGCAGGTCGCATCAATATCCGTTCCCGACCCCCGTTCTCTGATGATTCAGCCCTGGGACGCATCTGTACTTAAGGGCATTGTGAAGGCAATCCTGGCATCTGAGCTGGGCATCAATCCCCAGAACGACGGCAGAGCAATCCGCCTCGTATTCCCTCAGCTTACCGAGGAGCGCCGGAAGGAGCTTGCAAAGCAGGTCAAGAAGTACGGCGAGGAAGCAAAGGTCGCAGTCCGCAATATCCGCCGCGACGCAATTGACAAGTTCAAGAAGCAGCAGAAGGCATCCGAGATTACCGAAGACGACTACAAGAACATCGAGAAGGATATTCAGAAGCTTACCGACGACTATATCAAGGAAGTCGAAGGTATAGCCGACAAGAAGGAAAAGGAACTATTCGAAATCTGATATGGCAGAGAATATAAAAAACAATGCGGCGGGGGAGCAGGCAAAATGCCTTCCCCGCCATATTGCCATCATATTGGATGGCAACGGCCGTTGGGCCAAAAAGCGCGGTATGCCGCGCAGCGCAGGCCATCTTGCAGGCGCTGAAAACTTCAGAAAGATTGCGACCTACTGTCAGGAGATAGGCATTGAATACCTGACGGTGTATGCATTTTCAACAGAAAACTGGAAGCGTCCCGAGGACGAGGTAGGCGGCATTATGAAGCTGCTTGACAAGTATCTGCGCGAGGCCATCAGCGATATGGAGAAAAAGCATATCCGAATGAAGGTGTTCGGCGACACCTCAAGGCTTTCACCCGAGCTGCAGCAGCTTGTTGCCAAGACCGATGAGATTACTCAGCATGTTGAGGGTTTTCAGGCAAATATCTGCCTCAACTACGGCGGCAGAGCGGAGATAGTGCGAGCAGCACAGCTTTATGCAAATGATGTTGCCGCGGGCAAGGCAGTCGGTGAACTGACAGAGGAAAAGCTTGCTAAGTATATGTACTCTGCCGATATTCCTGACCCCGAGCTTATTATCCGTCCGGGCGGTGAATACAGACTTTCAAACTTCCTGCTCTGGCAGTGCGCATATTCCGAATTTTATTATACCGATACGCTGTGGCCGGACTTCTCACCTGATGAGCTTGACAAGGCAATCGAGGTGTTTCGCGGCCGCGACCGCCGTTTCGGAGGAGTAAAGACATGACAAAGGCAATATCAATTCTCGGCAGCACGGGCTCAATAGGCCGCCAAAGCATTGCGGCGGCAGAGCACCTCGGACTGCCTGTTGTTGCGCTTACCGCAAACAGAAAAACGGAGATGCTCGAGGAGCAGGCAAGACGCTTAAAGCCCAAGTTTGTCGCGGTTTACGATGAAGAGGCTGCAAACAATCTGCGTGTTTCTCTTGCCGATACCGATATCAGGGTCGGCAGCGGTATGGAGGGCCTTATAGAGGCTGCAACGCTTGAGGAGGCAGACTGCATAGTAACCGCCGTTTCGGGTTCTGTCGGACTCAAGCCGACGCTTGCGGCAATCGACGCTAAAAAGCGCATCGCCCTTGCAAACAAGGAAACCTTAGTCTGCGCAGGCGAGATTGTAATGCCCCGTGCAGCCGAAAAGGGTGCGGAGATTGTACCTGTTGACTCCGAGCATTCGGCAATTTTCCAGTGCCTTATGGGCAGAAAAAAGGGCGAGCTTAAAAAAATTCTGCTCACCGGCTCGGGCGGACCGTTCCGCGGCAAGAGCAGGGAAGAGCTCGTAAATGTAACACCCGAGCAGGCGGTAAAGCACCCGAATTGGAGTATGGGCGCAAAAATATCCGTCGACTCGGCAACTATGATGAACAAGGGCCTTGAATTTATTGAGGCAATGCATCTGTTTGGCGTAACGCCCGACGATATTCAGGTTGTCGTACATCCGCAGAGCATCATTCATTCAATGGTTGAGCTCGTTGACGGCACAGTCATCGCGCAGCTCGGCGTACCCGATATGGGACTGCCCATTCAGCTTGCAATGACATATCCCGAGCGAGTTGACTCACCGTTCAAGCGCCTCGACTTTGCCGATATGCGCGATATGACCTTCGAGGCACCCGACTTTGAAAAAACACCCTGCCTCAAGCTTGCTATGGACTGTGCAAGACAGGGCGGCACCGCACCCTGCATAATGAGTGCGGCAAACGAGGTCGCGGTTTCGATGTTCTTAAATCACAGGCTCGGCTATAATCAGATTTATGACTGTGCTTTAAGCGCAGTTGAGAGCATAGAAATAGTAAAAGACCCGAATCTTGAATCCATTCTGGAGGCCGACAAGGCAGCCAGAGAATTTGTCAGGGAGCACTTTTCCTAATGTTTATTATTATCGCAATAATCGTGTTCGGCATACTCATCGCCATACACGAGTTCGGCCACTTCGTCGCTGCAAAAGCCTGCAAGGTCAGAGTTGAGGAATTTGCAATCGGAATGGGGCCTGCAATATGGAAAAAGCAGAAGGGCGAAACCCTTTATGCGCTGAGAATACTGCCAATTGGCGGCTATTGCGCAATGACGGGCGAGGACGAAAAGTCCGATGACCCGAATGCGTTTACAAATCAGAGCTTCTGGAAAAAACTGATTATCCTCTGCGCAGGCTCGTTTATGAACTTCCTGCTGGGCCTTGTGATGATTGTGCTTATGTACTCAGGTGCAAAGGCATTCATCGCACCCACCATTGACCATTTCATGCAGGGCTGCCCTTATGAAAGCGCCGAAGCGATGCTGCCGGGCGATACCTTCTACAGCATCAACGGTCAGCGTGTGTACCTCGTAACCGATGTATCAAACTTCCTTTCAAGCGGCAGCGGCGTTTACGATATCGTTATGCTGCGCGACGGCGAAAAGGTTGAGCTAAATAACTTCGAGCTTAAGCCGAGAGTGTACGAGGAGTATGCCGACCAGGGCGAAAAGTTCGGATTTATATTCGGCTATGTCGAGGCAAACCTCGGCACCAAGCTTCAGTATACCTGGGACACGGCTATGGAGTTTTCGCGCTGGGTATGGCTCGGCCTTAAAGAGCTTGTTTCAGGCTCTGTCGGCATTAAGGATATGTCAGGCCCCGTCGGTATAGTCGATATGATGAACGAGGTCGGTCAGCAGGCGGAAACCACGAGAGCCGCTGCGGACAATATGCTCTATATCTCGGCGTTTATTGCGATAAACCTTGCAATTATGAATATGCTGCCCATTCCCGCGCTTGACGGCGGCAGGGTATTTCTGATGCTGGTAACTGTCATAATCGAGAGAATAACACGCCGCAAGCTCGACCCCAAGTACGAGGGCTACATTCACCTCACGGGTATGATTCTTCTGCTCGGACTTATGGCGCTTGTTATGTACAACGATATTTCAAAGCTGATTGTGGGATAAAAGATGGAAAAGAGAAACAGCACAAAGAAGATAACCGTTGGCGGCATTGCCGTCGGCGGAGATGCCGAGGTTACCGTGCAGTCAATGTGCAACACAAAGACTCACGATGTTGAGGCAACTGTAAATCAGATAAAGCAGTTCAAGGCCGCAGGCTGCGATATTGTCCGTATCGCAATTCCCGATATGGCTGCCGCCGAGGCGGTATCCGCAATCAAGGAACGCGTGGATATTCCGCTCGTCGCGGATATTCACTTTGACCACCGCCTTGCGCTTGAGGCGGCTTCCCGCGGCATTGACAAGATAAGAATTAACCCCGGCAACATCGGCGGCGATGAGAATGTCCGCGCGGTTGCCGAGGCCTGCAAAAAGCGCAATATCCCCATTCGCATCGGCGTGAATGCGGGAAGCCTTGAAAAGCGCCTGCTTGAGAAGTACGGCCACCCCACCCCCGAGGCAATGGTGGAAAGCGCAAGAGGCCATATAGAGCTTCTCAACAGATATGATTTTGACGATATCTGCCTTTCGATGAAGGCATCGAGAGTGCCGCTTACCGTAGCGGCATACCGCCTTGCAGCGGAGGAGTTTAACTACCCCCTGCACCTCGGAGTAACCGAAACCGGCACTGCGTGGAACGGAACAATCCAGTCCGCAGTCGGCATCGGCACACTGCTTTGCGAGGGCATAGGCAATACAATCCGCGTATCGCTGACCGCCGACCCCGTTGAGGAAGTAAAAACGGGAATTGCGATACTCAAGGCTGCGGGACTCAGACAGGGCATAAGACTTGTATCCTGCCCGACCTGCGGCAGAACACAGATAGACCTAATCGGTCTTGCCCACGAGGTTGAAAAGCGCATACAGGGCATTGAGCGCAACATCACCGTTGCGGTAATGGGCTGCGTCGTAAACGGACCGGGTGAGGCGAGAGAGGCCGATTACGGCATTGCAGGCGGCAAGGACTGCGGCCTGCTAATTAAGCACGGCGAGGTTCTGGGCACATATCCCTACGACAGCCTCTGCGATGCACTTATTGATTTGATTGAAAACGATACTGAGGTTTAACAGTGAGCGAACACACATCTTTTCTTGAAATATTTCCGAGCACGGCGGGCCTTAAGGCAAGCTGCGGCGGACTTGAAAAAGCATATGTAACCGATGTTGCGGTCAGCACGGCAGAGCAGACGATGAGCATTGCCGCTTATTTCGTGCGCATTCCCGCACCTGCAGAGCTTGAGGCTCTGTGCAACAGGCTTCGCTGCGATTACGGCCTCAGAAATGTTGAGATAAAGGCCGATTACCCCAAGCCGAAGGCGGCATACACTCCGCCCAAGCAGGAGGGAGCAGCCCCTGCAAAGCCCACGGGCGAGGTGCTTATGGGCAGAAGCATCAAGAAAGCACCCGTTCCGATGTCTAGCCTTACTCTCGACTCGGGCAATGTTGTAATCGAGGGCGATGTTTTCGATGTTACAAGCCGCAAGCTTCAAAAGCGCGACGGCGCTGTGCTGTGCTTTGATATGACCGACCTCACGGGCTCAATCCGCGTGTCGCGCTATCTGCGCTCCGAGGACGACCAGTCGGTAATCAACAAAATCTCAAACGGCGACCATATCATAGTTTCGGGCGTTGTAAACTATAGCCGCTACGATGAGGATATGGTAATCGAGCCGCGCCACATAATGAAGGGCAAAAAGCGAATTCGCACCGACGATGCGGAGGAAAAGCGCGTTGAGCTTCATATGCATACAAGATTTTCTACCCTCGATGCTCTTACCGAGCCCAAGGAAATCGTAAAGCGCGCGGCATATTGGGGCCACCCCGCAATTGCGGTAACTGACCACGGCGTTCTTCAGGCCTTCCCCGATATGTGGCAGGCAGGTAAGAAGCACGGAGTCAAGATTATCTACGGCCTCGAGTGCTACTTTGTAAATGACCTTGACGGCAGCCTTGCCGTTCACGGCAGCAGCGACCTGCCGATAAACACCGAAATGGTCGCATTTGATATTGAAACAACGGGCCTTAATGCAGGCTCTGACCGCATGACTGAAATCGGCGCTGTAATCTTCGCAGGCGGCGAGGTCAAGGAAAGCTTCAACACCTTTGTAGACCCGGGAATGCACATTCCCGCAGAGGTTACGCAGCTGACGGGCATCACCGATAAAGATGTCAAGGGCGCACCGAGCGAGGGTGAGGCAATGAAGGCCTTCCTCGAGTTTGTCGGCGGCAGACCGATTGTTGCGCATAATGCTGATTTCGATACGGGCTTTATGGCATCTGCGGCAGCACGCTGCGGCATTGAGTTTGAGCCTGTATACCTTGATACGCTTGCGCTTTCCCATGCGCTTTTGCCCGATTTGAAGCGCCATAAGCTCGACATTGTTTCAAACCGTCTGAGCCTGCCCGACTTTAACCATCACAGAGCATCGGACGATGCGCTTGTCGTTGCGCGCATAATGGGAAGATTTTTGCCTATGCTCGCTGAAAAGGGCGCGGAAACGGTAAACGATATTCAGCGCATCTACCGCGAAATCAAGCCTGCCGACCACAGCAAATCGCGCCATATGATTTTGCTTGTAAAGAACAAGGTAGGACTTAAAAATCTCTACGAGATGGTTTCGCAGTCATACCTCAAGTACTTCTACAAGACACCCACAATACCCAAGAGCCTGCTGATTAAGCACCGCGAGGGAATATTTGTCGGCTCCTCCTGCGGAATGGGTGAGCTATACGGCGCGGTTATGCACGGCGCATCTGACGCGGAACTCAAGCGCATAGCCTCGTTCTACGACTATCTCGAAATCCAGCCTATCGGCAATAACCGCTTCCTCATCGATAACGGCGTTGTCAGCGATGAAACTGTGCTGCAGGACTATAACCGCCGCATACTCAATATCGGCAGACAGCTCGGCAAGCCCGTAGTTGCCGCAAGCGATGTCCACTTCCTCGACAGTGAGGACGAGCAGTACCGCAAGATACTGCAGGCTGCAAAGAAATTCAGCGATGCCGACCGCGGCTGCCCGATATTCTTCCGCACCACAAACCAGATGCTCGACGAGTTTGCATATCTCGGAGACGAGGTTGCAAAGGAGGTCGTCATCACAAACCCGAACGCAATTGCTGCGCAGGTTGATGAAATCGAGCTGCTGCCCAAGGAACTGTTCCCGCCGAAGATTGAAAACTCCGCGCAGGAGCTCAAGGACCTTGTCTACGGCAAAATGCAGTCAATTTACGGCGAAAACCCGCCTGCAATTGTCAAGGACCGCGTTGATACCGAGCTGAACACGATTCTCGACCACAGCTACGATGTTATTTATATGAGCGCACAGAAGCTCGTTCAGAATTCACTTGAGCACGGCTACCTTGTCGGCTCGCGAGGCAGTGTAGGCTCATCGATTGTTGCGTATATGTCGGGCATCACCGAGGTTAACTCGCTGCCTCCGCACTATGTCTGCCCGAAGTGTAAGCACTCGGAATTCATAACCGACGGCTCTTTCGGCTGCGGCGCGGATATGCCTCCGAAAAACTGCCCCGACTGCGGCGAGCTTATGCGTCAGGACGGCTTTGACATCCCGTTTGAAACCTTCCTCGGCTTCCCCGGAAACGAAAAAACACCCGATATCGACCTTAACTTCTCGGGCGAATATCAGGCGCAGGCACATAAATATACTGAAGAACTCTTCGGCTCTGACCATGTTTTCAGAGCCGGCACAATCGGCACGCTTGCGGAAAAGACCGCTTACGGCTATGTTAAAAAGTACCTCGAGGAGCGACAACTCAAGGTCACAAAGGCGGAGGAAAACCGACTTGCAAAGGGCCTTGTAGGCGTAAAGCGCACCACGGGTCAGCACCCCGGCGGACTTGTTGTCGTTCCGCAGGATATGGATGTTACGGACTTCTGCCCCGTTCAGCATCCCGCCGATGACCCCAAGAGCGGCATTATCACCACACATTTTGAGTATCACTGTATGGAGGCAAACCTCCTTAAGCTTGACGAGCTCGGTCACGATGACCCGACTATGATTCGTATGCTTGAGGACGCAACGGGCGTTGATGCAAAGAAAATTCTGCTGTCAGACCCCGAAACTATGCAGATATTCACAACCCCGACTGTGCTGAAGCTTCCCGATGATGACCCCATTATCGGAAAAACGGGCACAATCGGCATACCCGAATTCGGCACACCCTTCACCCGTCAGATGCTTGTTGAAACCCAGCCCACGCAGTTTGATACACTTGTCAGACTGTCAGGCTTCTCACACGGCACCGATGTATGGGCGGGCAATATCCGCGACCTGATCGTAAACGGCATTGCAACGGTTAACGAAACCGTCGGCTGTCGAGACGATATTATGATTTACCTCATTCAGAAAGGTATGGAACCCAAGCGCGCCTTCAAGTTCATGGAGGCTGTCCGTAAGGGCGCAATACATAAGGGTAAGTCGTGGCCCGACGGTATCGTTGAAGAGATGCAGTCGCTCGGCGTTCCCGAGTGGTACATTGAATCCTGCCGCAAGATACAGTACCTTTTCCCGAAGGCACACGCCGTTGCATATGTTATGATGGCGTTCCGCATTGCATGGTTCAAGGTGCATGAGCCGCTCGCGTTCTACAGCGCATATTTCTACCGCCGCAGTCAGAAGGACGGCTTTGACGCTGAAATGATGATGGGCGGTGCTGATGCGGTAAGGCGCAAGATAAACGAGCTTAAGAAAAAGCCCGATATCACCGCCAAGGAAGACGACCTTATGACCACTCTTGAGGCGGTCTACGAGTTCAATATGCGCGGATTCGAGTTTGCGCCTATCGACCTGTATAAATCCGATGCGGTCAAATTCATCATCACCGATGACGGCAAGCTTCTGCCGCCGTTTGTGGCAATATCGGGCCTCGGTGAAACCGCGGCACGCGATTTGCAGAAATGCACAGCCGACGGACAGACCTACATTTCAGTTGAAGAGGTCAGCGCAGCCTGCCCCAAGGTCAGCCAGAGCCACCTTGATACGCTCAAGCGCCTCGGCGCACTCGGCGAAATGCCTGATGAGTCGCAGATAAACCTGTTTGACGCATTTTAAGACAAAATAATCCCCACTGCTTTTGCAGTGGGGATTTTGTCGTTTGTATTAGCCGTGCTGGCAGATGTATGCGATTTTGCCGCTGTAGTATCTTGCGTAGTCAGCCATGGGGTCCATGCGGTTGTCGTTGTAAAGCCAACTGCCATCGGACTGACGGACGAGCATCAGATAGTCCTCGTTTGCACCGTCGTATTTGTCTACAACGGAAGGCTCGCCGGATGCCCACTTGTAGAAGTCGGTCTCAGCGCCGCTTGTCCAGGTGAGAATATCCGCATTGTTGCGGTAGCAGCCAATCCAAACATACTTGACATTTGCGCCCTTGAGCAAATCACAGACGGCTGCGTACTCATCGGCGTTGCTGATGGTTGCGAGGTGGCCGCCCATTTCCATACACTTCTGCTCGGCCTTATCCCAGCTTATGTCCTCAACAATCAGCTCATAAACGGGAACTTCGGGAGTGGGCTCGGGAGTAGGCTCAGGAGTCGGTTCGGGAGTGGGCTCAGGAGTCGGTTCAGGAGTAGGCTCGGGAGTCGGCTCGGGCTTGGGAGCCGGGAGAATATCGCTGAAGCTGAAGTGTGACAGGGCGATGGGGTCAATATGCTCACTTGCATAAGCCGTGCCGCAGAGCAGGAGTGCAATGACAAGCAGGGTAACGAACTTGACTCTGCGAGTCTTGACCTGATATGCCGTAACAATGGGGTGCTTCTGCCTTTTCTTGGCAGGCTCCTCTTCCGCAGCCTTCTCGACTGTGGGCTTTTCCTGCTTGGGCTCGACCTTCGCCTTGGGAGCTTCCTCCTTGACGGGGGAGAGCTTGACCTCGGGCTTAGCCTCCTGAGCGGGCTTTTCGGGAGCTGCCTTTACTACGGGAGCAGCCTCGCGCTTGATTTCCTTTATGGGCTCTTCGCCGCAGTATGCTCTGAGTGCGTTTAAGAACTCCAAAGCATCAGCGTATCTTTCGCTTACCTCAAATGCGATTGCCTTTTCGACAATCTCGGCAAGGGGAGACTCAACTGCATTATGTACATCGATTTTTTCGCCGTTCATTCGGGTGCGCAGAGCGTTTGCTCTGACCTCGGGCGTCGGCTTGTAGTCTGCCATGGGAACAAACGGAACATTGCCGCAGTTTAATCCGACAAACAGGATAAGACCGATTGAATATACATCAGCGCGGGAGGTTTTTGCTCCGTTCCAGAAAATCTCAGGAGCCATATATTCAAGCTCGTCCTTTGTCCAACCGTCCGCGCCTGCCTTGTCTGCAGGGCCGACAATAACACCGGATTCGGTAATGGCAATGTTGCCGGGGCGGAAGCCGCCGCGGAAGCCGTTTTCATCGCACTGGCTTGCGGAAATCTCACAGAGTCTTTTGACAAGTCCGAGGAGCTCATCCTTGGTCAGCTTGCCAAGACTGCTGCCCAATGCGCTTTTGGGGTCAAATACAGGGGTATCAACCATGATTTACCTCCATACAGATTTATGTTAACATAATACCACGATGAATCGGTTAAGTCAAATATGAATATATCTTTTATTTTTGCTTGTTTTGTGGTATTATTTCAGCAAACGACTCAGGAGGCAAAGGATGAACGGACACGAGTGTTATATTATCGGAGCAGGCGACTTTTTCGGTCTGCGTGAGATTCCCGACGACAGCGATTATGTCATTGCTGCCGATGCTGGCTATAAATATTGCCGCGAGAACAACATAATACCCGACCTCGTTATCGGAGATTTTGACTCCCTGGGTGTTGCACCCGAGCATCCGAATGTGATGCAGCTTCCCGTTGAGAAGGACGATACCGATACGGTGTTTGCCATTAAGACGGGGCTTGAGAAGGGCTACCGCCATTTTTTCATCTACGGCGGACTCGGCGGAAAGAGAAGCGACCACACGATTGCAAACCTGCAATCGCTGCAGTATCTTGCAAACCGCGGCGCACGCGGCTGGCTTTTCGGTGAAAACTGCGTTTGGACTGCAATCAAAAACAGCTCAATTCGCATTGAGGGAGAGGGCAATGTTGCCGTGTTCTGCCTTGACGGTAAAGCCGAGGGCGTATCCCTCAAGGGACTAAAATATGAGCTTGACGATGCCGTTATCACCTCCGATTTTCCGCTTGGTGTCAGCAACAGTATGGACTGCAGCGAAGCGGCAATTGAGGTCAAAAACGGAACTCTGTTTGTAATGTACGATATAAATATAGGTGAGAAGAATTGATTAAATACAACGCAGGAAAATGTGATATAGCCGTAATCGGCGCGGGACACGCGGGCATTGAGGCCGCGCTTGCCGCTGCGCGCCTCGGTCTTGATACAATATGCTTCACCGTTAATCTTGACAGTGTTGGCAATATGCCCTGCAACCCCGCAATAGGCGGTACGGGCAAGGGACATCTTGTGCGCGAGCTTGATGCGCTCGGCGGCGAGATGGCAAAGGCAGCGGATAAGGCCTGCATTCAGTACAGAATGCTCAACCGCGGCAAGGGCCCTGCAGTGCATTCGCTGCGCGCTCAGGCCGACCGCAGACGCTATCAAGAGGTAATGAAGCTTACCCTCGAGCAGCAGGAAAATCTGCGCACAAAGCAGGCGGAGGTTGTTGAGATAGGCACCGAAAACGGCGCGGTCTGCTCGGTTACAACGCATACGGGCGCTGTCTACGAGTGCAAAGCAGCAATCATTGCAAGCGGCACTTATCTTGACGGCAGAACAATAGTCGGCGAGGTCATTCGCTCCGAGGGTCCCGACGGTCTTGCAGCAGCACGCTCGCTGACTGCCTGCCTTGTTGATATGGGTCTTAATATTCGCCGCTTCAAGACGGGAACTCCGCCGCGTGTAAATGCGCGCAGCGTTGACTTTTCAAAGATGGAGCTGCAGGAGGGCGATGCCGAGCCCGAGGGCTTCTCCTTTGAAACGCTGCAGCCGCCCGAGAATAAGGCTGTTTGCTACCTGACATACACCAACGAGAAAACCCATAAGATTATTCTCGATAACATTAACCGCAGCCCCATATACTCAGGCGTAATCGAGGGCGTAGGCCCGAGATACTGCCCGAGCATTGAAACCAAGATAATGACCTTTAAGGACAAGCCCCGCCATCAGCTCTTTGTCGAGCCTATGGGAATGAATACGCAGGAGCTGTATATTCAGGGCTTTTCCTCATCGCTGCCCGAGGAGGTGCAGCTTGAAATGCTGCACACCATCGCAGGACTTGAGAACGCGGAGATGACGCGCTGCGCCTACGCGATTGAATATGACTGCGTTGACCCGACGGAGCTTTATCCCACGCTTGAAACCAAGAAAATTTCGGGACTTTACGGAGCGGGACAGTTTAACGGCTCATCGGGATACGAGGAGGCTGCCGTTCAGGGCTTTGTTGCGGGTGTTAATGCCGCGCTGAAGCTCAAGGGTGAGGAGCCTATGGTGCTCAAGCGCAGCGACGGCTATATCGGAACGCTGATTGACGACCTCGTTACCAAGGGCACAAACGAGCCTTACCGAATGATGACCTCGCGCAGTGAGTACAGACTCCTGCACCGTCAGGATAATGCCGACCTTCGCCTCAGCGGCATAGGTCTGCGCATAGGTCTTGTGTCCGAGGAACGCTATCAGGCGGTGCTCGATAAGTATGAGCAGGTAAAGCTTGAGATAAAGCGCCTTGAGCATACGCACATAGGTCCGACAGATGAGCTTAATGCACTGTTAAGAGAGAAGAATACCGCAGAGGTAACAAGCGGTGTTTCCCTTGCTGATTTAATCCGCCGTCCGCAGCTTGATTACGCAATGCTCGCGCAGTTTGACAAGGACCGTCCCGAGCTTCCCAAGGCTGTGTGGTATCAGGCGGAGATAAGCCTCAAGTACGAGGGCTATATCAAGCGCCAGCTCAAGCAGGTTGAGGAGTTTACACGAATGGAAAAGCGCCTCCTGCCCGATGATATCGATTATGATGAGGTAACGGGCTTAAGACTTGAGGCGCGTGAGAAGCTCAAGAAGATAAGACCGCACAGCTTCGGTCAGGCAAGCCGCATTTCAGGCGTTTCGCCTGCAGATGTTTCCGTGCTTATGGTGTGGCTGGAGGGCAGAAAATGAGCAAGATTGTACTCGGCTTTTCCGGCGGAGTCGATTCCGCGGTATGCGCCTCACTACTTAAAAAGGCAGGCCACGAGGTCATCGGAATGTACCTTGACAATGCAGGCGAGGATGCCCGAAACGACGCAATCAATACTGCGGAGTTTATAGGCATACCACTTGAGATAAAGGATGTGCACGCAGACCTCGACAGACTGGTGTGCAGCCGCTTTATGCAGGCATATCTTGACGGCGAAACCCCGAACCCCTGCATAATCTGCAACCCTGCGCTGAAGTTTGCATCGCTTTTGAGCTTTGCAGACGAAATCGGCGCCGATAACATCGCAACCGGACATTACGCAAGAGCGGAAAACGGGGTGCTGTACAAGGGAATGCCGTCAAACGACCAGAGCTATATGCTCTGCCGCATTAAGCGAGAGCAGCTTGAAAGACTCGTTCTGCCGCTCGGCGAATATGAAAAGACCGCCGTGCGAGAGCTTGCGGCAGGACTTAATCTGCCCGTTGCGCACAAGCCGGACAGTATGGAAATCTGCTTCATTCCCGATAAGGACTATATAGGCTGGCTCGGCAGACGCACCGAGCTTCCGCCCGAGGGCAATTTTGTATTCCACGGCGAGGTAATCGGACAGCACGAGGGCATTTACCGCTACACGGTAGGTCAGCGCAGAGCGGGACTTCATAACGGCAGAAAGCTCTACATTTCGGGCATCAATGCCGAGAAAAACGAGATAGAGCTTGCGCTTTGGGAAGAACTGTTCAAAACCGAGGTCAATGCGCGCGAGTTCAATTGGCTGTGCGAAAAGCCGACTGAGCCTATACGCGCAAGCGTAAGAGTAAGGCATACAAAGTGGGAAAATCCGCCCTGCACGGTATATATCGAGGGCGACACCGTGAGGATTATCTGCGATGAGCCCGTGCGTGCTCCCGCAAGGGGACAGTCGGCCGTTTTGTATGACGGCGACAAAGTACTCGGCGGCGGATTTATTTTTTAAAAATTGTCGAATTTGGTGTTGACTCAGCACGCAATTTGTGAGAAGATACTGAACAATAACATTCAGGAGGAACATCATGGCAACATACTTTAACGAACCGTCAAGAACATTCAGCGAGTACCTGCTTATCCCGGGTTATACAAGTGAAGAATGCACCCCCGCAAATGTAAGTCTTAAGACTCCGCTGGTAAAATTCAAGAAGGGCGAAGAGCCCGCAATAAGCCTGAATGTGCCTTTTACCTCAGCAATCATGCAGTCGGTATCGAATGACACCATGGCAATTGCCCTTGCAAAAGAGGGCGGCATATCCTTTATCTACGGCTCTCAGTCTATCGAGGACGAGGCTGCAATGGTAGCAAGAGTAAAAAGCTACAAGGCAGGCTTTGTAACCTCCGCATCAAATGTCAAGCCTGAGCAGACTCTGGCAGACATTCTCGACCTTAAAGAGAAGAACGGCTTCTCCACCGTTGCGGTTACCGAGGACGGCACTGCAAACGGCAAGCTCCTCGGCATCGTTTCCAGCCGCGACTACCGCGTAAGCCGTATGAGCACCGACACCAAGGTCAAGGAGTTCATGACTCCGCTTGAGAAGCTTGTAACCGCTCCTGAGGGCACCTCCCTTAAGGAAGCAAACGATATCATCTGGGACCATAAGCTGAACTCTCTGCCCATTATTGATGCAAAGGGCAATCTTCAGTACTTTGTCTTCCGCAAGGACTATTCAGAGCACAAGGCAAACCCCAATGAAATTCTCGACAGTCAGAAGCGCTATATCGTCGGTGCAGGTATCAACACCCGCGACTATGAGCAGCGCGTTCCCGCACTCGTTGAAGCAGGCGTGGATGTTGTCTGCCTCGACTCCTCTGACGGCTACTCCCACAGACAGAAGACCGCAATTGAGTTTATCCGCGCAAAGTACGGCGACTCTGTAAAGGTCGGCGCAGGCAATGTTGTTGACCGTGACGGCTTTATGTTCCTCGCAGAAGCAGGCGCAGACTTTGTTAAGGTCGGTATCGGCGGCGGCAGTATCTGCATCACTCGTGAGACCAAGGGCATCGGCCGCGGTCAGGCAACCGCACTCATCGAAGTTACCGCTGCAAGAGATGAATACTTTGAAAAGACCGGTATCTATGTTCCCGTATGCTCCGACGGCGGTCTTGTACACGATTACCACATGACTCTCGCACTTGCAATGGGTGCAGACTTCCTCATGATGGGCCGCTACTTTGCCCGTTTTGACGAAAGCCCCACAGAGAAGCTCATGATTAACGGCGTATTCGTCAAGGAATACTGGGGCGAGGGCTCCAACCGAGCACGCAACTGGCAGCGCTACGATATGGGCGGCCGCGGCGGCAAGCTCTCCTTTGAGGAAGGCGTTGACTCCTATGTAACCTACGCAGGTCCTCTGCATGACAACCTCGAGAAGAGCGTTTACAAGATTAAGTCCACCATGTGCAACTGCGGTGTAACCAATCTTGCGGACCTCAAGCGCGATGCAAAGCTGACTCTGGTATCCTCCGTCAGCATCGTCGAGGGCGGCAGCCACGATGTCATCCTCAAGTCCTCACGCGGAAACAACTGATAAATAATACAAAACTCCTCAACCTTCGGTTGGGGAGTTTTTTTATCTGAAATTAATTCACACAAATTTTGTAGGAATTGTTGACAAATCCGTTTTTGTGGCGTATTATACACAAGGAAACAAAACCTATGTAATTTGTAGGAATTAAAAGGAGCGATGACAATGACCAAAATGACCGCTAACAATATCTGTTGCAACATCTGTAGCTGTCGATGTTGTTGTCGTCGCATGCCATGATTTTGTAACACACACTACATTATTATGCGACGGCTGTATTATGCCGTCGCTTTTTTGTTGAAATGAAAGGAAAATTAAAATGAAAATATATAAGTCCGTTGATGAATTAGTAGGTAATACCCCTCTTGTTGAGCTGAGAAATATTGAAAAGTCCGAAAATCTCGCAGCAAGACTGCTTGTCAAGCTTGAAAAGGCAAATCCCGCAGGCTCTGCAAAGGACAGAGTCGCAAAGGCGATGCTCGACGATGCCGAGGCAAAGGGCATAATAGGCGAGGGCAGCGTAATCATTGAGCCCACAAGCGGCAACACGGGTATAGGCCTTGCGGCAATCGGTGCAGCAAGAGGCTACCGTGTTATCATCGTAATGCCCGACAGTATGTCAAGGGAGCGTCAGCTGCTTATGACAGCCTACGGTGCAGAGCTTGTACTGACTGAGGGCAAGCTTGGTATGGTAGGTGCAATCGCAAAGGCCGAGGAGCTTAAAAAGGAGATACCCGGCAGCATCATTGCAGGCCAGTTTGAAAACCCCGCAAACCCCGCCGCACACCGAGTTACAACCGGCCCCGAAATCTGGAACGACACCGACGGCAAGGTCGATATTTTCGTAGCAGGCATCGGCACGGGCGGCACGGTAAGCGGCACGGGTGAATATCTCAAGCACCGCAACAAAAACATAAAGGTAGTCGGCGTTGAGCCCGCAGGCTCACCTCTGCTCACAAAGGGCAGCGCAGGCGCGCACGGAATTCAGGGTATCGGCGCAAACTTCGTGCCCGATAACCTCGACAGAGATATCCTTGATGAGATTATGACCGTAACCGACGAGGACGCATATGCAGCCGGCAGAGCAATTGCACGCAGGGAGGGCCTGCTTGTCGGCATAAGCTCGGGCGCGGCACTTCACGCGGCAATCGAGCTTGCAAAGCGCAGCGAAAACTACGGCAAGACCGTTGTTGCGCTTCTCCCCGATACGGGCGAGAGATATCTCAGCACTAAGATGTTTATGGAGGACTGACCGTTGTTCCGCGATTTGTTTGAAACAGTAAATGCATATATGGAAAGAGACCCTGCAGCGAGAAATCCGCTTGAGATTCTGCTGCTTTATCCCGGTGTAAAGGCAGTGCGCTATCACCGCAAGGCACATTGGTGCTATGAGCACGATTTCAAGTTCCTTGCACGAGCAATTTCGCAGCTGTCGCGCCATCGTACGGGCATTGAAATTCATCCCGGCGCAAAAATCGGCAGACGCCTTGTGATTGACCACGGTATGGGCATCGTGATAGGCGAAACTGCGGAGATTGGCGATGACTGCCTTATCTACCACGGAGTAACCCTCGGTGGTACGGGCAAGGACAGCGGTAAGCGCCACCCCACAATAGGTAATAATGTCCTTATCGGAACGGGCGCAAAGGTGCTCGGACCGTTCAAGGTAGGCGATAACAGCCGTATTGCGGCAAATTCCGTAGTGCTCAGCGAAATTCCGTCTGACAGCACTGCTGTCGGTGTACCCGCAAGAGTTGTAAAGCGCAAGGGCGTCAAGACAAACTACGCAGGCGAGGTCGACCAGGTCAGCGTATCCGACCCCATTGCAGAGGAGCTTGCGGCAATCCGCCGCGCTCTGTGCGAGCTGAATACACGCCTGCAGTAATAATAAAGCTCCCAAAGGCATTGCCTTCGGGAGCTTTTGCTTTTTTATTCTGTTCTGAGTGCTACAACGGGGTCCTTGTTTGCGGCAACGCGAGAGGGGATAAGTCCTGCGACCACAGTAAGCATCATGCTGATTGCAACGAGTGCAACTGCTGCAAGCGGCGGAAGCACTGCATTGATGGAGTAGATGTTCGTCAGGTGGTGTACGATTGCGTTAATCGGTATGCACAGCAGAATTGTAACGAGTATACCGATAAGACCTGCGCCGAAGCCGACGATAACGGTTTCAGCATTGAACACGCTGGAGATATCGCGCTTTGATGCGCCGATTGCACGCAGAATACCGATTTCCTTGTTGCGTTCAAGAACACTGATGTAGGTGATGATGCCAATCATTATGCTCGATACGATAAGGCTGATTGCAACGAAGGCAATGAGAACATAGAAAATGAGATCGATTATCTTTGTGAAGGAGCTCATAATCAATCCGACATAGTCGGTGTAGCTGATTTTGTCCGCTTTTTCAACACTGTCATTGTAGCCCTCGATGATTTCGTTGACTGCGTCCTTGTCTGCAAAGGTGGAAACGAAGATATTTATTGCGGCAGGGGAGTCGAGGTCAACATAGCCGAGAATGCGGAGATTGTCCTTGTAGCTTGAGTCCGAGAAGGTTTCGGGCATATAGCTGTCGTATATCAGCTTGTAGCCCTCATCGGTGAAATAGCAGTTGTCGAATGCTTCGGCAAGGCTTGCGGTGGGCAGAGAACTCATTGAGGATTTGACGCTTTCTGCATATTTCTCCGCAATCTGCGCGGACATCATCTCACGCATATAAGCAAACAGCGTATCGTCGTCCATTGCCTCAAGGATGTCCTTGTACTCGGGATAGTTTTCAACAACGGTCTTTTCGATGTCCTCGCGGCTTACGCCGTCAAGCTGCTCATCGATTATGGAGTCAATGTAGGACTGCGGAGCAACGGACATATAGCCTACATAGATTTCGGCCTTTTTCTCATCGCTTATGTCCTTGCAGTACTCAATAACGGTGTTCTTGATTTCCTCATCGGAGGGAGTGGTGTCCTCCTCCTTGAACGGCAGGCCTGTGAAAATGTCATTTTTGGGGTCTGCAAGCTGGTCCTTGACGAGCGGCTTTTCTGCAGTTTCCTCAACAATCTTCTTTGTCAGCGCGTTGGTATAGCCGATTGAGCCGGATTCCATCATTCCGCTGACAGACTCGGCACT
Organism: Oscillospiraceae bacterium; assembly: GCA_045642545.1. Classification (GTDB taxonomy): domain Bacteria; phylum Bacillota; class Clostridia; order Oscillospirales; family Oscillospiraceae; genus F23-B02. Next base: position 51,576 of record JAZUJB010000096.1, read on the forward strand.
CTGACGGACAACACCGACAATCTTAAGCTCCATTGCATTGTTGTACAGTGTCTTCAGACCGAGGTCATCGCTGCTGATGTTAATGTACTTGCCGGTTACGGGGTCGAGCTGGTAGCAGTCGGCAGGGAGAATAAGACGGAAGGTCTGATTGCAGATGTCAGAGTAGCTCCAGCTTTCGACTTTGCTGTTTTCAACCTCTTCGCCCGTCATATACTGAGTCATTGCGCTCATCATTTCGTTGGCGGATTTAAGGCCGAGCGCGTACAGAACAAGGTCGGATACCTCGTTGTTCTGGTCAACGATGAGAACAACCTCGTCGTAGTTTTCGGGCCATGCGCCGTAAAGCACATCGTACTGCTGACGCATCAGACTGCTTACAAGCTCATCTCCGTCGCCGGGCAGCATCTCCTGCCATACATTGAACTGGCTTGAGGTAGCGGAAACGCCGGATGCACTGAACATATCGTTCATGGAAGCGTTAACCGACTGCTCGGCATCCTCGCCGATTACGCCTGCTCGCATAGAACTGAACAGAGCCATAACATCGGACTGAATAATCTTGCCGTCTGCGTCCTTGGTGTAGAGATTCATCGGCAGATTGTAGCTGTACTGAATATTGGAAACATGCTGACTCATCGGAGTGTCGCCGCTCATCTGTTCATCGATGTAATCCTTAAACGCGCGCAGATTATTGGTCTGCACCTCGGTGTTGGACATGGCACTCATCATATCGTACATGATGGTGTTTGCGTATACCGCATCGTCATCGTGCGTGTTTTCCGCGTCCTCGGAATTAAGGCCCATAAGAGTGGTCATAAGCTCGGACATATCAACGGTTTCCGCCATAATGGTAAGCGGGTAGGTGGAGAGAGTGTCCTCCTGCACCTTGTCGATGTAGTTGTTTACGCCCGTTGAGATTGAGAGTATAAGCGCGATGCCGATGATGCCTATACTGCCAGCAAATGAGGTAAGCAGGGTGCGGCCCTTCTTGGTCATAAGGTTGTTCAGCGACAGCGACAGCGCGGTGATGTAGCTCATTGCGGTCTTTTTAAGACTCATACCCGAGTCGGTGTCAGCCTCAGCGGTGTACGGTTCGGTGTCATCGGTGATAAGACCGTCCTTGAGGCGGATAATGCGCGAGGCGTAGTCCTCGGCAAGCTCGGGGTTGTGGGTAACCATTATGATGAGCTTATCCTTGGAGATGTTCTTGAGAATCTCCATAATCTGAACGCTCGTGTCTGAGTCGAGAGCACCCGTGGGCTCGTCGGCAAGCAGAATGTCGGGGTCGTTTACAAGCGCTCGCGCAATTGCCACTCGCTGCATCTGTCCGCCGGACATCTGATTGGGCTTCTTGTTCAGCTGGTCGCCCAGACCAACCTGCTCAAGCGCGTGAATAGCACGCTCGCGGCGTTCAGCCTTTGAAACACCCGACAGAGTGAGCGCAAGCTCAACATTGGAAAGAACCGTCTGATGCGGAATGAGATTGTATGACTGGAAAACGAAGCCGATTGAGTGATTGCGGTAGCTGTCCCAGTCTCTGTCAGAGTAGTCCTTTGTTGAGCGGCCGTTAATAATGAGGTCACCGTCGGTGTAGGTATCAAGACCGCCGATGATGTTCAGCAGTGTTGTCTTGCCGCAGCCCGAGTGACCGAGAATGGCGACAAACTCGCTCTCGCGGAATTCAAGGTCAATGCCCTTGAGCGCGTGAACGGTATCCTCGCCTATGGAATAATCCTTTGTAATGCCTTTAAGTTTCAGCATGGCAAACCTTCCCAAACTAATTAAAGTATAATAAAGTATTATCACCTTTTTTGAGCCTTAAGTCAATAGATATAACAAAAAGTTCGGAATTGAGTTGTGTTGACAATTGATGCTCACTGGGTTAAAATGAATCCACTGTGCCTCCGTAGCTCACCGGGATAGAGCGTGCGCCTCCTAAGCGCAAGGTAGTGAGTTCGAGTCTCGCCGGGGGTGCCATAGTAAAAAAGCACCGCTTTTGCGGTGCTTTTTAGTTTAGAAATCACTACCGTGTCATCCCCGAGCGGTTGCCCGTGCCTGCACGGGCGAGCGAGTGGGGACATAGCGTCCGCACTGCGGCCGAAGGCGCAGTGAGTTCGAGTCTCGCCGGGGGTGCCATAAAAAAGGAAGTCCGTTTCGGACTTCCTTTTTTATTTTCAGTTACATATTTTCGTAGAAGATAGCTCTTGCGATGGAGAAGCAGGTCATAAATACCATGTCAAGGTCGGAATTACTGCACTCTACGCGGAACAGACCGTTTACGGGTATCCTGGAGAGCGGGTTCCCGGAATTGCCGTTGAGAATCTCGGTGCCTGCGGTTTCGATGTATGCGACCTTAACTCCGTAGTGGAGAACATCGAAGCAGGGCTTTATGCCATTCATTCTGAAATCAAAGCCGAAGCCTTTTGCTGCGAGATACTCCCAGTTGCTTACACCGTCAATGGTGAATGATGAGCTGATGGGAACTTCGTAGCTGAAGTGGCCTTGACCCAGACCCACAGACTTTGAAATGGTGTGTCCGATTTCCATTGTCTTGACGCTATATGAAATGTGATTGATGAACTCAAATTCAAAGGGCTTTGCTACGGAGAACCTGGTCATATTTGCTTCGTAAATCTTACGATGCTCGGCATCTTCAAGCTGATAACCCTGCTTAATGTTTTTGTCAAAGTGGAATACATAGCTGTTTGTCGGCTCAGCGCTGTTTCTGATTTCTTCAATCTCTTCCTCGGAAACATTGCTCATATCTACGCGATTGTACTCGTTCATATCGGAAGAACGCTGCTTAATGCTCTTGACTGTAGAGATGATGCCGGCGACAAATGCGATGACACCCACCGCAAGAACGATGTAGACAATAAATCCGGAGCCGGGAGCCTGTATGTGAGAGGGATCGGCGGGATCGTATTCAATGTCCACAGTGTCGCCGACAGCCATAGATGAGTTGTAGCTGCCGTATTCAATGTTTTTGTAGTCTACACCGTCGACTGTGTAGTCAACGAGAACGGTATATACATCAGTCTCCTGAGCAAGATCATATTCGGACTGAATGTCAACAATCGTTGCGGTTGCGGGGACATATTCAACCTTCGGGCCACGCATCATAAAAATGCTGATTACTACAAACAGAAGACCTATAATCATCAGACCGATGGCAGCTCTTGTTCTTGCTGCTTTTCTGAATTTGTTGAGAATTTCCATACTGACTGTCCTTTCGTATTATATTCAAAAATTTTAGACTTCTTCCAAATGACTGTCAACCGAGCCAGCGGCACTTTTCCATATCAACTCTGCCGTCGGGCAGGAAGGGAATACCCTCAGCCTCAAGCCGCGCTCTGCGAAGCTCGGCGTATTCGCCGCCCGTAATCTCACCGTCAGCCTTGACGACTCTCTGCCACGGTAGCTCATCGGGGCAGCAACGCATTGCCCATCCGACCTGCCTTGCTGCTCTCGGAGAACCGAGCATCCAGGCGAGCTGACCGTATGATACTACCTTGCCGTACGGTATTTTTTCAACAATGCCATATACCTGCTCAAAAAACGGTTTCATAAAAATCTCCTGAAATATCAATGTGCAAATTATAGCACATAGTGGATATCTAGTCAAAAAACAGCGCTCAGAGAATAACTCTGAGCGCTGAGTTTGTTAATACGCTTCAATTTCTTTTATAGTCAGGTCGCGGCCGGTCAGCGGATTGAGCTTATTGCCGCCGCACTCGGGACAGACAAGCTTTTCGAGGTCTGCTTCAAATACGGCTCCGCAGTCAAGACATTCCGCAGTGCCGGGTACAGACTCGACAACAAACTCGGTGTCGGCGTATGCCGTGCCGTCGGAAACAGCCACCCAGCAATCGCTGAGAAATGCGGGCATTACGCCCGAAAGCATACCGACCTCAACAGTGATTTTGTTAACGCCCTCAAGCTGTTCGTCCTTTACAATGCCGTCGACCATCTTAAGCAGTGCGTCGCATATACCAAGCTCGTGCATTACTTCTTAACAGCCTTCTTGATGATGTTGCCGCTGCGCTTTACAAGACCCTCGGCCATCTTGATGGGCAAGGTCTCGAAGGTGCCTGCATGCCAGTTGCGAACCTTCTTGAGCTTGATTGCATCAAACTTGCACTTTGTGGTGCAAAGACCGCAGCCGATGCACAGGTAATCATCAACCTTGGTTGCGCCGCAGCCGAGGCAGCGCGCGGTTTCCTTGCGTACCTGCTCCTCGGTGAAGGTAACACGCGTATCGGAGAAGGTGTTAGCCTTTGCCTCGTTGTAGCCGTGAATCTGACGCTTGCCGTGGTCAAAGCCGCCTACGCCGACAAGTGCGTGCTCTTTATCGAGCTCGCGGTAAATTCTGCGGTCGCGGCCTGCAGTGAGAGTCTGACCGGGATGTACATAGCGGTGCAGGGAGATAGCTGCTTCTTTGCCTGCTGCGATTGCATCGATTGCAAACTTAGGACCGGTGTAGACATCGCCGCCGACGAAGATGTCGGGCTGTGCGGTCTGATAGGTGAGCTCGTCAGCAATTGCGGTGCCCTTTTCGGTGGTCTTGAGCTCACCGATATCGAGCTTGCCCCAATCGACCTTCTGACCGATTGCGCAGATGACTGAGTCAGCCTTGACCTCGCCTGCATCGCACTTGAGTGCGCTGACCTTGCCGGCCTTGCCGATAATCTCAACGGGCTTGTGCTCGAATACGAACTTTACGCCCTCTGCCTTTGCCTCTGCAACCTCTTCAGGGTCAGCGGGCATATTCTCTTCTTTTCTGCGGTAAACGACGGTTACATCTGCACCGAGACGGATAGCAGCTCTTGCAACATCCATTGCAACATTGCCGCCGCCGATAACTGCAACCTTCTTGCCGAGCTCGACCTTGTTG